>VBQC01000124.1 GCA_005887825.1 Verrucomicrobiota bacterium | reverse complement strand
CCCCTGCGACAATCACTGTTGCACCGCGACAGAGCTGCCCTTCGAACGCTGTCGCGGCATAATAAACGCCCGAGCCTTCGAACTGCTCACGTCCCTCGGCGTCCAATCGCCGATAATCCGCGCCGGTCGCGATGAGAACGCATTTTGCACGCAGGATAGCGGGGCAACCTTCGATTTGCAGGCTCGCGCGATATTCTTCGCCGTCGTGGTAGTCGAGCGAAAGTGTCTGCGCTGGCGTGGAAAATTTCGCGCCGAATCGATAGGCCTGAAGCTGTGCGCGATAGGTCAAGTCGCCGCCGCTAATTCCAGTAGGGAAACCGAAAAAGTTTTCGATCCAGGACGAGGAGCCCGCCTGCCCTCCAGGCGCGTAGCTTTCCAGAACCACCGTTTTCAATCCTTCCGATGCCGCATAAACCGCTGCGGCAAGACCCGCCGGACCAGCGCCAACGATCGTTAGATCACAGGCGATTTCGCTTTCATTCTCGTACGCCAGCGGGCGAAGCAATCCGGCCACTTGTGCGACTTCGCGCAGCGAGGGCCCGCGCAGTGGAGCACCGTTCGCGGTCAGGAGGGTCGGCAAATCGCGACTCGTTAGGTGCAGCCGCTGGCAGAGCGCCTGACCCTGTTCGCTTTCAAATTCGATCAGCCGATGGGGAATGCGGTTCTTATCGAGAAAATCGTCGAGCTGACGTCCCGCGCGCGAATCCCGCAACGCGATGATGCGCAGGCCGGCGAACTCACGGTCGCGCATCAACCGCCGCCGACGCATGATCAAAGCGTTGACGATGGGGCCGCCCAAACCCGGTAATTCGGCGAGCGCGCGCCGGATCTTTCCCGCCGGGACTTCCAGAATTTCGGCCTGTTCCGACTTTACGCGCGCAGTGGCCAGTGCGGAGGTACCTTGTAACATCGCAACATCACCGATGAAGTCACGCTCCCTGCCGGTGGCGAGAATTTGCTCGGTGCCTTCCCGCGCTTCGAAGACTTCGGTTTCGCCGCGCAGGATAACGGTCAGCCCGAGATCGCGTTGCCCTGCTTTGAAGATAAACTCTCCGCGTTGCAACGTGCGCCGCTTCCCCAAAGGCTCAAGCAGCGCGAGCTGGCGATCGTCGAGTTTCGGAAAGGCAGTGCTTTCGGTATCGCGATAAAATTGCTCATCATTGCTCTCGTCCGTCATGAGACCTGTTGCGTGAGTGCCGCGTAGGCACGGCTCACCTTACGCGCACATCTGCGATTCGGTCAAAGGGATCGCGACGCCACACGAAATGACGTCGCTCGATGCGAAATCTTTTGCGCAGAAACGGAAGCTGACGTTTAGTCGAGCATGGCCGCTTACGAGGGCGAGTCCGAACCGATGTGGGATGAGTACGACTGGGAGCGTTTTCTCCAGCAGCAGGATCACAAGACCGAGAAGTACATGCAATTGCTGGAAACATACCTTGATGATCCGCAACGCGATGAAATCATTGCCCGTGAGATGGGCTGGACCCAATTGCTCGACGCGAAGGATTGGAGCGCGGAGGTGGACGCGCTGCTCGACGAAGACGCGAACGAAGAGGACGAGTTCGGCATGGATAAAGCAGCGAGATCAGCCGAAACGTTTGAGGAGCACAACCTCTATCGCGCCGCCTTTGCCCTAACGATTTGGATCGATCAACTGTTCGATCAAGCCGAGTCGCTTCAAAACGAGCCGACGGCGGTGAAACTGGCTACACACTCTGCACTAGCGAGCGCCAAGCTGGCCGCGGCCTTGAGCGGCGACACTATCGATGAAATCGGGATGACGATTGCGTACCTGAAGCGAGCCTTGAAGGCGATCACGATTTCGATGGACGCGGCGGCGCAACTCTTATCCGAAAAGCTGATTACGCGGGCGCAGTATTCAGTGTTGCAACAGCGACTCTTTCAGGTACGCGATGGCATTATCACCCTAATGGGTGAATATCGCGGCGAGTGGCGTCGCCGGTTCGGCTCCGAAGGCTTTCGGAGTTGAATGAAACAGGGCCGGTTCCGTCCAATCATGCAAACGGAAACGACTCCGGCTCAGGCCGATGTGTCGGAACTGGACCTGGTGAAACGATGCCAGGCTGGCGACACCGAAGCATTCGACGAGCTGGTAACACGTTACCGAACACGAGTATTCGGCATGATTTACAACATGGTCCATAGTGAGCAGGACGCCTGGGATCTGGCTCAGGACACCTTCGTGAAAGCGTGGAAGTCGATCAAACGCTTTCGTGGGCATTCGTCGTTTTATACCTGGATTTATCGGATCGTCATGAACGTGACGATCGATTGGCTGCGGAAGAAAAAGGTGAAGGGTGGAGGCCCCGAATTCGACGATGCGATCGAACTAAAGGAAATCGATCCGGCGTCCAAAACGGTACCGAAAGCGGCCGCATTGCCGTATCAAACAATGGAACGGAGCGAGATCCGGGCGCGGATCGAGAGCGCAATTGCCCAGCTCTCGCCTGAGCATCGAGCGGTAATTTTAATGAAGGAAATTGAAGAGATGCAGTATCACGAAATTGCAGAAACGCTCGGTTGCTCGATTGGCACGGTGATGTCGCGCCTCTTTTATGCGCGCAAGAAATTGCAAAATTTGCTGAAGGACGTTTATGAAAACATTTGAAGAAAAGTGGACCGCATGGCTGGACGGCCAGCTCAGCGGCAGGGAACTAACTGAATTTGAAGCCTCGCTGCCGGACAAGGCCGCTGCTGAAGCGGAAAAAGCGGAGGCGAAAAAACTCGGCGTTCTTTTGAAACGCGAAATCGGCGCGCAGACGCTGATGAATGAAGAATTTTTCAGCCATCAGCTGCGCGAAAGAATCGCACGAGAAACTGCTGGGTCATCTCGGGAGTCCGGCGGCCGCCGGATCGAGGTTTCCACCTGGTGGACGATTCGCCGGCTGCTGTGGACGGGGACCGCGTCGCTCGCTGTCTTTTTGGTTTTTGCGATTTTCGTCATGCGCGACAAGAATCCCGCTGAGCAGTCACAATACCTCACGCAAATTCTTAACGCGCGCGTTGATCCGGTGGTAAGCCCAAATGCGACCATCTCGATGTTCGAGGCAAAAGAGGGTCGCGTAACGGTTCTCTGGACTGAGGGATTACAATCGTTGCCGTCCGATTACGCAGCCAAATAACCAACCGTTCATGGGTCGTTCGCTCGCGCTCGTCGCCGCTTTTACCGCGCTGATTATGAGCGCATCGCCAAAGTTGCAGGGCGCAGAGACAGTTTGGAGCGGACTCGTTATCGCGGAGAATGTCGCGCAGCCGCAACCGATTCCGTTGGAGTTGACTCGGATCGAGGGGTCCCTGAAGAAACTTTTCGGCTACAACCAATTTCAGGTCATCGGCCAGTCGCGCAAGTTGCTGACAACCGGCCAGGAAGATTGGCTCGCGACAAGCAAATTCTTCGGCCTGCACGTGGATGCGCGGGGCGAAAGCGAAGCCGGTTATGTTTTGAACCTCAAGCTTTATAAAGAGAAAGAGCTCCTGCTCGAGACGGATGCCAAATTGAGCAAACGCAGTCCACTCGTGATCAAAGGTCCGCAGGTGGGAAGTGGGCAATTACTGTTGATACTGGTTGTGCAGTAGGTGGATCTGTAGAGGCGGGCGTGTCGCCTGCTTCACAAACGTTGCAGCCGACACGGCTGCCACCACAGAATTCGCGTTTGGAGATGCAAACGTCGCCACACGTTGTTTAATGCGGGAAATGCGCATTCCGCTTCTTTTTTTCATTGGTCTATTTTTCATTATATTCCGCCCTGGCGTGCACGCAGAAAAACCTTTCAACTTCGAGAGTACACCGGGAAAACTGCCAAAAGAAGTCGTCCCGCTAGAATATTCTGTTCGGATCGTCCCGAACATCGACAAGTTTACGTTCACCGGGATGGAAACCGTTAAGCTGAGCGTTCGCAGCCCGATTCGTCAGCTTGTGCTGAATGCGCTCGAGCTCAAAATCACAGACGCGTCTCTCGATGGCAAGGCGTTGCCCGACTCTGCAATTAGGATCGACGAGAAGAACGAACTGCTCGCCCTGAGGCTGCCATCAGACCTTGCACCTGGCGACCACACACTCGCGCTTAGCTTTACCGGCAAGATCAATCAGCAAGGCCAGGGACTTTTCTACATGCGCTACCAGGAGCAAGGCAGCGGGACGAAAAAGATCATGCTCGGAACGCAATTTGAAGCCACCGACGCTCGCCGATTTTTTCCTTGTTGGGACGAGCCGGTTTTTCGCGCGCGTTTTCAATTGACGGCGGTCGTGCCGGAAAACTGGCTCGGAGTGTCGAACATGCCGATCGAGAGTGAGAAAAAAATCGCCGGCGGAAAAGAGGTGCGCTTTGCCGCGACTCCGTCGATGTCGAGTTATCTGAATGTTTTCGTCGCGGGCGAACTCGATCTCATCGAATCGCGAAGTGGCCCTACGCAGCTTCGTGTGATCGCGACAAAGGGCAAAGCGGAAGTGGGTCGTTACGCGCTCGAAGCCACAGCGCAGATTCTGAAATATTACAACAATTATTTCGGTGTGCCTTATCCGTTGCCGAAGCTCGATCAAATCGCTCTGCCCGGCGGTTTTGGCGGCGCGATGGAAAACTGGGGCGGCATTACGTATTACGAGTCTGCGCTTCTATTTGATCCGAAAAATTCCTCTGCGGAGACGAAGCAAAACATCTACGAAGTGCTCGCGCACGAGATGGCGCATCAATGGTTCGGCGATCTTGTGACGATGGCCTGGTGGGACAATCTGTGGCTCAACGAAGGGTTCGCCTCCTGGATGGGCACGAAATGCACCGCGTATTTCAATCCGCAATGGGAGGTTTGGCTGCGAAGAAATCTGCCGCGCGATCCCACGCGGCGCGTTGGTATCGCCAGGGAACAGGCGATGGAAGGTGACGCAAGATCGACAACACATCCAATTCAGCAGCCCATCGCCACTGAGGCCGAGGCCAGCAGCGCCTTCGACGATATCACTTACAAAAAGGGCCAGTCGTTTTTGCGAATGCTGGAGAGTTTTCTTGGCGAAGATATTTTCCGCGAGGGAATTCGTCAGTATATCGCCAGGCACAAATATTCGAACTCCACGACCGCCGACTTGTGGAATGCGCTCTCGGAAGCTTCGAAGAAACCAGTCGGGAAAATCGCAGCCGTCTGGACGCAACAACCGGGATTTCCGGTCGTCGAGGTCAAGCGAGAAGAAGGCGACAAGGTATCGCTGACGCAGGAGCGCTTCACCATTAATTTTAAGAAGGCTCCGCCGCTGGAATGGGAAATCCCGCTAACTTATGCGGTGGTCGGAGAAGCCCCTGCGACTTTGCTGATGACCGGTAAGACCGACAATTTGCAAAACATTCCCGCAGATCGGGCCCTCAAATTGAATGTAAACGGCGCTGGAAATTATCGTGTCGAATACGACGAGCCCTCATGGAATTTATTGCTCCAGGCTCTGCCGAATTTGGGCGTTGAAGATCGTGTCAACCTCCTGAGCGACGCGTGGGCACTGGTCCAGGCCGATCGCGCGCCGGTTTCACTCTATTTTGGATTGGTGGAAAAATTGCCCGCTTCGATCGAGCTCGCCGAGCGTGAGCAGCTCATCAACGTGCTGGGTTTTCTCAACCGGCTCTTCGTCGGCAGTCCGGAGCGGGAAAAGTTTCAGCGTTACGCACGCTCCCTCTTGCGGCCCACGTTTGAGAGGCTCGGCTGGGAGCCGAAAGCGAGCGAAGCGCCTGCCGCCGGAAACTTGCGTGCGAGCTTGATCGCTGCGCTGGGAGATTTAAACGATCCGGAAATTATCGCGGGCTGTCGCGAACGTTTCGAAAAATATCTCACCGATCCAGCGTCCCTCGCGCCCGACCTGCGTTCGCCGGTTTTTGCGGTCGTTGGCCGTTATGGCGACGAGAAAACTTGGAACCAGCTCCACGAGCTCGGTTTGAAGACGACGAGCGTCGAAGAAAAGCAAAATTATTACAACGCGCTGGCTGGTGCGATCGATTCCAGGCTGGTGAAGAAAACGCTTCCCATTTCGCTCACGGATGAGCTGCCAACGAGCCGTGCGGTATTTCTCGTTTCGATGGTCGCACGCGAAAGTGATCATGCGGATATTGCGTGGGATTTTGCGAGGACGAATATGAAACCGTTGGTCGCTAAGACCGATGCGCTCGGCGCCAACAGGTACGCGCCCAGTCTGTTCACCTTCTTCTCAGAAGATTCGCGGGCGACTGAGCTAAAGGCGTACGCAAAGACTAATTTGCCCCCGGCAAGTGCGCCGGAAGTTGCAAAAGCCGTCGATGAAATTCAGTTCCGATCGGAATTCAAAAAACGTCTCACGCCTCAATTGAGCGCCTGGATCGATAAAAAAAGTCGCGACGATAAGAGCGCGTCATTGCCTGCCGGTAAGAAACTGTAAAGGCAAGCGTCTCGCCTGCAATAAGGTTACCCCTACGGCTGTCGCTACAGCCCTCAGCGGTGCCTCCCTACACGTCCTATTCCGTCTGGTCGTTCGGCGGTGTGATCCACAGCCGCATCGGGATCATGGATGACTCGACGAAGCCGTGGCGCCGGAAAAACTCCTGCGCCAGGTTTTCGGGCCGGTCGGTCAGCAGCGTGATGCGAAGGAAATTTTTCTGTTTCGCGAAATCAATTGCGTGTTGGAGAAGTTTTGAGCCGTAACCCTTGCTCTGGTACTCTTTGTGGACCACCAGATCCTCGAGCACCATGACGAAACCGCCTTCGGCCGTGCTGATCGTAAAAAGCAAGTTGATCATTCCAACAATGGCGCCGTCGCGCCGGAGCACGAAAACCCGGCCGCGGCTGGGTTGTTCGAAAATCAAACGCAAACCGCGAAGCTGTTTCTCTTTGTCCGGGCGAAAGTCGCTTTCCTGGGTAAATAACTCGCCGAGCATTTCGGACAATTCGTCCAGGTCGGCCTCGGTTGCTGGCTCGATTATGACATTTGCGCTCATTGTTCGTACTGCTTATTTCAAATATTGGCGGCGCTGGCAATCCTGTAAATGAATACCGCCAGTCAACCGCGAATGGACACCAAGCGTTGAAGCGTTCAAGCGTTCAAGCGTTCAAAGTAAATCGTCACATCGTTACATCGAATCACGATTCACGGTTCACCTGCCGTTATTCGGGTGCATTGGTCCCGCGGTCGCGGGATTAGCGGTTTATTTTCGGCGGCTTTGGCAACATTGACAACGCTATACACACTCTTAGTGTAAGCGCTCTTAAATCGGCCCGAAGCTATTTCTCGGTTCTATGAAACGGACTTACCAGCCATCCAAGCGAACACGCAAACGTCAGCACGGTTTTCGTGCACGCATGAAAACAAAAGCGGGCCGTGCCACGCTGGCGCGCCGGCGACAACGCGGCCGCAAGCGTTTGCTCCCGAAAGGCGTTGAGCTTCACTACGCCCGTCACACGCAGGCGTGAAGCGCCCGGAAGTTAGACATCCTGTCTGACTCGGCCGCCGGACTTCCAGTCTGGCGAACAAAGCGAGAGGCTCGACATGCAAGATGCTTGTCGGCCGGGACAGGCTGGAAGCGTATCCTCCGATTGCCGCTCCATTGAAACCGGTATATAAAACGGCCGAAGTTGATTTGAGTTCGCCTTATTTTCGCAGGTAAATAGCACCGTTAGCTCAATTGGCAGAGCAAGTGACTCTTAATCACTGGGTTGCAGGTTCAAGTCCTGCACGGTGCAAGATCTCCGGCTTAATCGACGTATTTTTGCGCAATCGGCATGCGACGGCCGATACCAAAAGCGCGGCTGGTTATCTTTAGTCCCGGCGCGGCCTGCTCGCGTTTATACTCGTTGAGATCGATACGTCGCTGTACCCAGCGCACGGTCTTCTCATCGAATCCGCGGGCGATGATGTCTCGCGCACTTAAGTTTTCCTCGACATAAAGCCGCAGGATTTCGTCGAGAATCTCGTACGGGGGCAGGAAGTCTTGGTCCTTTTGATTTGGTTTCAATTCCGCGCTGGGCGGTTTTTCGATTGTCGATCTTGGAATGATTTCGTCTTTGCAACCACTCTGTAGCGCGTAGTCGGAATTGATCCAGCGCGCCAGCTCGTAAACCATGGTCTTCGGCACATCGCTGATCACAGCCAGCCCGCCCGCCATATCTCCGTAGAGCGTACAATAGCCGACTGCCAGTTCGCTCTTGTTTCCAGTGGTCACCAACAGATGTCCGAATTTGTTCGAGAGTGCCATCAATGTCATCGCGCGCAAACGCGGCTGCATATTTTCCTCGGTCTCGTTTTCAGGCAGTCCCTTGAAAACTTCTTTGAACTGCGCTTTGAAATCCCTGAACGCGTCGGTGATCGGAATCTCGAGAAATTTGATCCCGAGATTGCGGGCGAGCGCGCGAGCGTCGTCGATACTGCCGCGCGAGGAGTACGGGCTGGGCATGGAAACGCCAGTCACATTCTCCGCCCCCAGCGCATCTACCGCGATGACCGCGGTGACCGCAGAATCGACTCCGCCGCTCAGGCCGATCACCGCAGAACGAAAATTGCATTTGCCGAAATAATCACGAACCCCTAGAGAAAGAGCGGCGAAGAGGACTTCCGGCGTCTTGCCTTCGTGGAATTCAATTGTGGAACTCGATTCGGTATCGACGACCGCCTCATCTTCGCGGAATGCGGCCAGTTGTGCGATCAACCTGCCCGCCGGATTTACGGCGATCGAATTGCCATCGAACACAAGCTGATCATTGCCGCCTACGACATTGCAATAACAGATTGGCCGTTGATAGGCTCGCGCCAGCGCGCCTACCATCTTGTAACGGATCGCCGGCTTGTGCAAAGTAAACGGTGAGGAGCTTAGATTGACGATGATCTCCGCGCCTTGCTCCACCAAACCCCGCACCGGTTCGACATCATAAAGCGGCCGCGGCAGATAATGTTCGGTCCAAATATCCTCGCAAATGGTCACACCGATTTTTTTGCCTTGCACAGTAAACGGCTCGACGCGGCTGGCCGGCTCGAAATAACGGTCCTCGTCGAAAACATCATAGGTCGGAAGGAGCGACTTATGCGCTTTACGGATCGGTTTGCCGCGTTCGAGCAAAGCGGCGGCATTACGAAACGGTTTGCCGCGCCCCTCGTTCCGGTCAACGAAACCGACCAGCAACGCCGCCTCTCCCACGCAAGAGTGAAGTTTTTCGAGAACAGCAAGATTCTCAGGGACGAAACGCGATTTGAAAACCAGATCCTGGGGTGGGTATCCCGTGATGGCCAGTTCCGGTGTGAGAACCAACTCTGCACCGGCCGCGGCGAGCCGCTCGTAAGCGCCGATGATTAGTTCGCAATTGCCCCTCAAATCCCCGACGGTCGGATTAATTTGAGCAAAACCGATCTTCATGCTGCGCTACGGCAGATTATGCGTAACGCCGCCCGCAGCAATCCCTTTTGCTTGCCTTGATGGTCTGTTCTCGCATCGATCCTCGCCGCTGTTTTCTCGAACATCAACAAAAGCGGCTGCCTTCCGCCTTGTTTCTTCTATTCCATCCTTTGTTTGCGGCAGGCTGAATGCAGGGGCACCAGAATTACCATCGAAAAATAAACCCACCCGCTCCATTCGATCTGCTCCCTCGGTAGAGTGAGAGCGAGGACGAGGGAAACGATTCCAATGCCAACCGGGATGCTCCATCCCGTTACCTCATAGAGCGTGATCAACCTCTCCTTCGCATTCAGCCGTAATGGCTCCCGCAATTGCCAGGCACGCAGATTCAACAGCACCACCTCTACTGCGATGGCAGTAAAGCCCAGCGCAAAAACGGCAAAAAGTGCGCGCACCTGCGATTCGGAATGAGGCCCGAGTGTGTGGCCTACTCGACCGCCGCT
>VBQC01000123.1 GCA_005887825.1 Verrucomicrobiota bacterium | reverse complement strand
TCTTTAGTTTGATGAAACGCCAAACTTTCTGATGATTCGTGTTTGTTCGTGTGCATTCGTGGTTGAACTTTATTTCAACCGCCAAGATTCACTTTGTCTTTGTCCGATTTGCGCCAAGTTGCTAATTAGATCGCCATGCCGAGAGAAAATTCCAAACGGCACCCGGAGGAATCCAAATTCGCAGATGGTTTTCGCATTTCGAATGGACCAGTGGTCCCCCAGGATAGCGAGGAGGGGAGAGATGTCGGCGAGTTCGATAATGTCGGGCTTCCGCGGGTTCAAGGGGTGCCAATGTTATTCGCGATCGCGCGTGATCCATGCACAATCTTCACCTGCTGGAGCGTCGATTGGCTGACGGTTTTTGCGAGAACGGTGCCGGTCGATCGACAGGTTCATCTTCGGGTGTATCGTGCAGACGAGGTCGAGGAAAAGAACGTGGCCGTCGAACCGATGGCCGGTTATTTTTACATCGCAGTTCCGCGACCGAGCGGCTCCTACCACGTCGAGATTGGATATTATCAACCGGTAGATGTTTGGCACTCAGTAGCAATATCCGATAAAGTGAGAATGCCGCCCGACCAGGTCGCGGCTCCCGCAGATTTTGATCTTGTCACGATACCATTTCACCTCGGATTTCAGCGGCTTCTCGATTTGCTTGGAGCAGCGAATGGTGATGCTTTGGCCGAAATCGTCTCGCAACTTCAAAAGCGTGCGTTGAGTAACGAAGTGCACAAGAAATTGAGCCCGGAAGAGCGGGAAGTTCTTCGCGCGATGGATCTTTCGTTGTCCGAAATTGCGGCGGCCCGGAGCGAGTTTAGTCGTAACGCCGACAGCGAAACGCTGCGCGAACGGACAGAAGCACTTCTCAGTCTCGGCCAGACAAGTTCGTCACCTGGATTTGGCGGGAGAATGTGAAGTTCAGGCGCCGCGTAAATAAGCGCCATCAACTCTTCGTTCGCTCACGGTCCGCTTGGTTGATATTGCAAGATGGTCCGTCCGGTTTGGAGGAGCTATCCGTAATGGGAAACTTCCAGCGCGAGATTGGGTTTTGTTCGACCAACAAAACCGTGAGACCTAACGAACGATTGCAATTACCGGTAAGGCAAATCAGTGCTTCCTCGCGACATTTTGGCCGCCGCTAACGTGTTCGTCTAAACGCGCGGCCGAGCGAGGTGGCTACGGCGGACGCCGTAGCAGAAGTAAAACACGATGCCGATTATGAACCAGACGATCAACCGCCGCCAAGTCGGCCAGGGAAGGGAGGCCATGAGAGCGAGTGCGGAGAGCGCGCCCGCCGGCGCGACAAACCAGACCCATGGCGTCGTGAATCTACGCGGCAGGTTCGGCTCGCGGACACGCAGCACGAGAATTCCTACTGAGACAATGACAAATGCGAGCAACGTTCCGATGGAACACAAGCTGCCGGCCTCGCGCACGTTGAAGACGGCGGAAAAGATCGCCACGCCCACGCCGGTCACAATCGAAGTTAGCCAAGGCGTGCGGAAACGTGGATGCACCCGGCTAACGAATGGCGGCAGCAGACCATCGCGCGCCATGCTGTAAAATACGCGCGACTGGCCTAACAACAGCACGAGGATAACCGACGACAAACCAGCGATGGCGCCGAGTTTTATCAACCGTCCCATCCAGTCCATGCCGGCGTGGTCCGCCACCACGGCGATCGGGTCGGGGACGTCGAGCTGACCGTAAGGCACAACGCCGGTCGCGATTGCCGAGACGAGAATGTAGAGCGCTGTGCAAATCAGGAGCGAGCCGATGATGGCGATGGGCATGTCGCGCTGCGGATTTTTCGCCTCCTGTGCGGCGGTGCTAACCGCATCGAATCCTATGTAGGCGAAGAAGACAATACCAGCGCCCGTCATCACGCCACTCCAGCCGAAATGACCGGACTGGCCCGTGTTCGCCGGGATGAACGGATGCCAGTTCGTCGTTGTAATGGCATGAAAGGCCCCGAAGATAAACAGCAGCACTACGGCGACCTTCACCAGCACGATAAAATTATTGAAGTTCGCCGATTCTTTAATGCCGACGACGAGCAGCGTCGTGACGACAAAGATGATGAACACTGCGGGCAGATTGAAGATCGTCGTCACGTGCGTGAGTGCTGTCGAGTCGGCTCCCGCAGCCTTGATTTGATCGAGGAGAGAGGCGCTGCTCACCACCCAGCCGATCTTTGCTTTCACCAGCGGTGCCAGGGCAGCAGGAATATTAATCAACTCCGTGCCCCGAGCGGCCGATAGCTCCGGCGGAATGTTAATGCCGAAATCGTGCAGGAACGATACGACATAGCCGGACCAGCCAATGGATACAGTGATCGCGCCCACGGCATATTCCAGAATCAAGTCCCACCCAATGATCCATGCGAAAAGTTCGCCAAGAGTGGCGTAACCATAGGTATAAGCGCTGCCTGCCATCGGGACGAGCGCCGCGAATTCGCTGTAGCATAATGCAGCGAAGACTGATGCCACGCCCGCGAGCACGAATGAGAGCACCACAGCGGGCCCGGCATTCTGCGCGGCGACCGTGCCCGTCAGCACGAAGATGCCCGTGCCAATGATCGCGCCGATGCCGAGCGCGGTAAGATTCAGCGCGCCAAGTGCTCGCTTGAGGCTGTGATCGGTGAGTGCTTCAGCCTGCAGATCGGTGACGCTCTTTCGTCGAAATAAATTCATAGGCGAAGTTGTTCTGTGAGTTTGCTAAATGGGCTACCAAACGTGGCAAGTCAAGCCGGCCGTGATCTCCTCCACAGGAAGTAAACCGGCACGCCGGCCAGTACAAGAAGCAAGCCAGGCCACGAGGTTTGCGTCCGGTAAATGGCCAACACGATCAAAATTACGGTAGCGGCGACGATGTAGAACGCCGGCAGCACGGGATAACCGAACGCGCGATACGGTCGCTCCGCCTGCGGCTGAGTATGCCTCAGCACAAAGACGCCCGCAATCGTCAGCACGTAGAAGATCAGAACCGCGAAGACAACGTAATCGAGCAACATGCCGTAGAGGTTTCCGTACTGTTCGACACCCGAAGCATCCAGTATCGGTGCGTTCGTGACTGGATCGCGCAAGCGTGTCCGCGGCAACACGAGCAATGCAGTCCAAACGCCCTGCAACGCCAGTGCCATCGCCGGAACGTGCTTCGCGTTCAGCCTGCCTGTCGATTTAAAAAACAATCCGTCTAGCGCCATCGCGTAATACACCCGCGCGCCCGCGAGGATGAGTCCATTGCAACATCCAAACGTCGAAATCATGATCGCTACTGCCATGATGGCTGCGCCCGCGCCGCCGAACATCACTTCCATTGCCGCTGTTCCGACGCGATCGTCCGGCGCGTGTTGGATTTTGTCTAACGGCAACACAAAAAGGTAGGCTACGTTTGCAAGCAAATAGAGCGTGATGACCAGCCCTGTGCCCATGGCCAGCGACAGCGGTATGTTCCGACGCGGCTCTCGCACTTCTCCAGCAGTGAACGTGATATTGTTCCACGCATCGGCGGAAAACAACGAGCCGACTTGCGCCACACATACTGCGATCAACATTCCCAGTGCGCCGCCCGTTGCCGAGACCGTTGCGACAAACGAAAGATCGGACCTAATTGGTGCCGCGGCGCCCGGCGTCCAAAAATTCGTGAAGTTTGTGCTGAGTGCGTTAGCGTTGCGCCCAACGAAAATCCCAAGCGCGATCAGCGCGATCAGCGACAAGGTTTTCGCGGAAGTGAAAATGTTTTGGATGAGTTTGCCTAGCTCAAGCCCGCGCGTATTCACGACGGTCAAAAACGCGATGATGAGGACCGCCACTAGTTGCTGCGTCGAAAGACTGATCGCGTAATTTCTCGACAGGATGATTGGTGGAATGATCCACTGGGTCGGTGAAATAATCGACGTAAACACCCCGAGAAAGCGCGCGAACGCCACCGCCACGGCGGCAATCGTACCGGTCTGGATGATAAGGAACAATGTCCAGCCGTAGAGAAATCCCCAGAGCCGACCATATGCCTCGCGCAAATACACATATTGCCCACCGGCGCGCGGCATCATCGCGGCAAGCTCGCCGTAGCTGAGCGCAGCCGTCACGGTGAGCGCACCGGTCACTGCCCACACAACGAGCAGCCAACCCGCAGAACCAACCAACCGACCGATATCTGCCGAGACAATGAAAATCCCGGAGCCGATCATCGATCCAGCGACGAGCATGGTCGAATCGAGCAAGCCGAGTCCCCTAACGAATTTATCGTCGGCTGCAGGCGGCGGAGTCATTGGGCGTCTCTGTTGAGCGGTCGGATTTGGCGAAGAGTTAATCATCACTCAACCGAATCGGGCAACGCCAAAATAATTCTGCGCTCCACCCTTGCCCGAGTCGAGCGAATTCAAGCGCGAAACCGCTTTCGTGTAAAAAGAATCATGCTAATCTCCGCCGCGTGACGTTCCCGAATCCTCTTTCGTCTGCCTGGAGGTTTTTGTCGATCTTATGCGTTGGGCTGGCGCTGATTGCCGAATTGCCCGCCGCCCTGCGGCCAGCTACTCCGCAATTTGAAGCGCTGCCGTTGCTGCGTTCGCGACAAAATCATTTGCTCGTACGCGCTTATATCAATGGCAAGCCAGCGTGGCTTGGGGTCGACAGCGGTGCGCCGGTAAGCGCGATTGCTTTGCATCGTCGCGAATATTTCGGGCTTAAGCCAATTACGGCAAAGTCGAACCTTCCCGGCCGTATTCAGATTAATGGCGCATTCAATAATGTGGCGATTGCACGGGAGCTACGACTCGGCGCGCTAACTCTGGTGGACGAGCCGGTGGTTACGGTCGATCTAGGCAATTCGAGTCGAGTCGCGCGATTACGGCGCGAACAGGAAATCGATGGAATTATCGGGGCGGATATTCTTTTCCCGACCAAGGCGGTGCTGGATTGTCAGCGGCAACTGCTTGTCTTAAATATCGATCCCGACGTTGCCGGGAACGCTCCGGGTCTCGACCACCGCGGATTGCAAGCTGTGCCGATTCAAGTCAGTGACGGCTTCAACTTATACGTTAATGGCTCTATCAATGGCAAGGCTGCCAGGCTTATGATCGACACGGGTTCTTTTGCTACGCTTCTGCATCGCTCCTTCGTTCGGCGAATGCGGATTGCGACCCGCGAGACACAGTTTAGTTCTTCCGCCGTGAACCTGAAAGAGCGTGGGGTGTGGGTGGCGCGAATCCGCAAATTATCGGTTGGGTCGGTCGAGATCATCGGCAAGGAAGTGGGCGTCGTCGATCTGGAGGGCTTGATTCATGGCGGGTTATTACGGGGTTCACCGCCGGTCGCTGGCTTGCTCGGCGCCGAAATTCTCAACAGGCATCACGGCATCATCGATTTCGGCACGCGCACGCTTTATTTAAAAAGGTAGGGCGGATGGCGGCAAGCATTGTGCTCGGAGGTTGTCTGTGCGGCGCAGTCCGCTATGAAGCGACCGGCGAGCCTTATAACATTACCCACTGCCATTGCGCCGACTGTCGCAAGAACAGTGGCGCGCCCTTCGTGACCTGGGCCTCCTTCCGGGGACACAGTTTTCGACTCACTCACGGCACACCGCATGAAATTGCATGGGCCGGGCGCGTTCGTTCCTTCTGCGCAAACTGCGGCACAACCTTGACGTTCTTGAGTGAACCGGACGCCGACGAAGTGGACGTAGCCGTTTGCAGTTTCGATTATCCCGATGCGATTCTGCCTCAGGATCACACTTGGACAGAGGATCGATTGCCGTGGATTCAGCTCGCCGACGACTTGCCACGATATGCGCGAACCAGAAACAAAAAGTGATCTTAGCGCGATGCGTCCTGGCGCACTGGCCATGGGAGCGCAAGCTATTGGAGCTTTCGCTGTCGGCGCGCTAGCCCTTGGCGCGCTCGCTCTAGGCGCAGTTGCAATCGGGCGGCTGGCGATTGGCCGGGCAAGAATCAAGCGAATGGAAATCGACGAACTGGTCGTGAAGAAGATTCGGATTACGGATTCGTTGGAAATGCCCGGAACAGCGAGACCGAGGTAGGGATTGAGAGATTCGCGCGATCAGCTATGAATCACATGGCGCAGCTTTTCGGCGGACTGGACACCACTGCTCCTTGAGCGACTCGCGCGGCACCAACGATGGATCGTATCACACAGGCATTCATCTTAGGCGCGGGTCTTGGCATGCGACTCAGGCCGCTCACGGACGATTTGCCCAAACCGCTCATTCCGATTTTTCAAAAACCACTCATCACTTTTGCGCTCGATCATTTGATTGACCTCGGAGCGAGCCGGTTCGTCATTAACACGCACAAGCGCCCCGAACTATTTCAAAGCTTTTTTGGCGAAAACAGCTATGCCCGCCATTCGATCACGCTGGTTCACGAGCCGGAGCTGCTCGAAACCGGCGGCGGAATCAAGAATGTAGAACGCTGTCTTGACGGCGAGCCGTTCATTACCTACAGCGGCGACATCCTGACGGACATCAACCTGCAACCTTTGATCGACGAACATTTTCATCGCAGGAATGACGTTACGCTTGCGCTGCGCGAAACCGGTTTGGCTGCAAACGTGGCTTTCCGCGATCACCGCGTCGTCGATATCTCACGCAGATACGGCGTGTCCGGGAATTACGATTTTGCCAATATCGCGATTTGGAATCGCGAAATTTTCCGTCGGCTCCCGCCGCATCGAAAAATCTCTTTCGTTCCGATTGTCGCTGATTGGATCGGCCAAGGCGGCAAGATCGGCGGCTTGGTGATGAATGACGGAAAGTGGTTCAACATCGGTTCGCGCGCTGACTATCTCGAGGTGCACCGCACGCTTTTCCGCGACCAATGGAAGCCACACCATGTAAAAACGACCGATTGGAGATTGTCGATCCACAAGACCGCGATTGTCGATCCAAGCGCGCGATTACGCGGCTGCACAGTCGTCGGACAGGATTGTCGCGTTGGGTCGGAAGCGATTCTGGAAGACACGATTTTGTGGGCCGGTGCACAAATTGCTTCCAAAAGTCACCTACAGGGTTGTATTGTCCGTTCCCAAAAACAGGCCAGCGGCGTCCATCGCAACATCGACATCTAAAATTGTGAGAACCGACCTTCTTCTCCGGCGAACGCGGATGCATTTCCCGCGTCTGGATGTCGATCAGATAAAAATCAGGCCCATCGAAAGAGGAGGATCGGACCGGAAATTTTATCGAATTCGTTGCTCCGTGGACCAGACGGTGATTCTGGTCAAATACAATCTGGAGCGCGAAGAGAATCAGCATTACGTCCAGATTGCCAAATTTCTCGACGAGCACGGGATTCGAGTGCCGAAGATTTATTTCCACGATCCGGCAGAGGGGCTCGTCTGGATCGAAGACTTGGGCGAGAGCGATCTCTACAGTTATCGCCGCGAGAGCTGGCTGGTGCGCCGCGCTTTTTACGAATCGGCCCTCGATCAGATTGCGACGCTTCATAGATTGCCGGAGTCCGTATGCGTCGAAATGAAGAAACATTTGCCCGACGAGTTCAACGCCGCGCTTTACGTATGGGAACAGAATTACTTTTTCGAAAACTGTCTCGGCCGCTATTTTGCCCTCGACAACGCAAAGCTCGCTTCGCTCGCCAGATTGCCGGCGTTAAATCAAATTGCCGAGGAGCTTGCTTGCTTGCCGCGCGTTCTGGTGCACCGCGATTTTCAATCGCAAAACATCATTATCCGAAACGCACAGGCTTATCTTATCGATTTCCAGGGACTGCGGCCCGGCCTTCCGCAGTACGATCTCGCTTCGTTGATCTACGATCCGTATGTCGCTCTTACGGAAGCGGAGCGTGCCGAGTTGATCGGGTACTATCGCGAGCAGCAGATCGAGAACGGAGTGGCGCTTAACGGCGGCTTCGATTCCAAATTGCGGCTTTGCGCGATGCAACGTCTGATGCAGGCGCTCGGAGCGTATAGCTTTCTGGGTCTCGCGAAAGGCCATAAACATTTTCTTGAGCATGTGCCTGCCGCGATGAAATCGTTACGCCACATCGTAACGGAAATCGATGGGCTGGCCGAACTGCAGAAGGCGCTCGCTGCCTGTTCTGAACGCGTATAAACGTCAATAATCTGCTATCCGGCAGGTGAAACGCCCGCCGGCCGCACAGGCTCGCCGCCGCGAGTCCGTCCTGTGGCGCACTGGAAGCCTATGTTCCGGCTTGCTTCAGGAACGGGTTGGTTTTGCGCTCTGTGCCGATCTTTGTCGCTGGGCCGTGGCCGGGAAGCACCGTCACGTCGTCGCCGAGCGGAAACAATTTTTTCCTGATCCCCTCCAGCAACAGATCGATATCGCCACCGGGCAAGTCGCCTCGTCCGATGCTGCCGGCGAAAAGAACATCGCCGCCGATGAGCAATTGGTCCTTGCGCGAAAAAAAGCAAACGCTGCCGGGACAGTGTCCTGGAACTTCGAGCACCTGCATTTCCAAGCCGAGAAATTTTCTCGCCGGCATCTCTTCGATGAGGAAATCCGGTTCGACCGGCTCGATTTCCAGTTGAAATCCGGAACTGCGAAAAAATTCAGGATCGGAAATCATCCGCGCGGTTGTTGGATGGCAGCCGATTTGGCAATGAAAGCGGCGTTTGATTTTAGCCACATCGGGAACGTGATCGAAATGGCCATGCGTCAGCAGCAGAAGCTTTAGATCCACATTTCGCGATGCGAGCCACTCGCAAGCCCCGTCAGGCGCATCGAAAAGAATCCAGCCCTCCGGGGCTTTAAGCAGATAGCAATTCGTTTCAAAAATGCCGCCGCAAAACGTTTCGTGAGTCATTGTATTTGAGTATAAATGAAGGCCCGCTACATCTGAAGCCGGGAGTTTTTACGAATATTTGAATGTTCCCGCATCGGTGGTTGTCTCAGGGTATCTGCATGACGATGTTTTTTGATCATCTTGCGTTTCGCGCCGAACTCTGCCAAGTTGGGAAACCCCTTTTTCGCTGATGAAATCATCTTTCCAACGGTCACTCGCGTGTTGCGCCATTCTTTTCGCATCAGCAATCGCGGCGCCTCCGCCAGCCGTGGCGGCGTCGAAAGAAACGATCGCGATGTCGGTCGGGCGGCTTTTGGAGGAAGGCCATTACACCCGGGGAAAGCTAAACGAGGAAGTGTCGACAAAATTCCTTCAGACTTATCTGGAGCTGCTCGACTTCAGCCATCTCTTTTTTACCCAACAAGACGTCGATGCGCTCAATGCGAAATATGGAAGCTCCATCGCCGGTGACGTTCTCCTCGGCAACCTAAAACCTGCCTACGAAATTTACGATCTTTATGCGAAACGCGTGGATGAGCGTGTTGCGAAAGTTAAGGACCTGCTCAAGCAGCCGATTGATTTTAAAGGCGACGCCACGATTGAGCTTAGTCGCCAAAAATCGCCGTGGCCAAAAGATGAGGCGGAGGCCGATCAACTCTGGCGCGGTCGGATCAATAGCGAGCTGCTGCAGGAACATTTAAGCGAACATCCGATTGAGCCTGGCCCGCAACTGGTTGCGCGCCGTTACGATCGTCTCGCCCGCAACGTCCACGAGCAGGATAAGGACGAGCAAATGAAACTCTTTCTCGATGCGCTTGCCCAAACATACGACCCGCACTCGGAGTACCTGAGCAAGGCCGACATGAAGAATTTCAGCATCAACATGGGCCTCTCGCTCGTGGGGATCGGCGCGATGCTTCGCTCCGAGGATGGCTACGCAAAAATCGAGAGCCTCGTTCCCGGAGGGCCCGCGCAAGTGGATGGACGGCTTAAAGTAGGCGACCGAATCACCGCCGTAGCGCAGGCACAGGCTGACTTTGTCGATGTTCGCGAGATGCGGCTGGACAAAGTCGTCGAGATGATCCGTGGCAAGAAAGGCACGCGTGTGCGACTGCTCGTGGTTCCGTCGGATGCCACCGATCCTTCCCGCCGGAAGAACGTCGAACTCGTGCGCGATGAAATTAAGCTCAAGGATCAAGAGGCGCGCGCGGACATCATTATCAGGAAAGATGAGAACGGCAATCCCATAAAACTCGGTTGGCTGACGCTCCCCTCGTTTTATGCCGACATGGACAGGCACCAGAAGAGTACGACACGCGATGTGCTGGCGCTGCTCAAACGGCTAAAGAAAGAAAACATCGCCGGACTGGTTATCGATCTTCGCCGAAATGGCGGTGGCTCACTCGAGGAAGCGCTCTCCCTCACCGGGTTGTTTCTAAAATCAGGCCCGATCGTTCAGACGAAAGATTATAACGGAAGCATCAGAATTTCGCCCGACCCCGTCAGCATGGCTTATTCGGGGCCGCTCGTGGTTTTGACCAGCCGGCAAAGCGCCTCGGCCAGCGAAATTTTCGCAGCTGCTCTCCAGGATTATGGTCGCGCGGTGGTCGTCGGTGACAAGAACACTTTCGGTAAAGGCACGGTGCAGACGATTCTCCCGATCGGCCGCTTCGCTTCGCTGCTGGGCAGCCGTTCCGATGAGGACGGTGCATTGAAGTTGACGATCCAAAAATTTTATCGGGTCGCCGGCGGTTCTACGCAGCTTCACGGTGTGGCCTCCGACATTGTCCTGCCGAGCTTGAGCGATCTCCCGGAATTCGGCGAAGGCGCACTGAAGAACGCCCTGCCCTATGACGAGGTGCCCAAGGCGAAATACACAAAATGGTCTGACACGCATTCGCTGTTTGTCGATCAATTGAAGCGACGTTCAGAAGAGCGTGTTAAAAATGATCCCGAATTTCACTACGTGATGGAGGATATCGGTCGTTTGCGCCACAAGCTCGACGAAAACCGAATTTCGCTGAATGAAGATCTCCGGAAAAAGGAACTTGCGGACGATAAGCTGCGCAAAGAAATGCGTTCCAAAGAGCGCCTGGCGCGCAACCAGGAAGAACCGCGTATTTATCGCCTGACGCTCGACACGGTCGATAAACCGAATCTCCAGCTGATCATGTATCCGGGAAAACTGGCCGAGGCAAAGAAGAACGGAGCGACGCCGAAAGTTGATCCTGAAGCTGCCCCGGATGCGGATACGGATTTGACCGCTGGTGTCGGTGTCGGGGACGACTCCAAAGAACCGGCTATCGACCCCGAGCGCGATGAGACGTTAAATATCCTGGCCGATCTTGTCGATCTTTCGCGGGGACCGAAAACCGCCAGCGCGAACAGTGATAAGGTGCCGGTCCAACAACGGCCGTAAGATCTAATTACGTCACGCCTGGCGGCTGCTTGTGTTTGGTTCGCAGGCGACACGCTTGTCTCTACAGGCAATAAGAGTTAGCCTCATCGCCACCAAGGCGGCGGAGGCGGAGCAAAGCGCGGATCAAAAGGTGATCCGAAGCGCGGGTCTGCAAATCGATTGCTTCGTCTCAGAGAGGTTGATTGGGATTGGCCCAAGTAGCGGCCAGCCGGCGTTCTTCCGAACACAGTGACCGAAGTTCCAACGCTGACGGAATTGAAAAACGCGATCGCATTCTGCTGAGGCATTCGGACACAGCCGTGCGACGCAGGGTAGCCGGGCAGATATCCAGCATGCATTCCGTCGGCTCCTGTGAATCGCATGAAGTAATGCATTGGCGCGGGAATAAATTTTCCTCCACGGGGAACAGGCATGTCAGCGTCGGCGTCCGCTACAATCGTGTTTCCGCGCGCATCGACAATTTTTCCATACATGCTCGAGTAATGGGTTCGTTCCTTCTCGAGAATCTTAAACGAACCCGTTCTGGTGAGATGGCCGTAGCGGCCGCTCGAAATTGGCGACGCTAACACAGGGCGTCCGTTTTCAAGAAGATAAGCGGTCTGTTCCTCCAAATCGATTTCCACTGAGGTTTGCGCGCGTAACGTTGTGGCCACCCAGATGAAGATCGCCAATCCTGCAAGGACCCTCACAACAGTTGAACCCGCGCGAGGCGGAAAAGTCTCAGACGATAAAGTGGAGCAAGCGTCCCGCTTGCTTGGAACGACATTCGCAAGCCGAAGCCTCGCACTACACCGCAATAGGGGCTTTAATCG
>VBQC01000122.1 GCA_005887825.1 Verrucomicrobiota bacterium | reverse complement strand
GAGTTCGGCGGGATCGAGACGTAGCGCGCGGCGCGCGACCTCGCCTGCGCTCTCAAGTCCTCCCACGCGGCGGCTTGCGGCACGCGCGCCTTCATTGCCTGCCATTTCTCCTGCGCCGCTTTGATTGCCGGATTATTTGCGAGGACGACGTTCGTCACCTCATCGAGCGAAAGGCGGCCCTCTCGAACTGCACCGTCATTATTTCCGGCCTGCGCAGTCCGAAAAGTTAAAGCTAAAATTAAATTAAGTAATAAAAGGTAAGTTGTTTTCATTGATCCAATCGAACGGTTGAAGACCAGATGTGCCGGTGAATGGGCACACCCCAGGCGTCAGCGTCCGTGGATCAGATGAGAAACGTGCAGAGCAGCGCCAGCCGCGGCGGCGAGTTTGCTAATGGCGCTGCAGCTTGGAACCGGAACTGCTCAGCTCCGACTTCACGACTTGCCAAAGGCAGCGCGGCGGCAAAACAGATTGCGCTTAGTTGTTGACCGGAATCAGCTTTTGCAAGCGGCTGTGACAGCGGAGCTGTGTTCTTTGGCGATGTCGCGCAACAGGTTTTGTTGGCGCAGCAACTTGGTTGACAAGCCTTTGGACTTGGCGCGTTGGTGAGGATGCACGATCGCGCGGCAAGACCCACAGGAGCCGCAAAAAGCGCGGCGGCCATCGCCATCGACATTATGATCCTGCTCAACATTGATTTGCGTATAGCACAAGTTAGACCGCGCGTCGAGAAGCGCGTTCATTGACCTCGCGCTAATGTCCACATTACACTAATTTCTTCAGCAGCTAATAAGGAGAGAGCTATGAAAAATGAAAATTTGGAATCGGTAGCAAGAAAGTTGGTTGCACCCGGTAAGGGAATTCTGGCGGCCGATGAAAGTTCGGGGACGATCGAGAAGCGATTGAAAAGTATCAATGTCACTTCGACGGAGGAGAACCGCCGCGCGTATCGCGAAGTCCTATTTACCACCGCCGGCGCCGGCGAATTTATTAGCGGCGTGATTCTCTTTGACGAAACAATTCGGCAGAAAACTCGCGACGGTCGCACCTTCGTCGAGGCGCTGGAGCAGCAGGGGATCATTCCTGGAATCAAGGTAGATAAAGGCGCCAAGCCGATGGCAAATTTCCCAGGCGAAAAAGTCACTGAGGGTCTCGATGGGTTGCGTGAGCGACTGGCGGAATATCGGAAGTTGGGAGCACGCTTTGCCAAATGGCGCGCAGTGATCGCCATTGGCGACCAGATTCCCACGCGTACATGCATCGCGACAAACGCCGAATTGTTGGCACGGTATGCGGCACTTTGTCAGGAAACGGATTTGGTGCCGATCGTCGAACCGGAGGTGCTCATGGATGGCACGCACACCATTGAGCGTCATTTCGAAGTCACGCAGCAAACGCTGGAAAGCGTCTTTCACGCTCTGTACGAACATCGCGTTGTACTGGAAGGAATGTTGCTGAAGCCGAACATGGTTCTTTCAGGAAAAGAATGTCCACAGCAGGCTTCGGTGGAGGAAGTGGCCGAAGCCACAGTGCGTTGCATGAAACGCGTGGTGCCCGGAGCCGTACCGGGCCTTGTGTTTCTCTCCGGTGGCCAAACCGATCAACAAGCTACGGAACATCTCAATGCGATGAATCGGATGGAGGGACTGCCGTGGCAGCTGAGCTTTTCCTACGGACGTGCTTTGCAAGCTCCCGTGCTTAAGGCTTGGAAAGGCGAGGCAGCAAACGTTGCTGCTGCGCAACAGGCATTTCATCATCGTGCCTGGTGCAACAGCAAGGCGCGGTTCGGCAAATATACTGAAGCGATGGAGAGCGCGAAGGCCGCGTAAGGGCTGCCGTGAACCGTCAGGGCTGCGACCTCGGCGTGCGCAACTGACAATCGGGCCAGGTCGGCGAGTCGGGCGCGTTCAGCGGGCTCATCGGTGCGGGGACGGGCGCGGCCGGATCGGGCACGCCGATGCGCTTGTTCACCCAGAGCACCTGGTACGCCCACGCGGGGAGTGGCGCTGCCTTCGGCGTGCACGACCAGTTATTGAAGTGGAGGTTCACGAGATAGAAGTTCCGCTTCAGCTTCCGGATCACCTCGACAATCTTCGGATCGTCGTAGCCGTGCAGCTCCATTGCGATCTGCGGAATCGAAGCCAGCAGCTCGTCAGGGGCTGCGAGGAGCGAATTCCATTCCGCGCCCTCGATGTCCATCTTGATGATTAGGCGCCGGCCGGAGTCGCCGTTCTTCCTGATCTGGTTTTCCAGCGTGTCGAAGAAACGCGATTCCCTGTAGCCGGTCCGATCGCCGACACATTCGTTGTGAAACACGAACGTGCCATCGTTGCAGATTGGCCGTGCGGGATCAAAACAGTCGTACTGATGCACCGGCACATGATATCGGCGCGACACCTCGCATCCCCAGTCGTCGTTCCTGCCCACGCCGTACGAGTAGGCTGCATCGACTGGCTGAATCAGATTCTCGCACATCAGGTATCCTCCGTCATTGGCGCTGCCGAAGCGCTTCAACGTACAGTTCTTCAATGCGACCGGCTGAAGTTCCGCAAGAACCGCCTCACGCAACTCGCGTCCGGCCGCGCGACGCATCGGAGCACCAACCAAGACGGCGGCCGCCGCGGCGAGAGCGATGATGACGAACGTGGTGCGGATGGAACGTCGTTTGATCAAAGCGTCTTGCATGAATCGCGGACTATTAAGACCATTTTCACGCTGGTGATCGCAACAAAGTTTTCCAGAATGTGAAATGAAACTTTCCGATGATCTAGCGCCGCATTTCCGGGTTCGTCATTCCTTCGTTGTTCGACATTCGAGCTTTGTGCTTTTATAACCTGCTCTGCGACTCTCGCGAGTTGGAACCAAATCATGGACATCGTTACAGCTCTCGGCCACGCCCTCTGGATGGCGTTCGCCATGTTCTGGGAAATTTTGTGGCCCCTCATTCTCGGCTTCGGCTTGTCTGCCGTTGTGCAGGCGGTCGTTTCTAAAAGCGAAATGATACGACTATTGCCAAACGATTCTCCGAAATCGCTTGCCATTGCATGTGGTCTCGGCGCGGCGTCGTCCTCCTGTTCCTACGCGGCGGTGGCTCTGGCGCGGTCGATCTTTCGCAAAGGCGCCGACTTTACGGCAGCGATGGCGTTTGAGCTCGCCTCCACCAATTTAGTCGCTGAGCTGACAATTATCATCATTGTGCTGATGGGGTGGCAATTTGCTGCCGCCGAGTTCATCGGCGGACCGTTGATGGTTGTCCTCATGGCGCTGCTGTTCAGACTATTTTTATCGCGAAAACTCGTTACTGAAGCGCGCACCCAGGCGGACAAGGGACTCAAAGGCAAGATGGAGGGTCATGCGGAAATGGACATGAGCGTGACCGAAGGCTCGCTTTGGCAACGCATCACCTCGAAGGACGGTCTTACTGCCATCAGTCATTATTTCGTCATGGATTGGGCGGCCGTTTGGAAAGATATCGCCGGCGGGTTGCTGATCGCAGGAGCATTGGCTGCGTGGGTACCGGCGAATTTTTGGAAGGAATTCTTCCTGGTTTCGCATCCAGTCGCCGCAAAGTTTTGGGGACCAATCGTCGGACCGATCGTCGCTGTCCTTTCGTTCGTTTGTTCCGTGGGCAACATTCCGCTGGCTGCAGTGCTTTG
Organism: Verrucomicrobiota bacterium; assembly: GCA_005887825.1. Classification (GTDB taxonomy): domain Bacteria; phylum Verrucomicrobiota; class Verrucomicrobiia; order Chthoniobacterales; family UBA10450; genus Udaeobacter. The sequence continues at coordinate 5,869 of VBQC01000122.1, read as the reverse complement.
GAACGGCGGCATCAGCTTCGGCGGCGTCATCGCGTTCATTTATGCCGACCTGCTCGTGCTCCCGATTATAGACATTTATCGAAAGTATTACGGGTGGAAAGTCACTGGCCTCATTGTCGGTGTCTTTTATATCGCCATGGTCCTCGCAGCGCTCTTGGTTGAATTCCTTTTCCAAGCGCTGGGACTGATCCCTTCGCAGCGCAGCGCTCAAATCGTCGAAACGTCGATCAGTTTCAATTACACGACTGTTCTGAACATCATTTTTCTGGCCATTGCTGCGTTTCTTCTCGTCCGATTTTTCAGAACCGGCGGACCGAAGATGATGTCGCACATGGCGTAGAGTGACTGCCGCATCGTACCCGTGAACACCTCCGCCGCGGAGAATCACGGATGTAACAATTTCGCTTCCAAACAACCTAAACGACAGGGTAAGTTAACCACCGCTACAGTAACCGCCAACATTCACTCTCATGATTACTCGACACATCGCAGCAGTATCAGTTTCGCTGTTCCTAATAGCGGTGCTGCCGCTCTTCGCGCAGGAACACCCCAGGGCTCCGCAGCAATCCCAATCGCAACAACTGCCGCAGACAAGAACAGGCGCTCCTCAAGCTGCGATGACGGAAGCGACTATGTCCGACGTTTCAGATGGACTGAAGAAATTTATCAGCGGCTACGCAGCGAAATCCGCCGACAAGAAGTTTCATATCCCGTATCAGCGTAAAGATCTCGCGCTGGACCTGGTCAAAGTCCACGATGATCGGTTCTCGAGCCTCGGCGGGGACAAATATTTCGCCTGCGTTGATATGAAAGGGACCGACGGCAAGATTTACGACATTGATTTCTTCATGGCCGTCGGCGCCCGCAGCTTGAAGATCACAGAAACGTCCGTTCACAAAATCAACGGCAAGCCGCTCTACAACTGGAAAGAAGAGAAGGGCGTTTGGAAAAAAGTGCGCGCTTCGTAAAGGCAAGACGGCTGGGTAGCATTCAGCTGTAGCCGTCCGACCTCTGGGCGGCGCGGCGCGTACCTGCTTAATCAAATCAGCGCTCCGCTTCCCAGAGGGAAGCGTCTACAGTTGCCGGTTGCGTGTCGCGTCGTGCGCCCGCAATATCTCGAAGCCAATGCCAAAGACGTTTTTCATTACCACGGCGATCGATTACACAAACTCGCCGCCACACGTCGGTCACGCTTACGAAAAAGTGCTGGCCGATGTGATCGCGCGCTATCATCGGCTCAAGGGTGACAAGGTCTTTTTCCTAACCGGCGTCGATCAGCACGGCCAGAAAGTGCAGCAATCGGCCGCCAAAGCGGGTGTTCCTCCGGCTGAATTCGTCAAAGGCATCACACAAAAGTTTATCGATCTTTGGAAGAGGCTCGATGTGCAATACGACGAGTGGGCGGAGACAACCAGCGACCGCCACAAGAACGTCGTTCAAGGAATTTTGCAGCGGCTGTTTGACAACGGGCAAATTTATAAAGACAAGCAATCCGGCTATTACTCAGTTCGTCAGGAACAATTCCTCACCGACAAAGAACGCGCACCTGATGGCGAGTTTGGTTCGGAATGGGGGCAAGTCGAGTTTCGCGAGGAAGAAAATTATTATTTCAAACTCAGCCAACACAAAGAATGGTTGCTTCGGTACCTCGACAATCGAAAAGACGCGGTCATTCCTGATTTTCGTCAGACGGAATTGCGAAATGCTGTCGACAAGCTGAGTGGCGATCTTTGCATCTCGCGTCCGAAATCACGGCTCGATTGGGGGATCGAACTTCCGTTCGACAAGGATTTCGTCAATTACGTCTGGTTTGACGCGTTAACGAACTACATCAGCTTCGCCGGCTACGATCCAAAGATCGACAGTTACGCGAAGCAGCCGCCGAAATTTCGCAATCGTTGGACGAAGAATACGCTCCAAATAATCGGAAAGGACATTCTCGTTCCCGCGCACGGCATTTATTGGCTCATCATGCTCCACGCGATCGGATTTCCCGATGAGCAAATGCCGCAACTGCTCGCTCACGGCTGGTGGAATCTCGGCGGCGCGAAGATGAGCAAGAGCGCGGGGAACATTGTCGATCCATTCGCGCTGGTGGAGAAATACGGTGCCGAAGCGCTTCGCTATTATTTGATGAGCGATATCGCGACGGGCAAAGACGCAGATTTTTCGGAACAGCGCTTGATCGAACGCTACAATGTTGACCTTGCTAATTCGTTAGGCAATTTGCTCAATCGCACGCTGAATATGGCAGCGAAGTATCGAAGCGGGAAAATCAGATCCGTGCGTTTTACTTTTGCAATCGGCGCATTCGATAGCCCCGACAACGAATCGGACCTCGCGGCACTGGTCGTAAACTTTCCAGTGGACTCGAAGCGGTTTGGGCTGGATTACTCTGGTTACTTTGATAGCCATCGCGTGTCCACTGCGCTTGAACACGCGTGGCAGGCGGTAAACGCGTGTAACACTTTAGTTGATTGCGCCGCTCCCTGGAAGCTCGCGCAGCTTCCCTCGCAAGCCGAGCGACTGGATTCTGTCCTTTACTATGTCGTCGAGTCGCTTCGCATCATTGCGATCTTGATTTCGCCGGTATTGCTGCGTGCGGCGCATGGGATTTTCGATCAACTGAATTGGAAGATGGAGTTGAGCGGCAAAGAAGAGCGGTTCTCACTCAAAGACGCGGAGTGGGGGAGATTGCCAGATGAACATATCGTGGGCCAACCGGTGCCGTTGTTTCCACGAATTGAAACTTCTGATTAACCACAGAGAACACGAAGAGCACGAAGGAGATGCAAACGTAAAAGCGTCTTCGTGACCTCTGTGCCCTTCGTGGTGCGTTTCAGAGAATTCACTGCGCGCATTCTTCGAAGGCGGCGGGTTTGCCGCGCAGATGCGCGAGCGCTTCGCCAGCGAAATGGAGCGAGCCGGTGAGGAGAATGGGACGCGGTCGTTCGCGGGCTTGATCGAGCGCGTGAGCGATCGATGGAGTGATGGAGTAGGGGAGTGATGGAGCAATTGCAGATAAAGCTCTTGCCAAATCCTCCGGCGGAGCAGCGCGTTCACTGCGGATCTTCGGCAGCAAGACATAATCGCTGATTGGTGCGAGGGCTTCACAGATGCCACACAAATCTTTGTCGGAGAGAACTGCCAGGATGAGTGTGGCCCGCTGATCGGCAAAAACTTCGCGCCATGTTTCGGCAAGAACACGGGCAGCCCCTGGATTGTGCGCACCATCAATAACGGTGCGCTTATCCCACCTTTGGAAACGGGCAGGCCAGTCGACATTCGCAAGTCCGCGAGCAGTCGCGGACTCGTCGATATCAATCTCGCCGGCGCGCAGCGCGGCAATCGCGAGAGTGGCATTTTGCTTTTGATGCAAACCGGCAAGAGCGATCGGGGTTTCGTTATAGGGCGCGGCAACGAATTCGATTGGCGCTTCGCATTCAGCAGCCCGCGCGCAGATCACTTCTTCCGCTTCTGGTCGCTGCGCAGCAGAAACTACGGGGACCCTCGGTTTGATAATCCCAGCTTTTTCAGCCGCGATTTCTCCAAGCGAGTGTCCCAGCCATTTTTCGTGATCGAAATCGATCTGGGTAATGACCGAGACATTTGATTGAATGGCGTTTGTAGCATCGAGTCGTCCGCCCAGACCGGTTTCCAAAATGACGAAGTCGATTTGCGTTTCGGCGAAATGCTTAAGCGCAAGCGCGGTGGCGACTTCAAAAAAAGTCGGATGCGGGTTCCAATCGGCGATGAGATCGCGAATCGCCGCCAGGCCACTGGCGACCGTATCCTCGGAAATCATTTCGCCATTCGCACGAATACGTTCGCGAAAGGTGACAAGGTGAGGGGATGTGAACAGACCGGTGCGATATCCTTGTGCGCGCAGGATCGAATCGATCATGGCACAAACCGAGCCTTTGCCATTCGTCCCGGCGACGTGGATAACTTTCCAAGGAGCGGCGCCTTCCAGGCCGTGGGCGATCTGGAGATCGCCCTTCCTTGATAACTCGGCGATGAGCCGCTGGATATTTTCCAGCCCGAGCTTGATCCCGAAGCGCTGGAGGCCGTAGAGCCAGGCGAGCGCTTGCTTATACGTCAAGGGAGATCTCGGCGCTTCTCCGAAAGCTTTCGGGAGACCATGTTCACGGCGCAACGGCAAAGTAACTGAGCAATTGGCTGAGCTGCTCACGCATTTTTTTCCGGTGAACGATCATGTCGATCAAACCGTGTTCCTGAAGAAACTCTGCGGTCTGAAATCTTTGGGGCAAATCCTGATGCGTGGTTTCTTTAATCACGCGGGGCCCGGCGAAGCCGATCATGCTCTTCGGTTCAGCGATAATAACATCGCCTAACGAAGCGAAACTGGCCATGACGCCAGCGGTGGTGGGATTTGTCAGAACAGAAATGTACGGAAGCCGCTGTTCCGCATGACGCGCGAGTGCCCCGGCCGTTTTAGCCATTTGCATCAGGCTCAACATTCCTTCGTACATGCGCGCGCCGCCGGAAGCGGCAACGATAATGACAGGAGAGTGTTCAGCAGTTCCATATTCAATCGTGCGCGTAATTCTTTCGCCGACGACCGATCCCATCGTCGCAGCAAGAAAGCCGAAATCCATAACAGCGATCGCGACCTTATAGCCGTCAAGGATTCCATATCCGCTGATCACAGCGTCAAGTAACCCAGTGCTTTCCTGGTATTTTTTGAGACGGTCTTTGTAGCTGACCATTCCCTGAAAGCGCAAAATATCTACGGACTTCAGGTCGGCATCCATCTCCACAAAGGTTTCGGGGTCGAGCAGATTTTCGAGCCGTTCCCTTGCCGATTGCGCAAAATGATAATCGCAGCGCGGACAGACACGCTGATTTTGCGCGAGCTCGATTTCCGGCACGACCTCGGAACAGCCAGGACATTTCTGAAAAAGACCCTGCGGGATTTCGCGCTTCTTGCGATTTTGCTCTTTGATTGCTGGTTTTTTGAAAATGGCCATGGAGATTATGCGCGTGCGGCGGTTGCCGCATAAACGGAGGTAGCGCCTGCGCGTTTTAGAACGCGCGCGCACTCGCTCAGGGTCGAACCGGTTGTCAGAACATCATCGATCAACAGCACCCGCAAACCTCGCACGTCCGCGTTTTTTCGTAAACGGAAGGCATCATGTAAATTTTCCATGCGCTCAGCGCGATCGAGCGCAGTTTGTGTGGTCGTGTACCGGATACGCTCCAGCAACGGTTTAGATTGGATCGATATCTCTGCACTTAACAATTCTGCCAGCAAAGTGGCCTGATTGAATCCACGTTCTCGTTGGCGAGCCGGATGTAATGGCACTGGGATGATTATGTTGAATTGGCGTGCGCGCAGCCGTTCGTCATTCATGGCAGAGCACAGCCAGCGCGCCACAAGATGACGCAGATAAATTTGCCGCCGGTACTTAAAGTCATGAATCAGCTCGCGGACGATCCCGCGACTACGATAGGCGGCAACGGCCGCGTCGAAATGAATGGTACGATGGGCGCAGTTGGCGCACGTGAATGCACCCGTGATCGCGCCTTCGAACGGTTCTGAGCATGTCTGGCAAAACGGCGCAACAATGCGGATGGTTTTTGATTCGCAGTGACTGCAAAGATACTCGCCCGCTCGAACATTTGCTCCACAAATCGTGCAGACCGGCGGATAGAGAAGAGATGCGATCGCACGCAACCCATCAAACTTGGGAAGCGCGATCATATTTCAACCAGGTTCGCATTAACACCCACGTCAGGCAGGCTACGCCGAGCGGCACAATTCCCACGAGCAGATTCTTTCCCAGCCAGGGAAAGGCAAGCATTTGCTGACGTGCCACTCGGCTAAAAGTGCCGCTGCCAAAAATCC
>VBQC01000121.1 GCA_005887825.1 Verrucomicrobiota bacterium | reverse complement strand
GCGTTTTCTCCGCAGAAGGCATTCTCTATCTGCTGCAAGAATGCGCGGCAATTATCTTCCTGCGTGAAGCGTTCACGCATGAAATCATAGGCCGCTCCCGCGATCGCTTCGCGCTCATCTTCGTGCTCCAGATAGTATTCACAGCACGTCGTTAGATCGTCTGCTCCCGCCATCACGAAGTGCTTACCTGGAACAAGTGGCTCAAAGCCTTCACAGGTTTCGGTGATCAAGCAGCAACGATTCGCCATAGCGATTAGCGCTCGGTGCCACTCGAAATAGCGGAGGTCTGAGTAATGAACGTTCAGCAAGATCTTTGTCTGCTGTAACAGGCGGTTGCGTTCCGAAGCGGGTAAGTAACTTCGCGTCTCTTCCGTCTTGGCGAATCCAAGCGGAACGAATCTAACGTGGCAGTTACGTGCCGCGAAGAAATCAGCATTGGCGGCGATGAATTCCTCACGGCGGTCAGTCATCGCAGCCAGAACGCAAATGTCGATGTCTCTTTTGGACTTTGCTGGTGCGTCACTTTGTTCAAGCAATGGGTGATAGCCGAGCGGCAGATGCAAACAAGGCAGGCCGCGCGCGCGGTACGCGGCCACTCCTGACAAATGAATGTCGAGCATGGCGCGTGCATGCGGTGCCGCGACAAGATTGCTGTCAAACCACTCGCTTTCGGGTTGCTCGGTACTCAGCAAAAACAGGTGATTTGTGAGGCGCTGAATCTTCTCCCAAGAGAGCTTATAACTCAAAAACAAATTAAAGAACTCATGAGGTGTAACTACGATTTGGATTTTGCCTCCCTCGGTCCTTTCAGCGGGAATTCGATCCACCAAAAGTTGTGCCTCACAACCGGCAGCGCGGAAGCCCGCGCAAAGTAATTCGGCGATTTCACGGATAAACAAATTCGATTTGGAGGTGACGAACAAATGTACTGTTTTTATTTCGGACTGGGTTGAATCGGACTTACCCGTGAACGTTTGCAGCTTGTTGTGACGGAGACTGGCCTCGCTCTGAGCGCTCAAGTGCGGTATGACTGACGTCGCAATCTTTCGTCTGTTTGCGAGAAAAAGTTGCGGGAGATAGCTGACGAAGAACTGCTCGACGCGCGTCAGACCTATCCAACGAAAAAAGGTGAGGGGGAACGCCCAAATATCCGCGACAAAAATCGTTCGCCAGATTTTCTCTTGGTCCTGGACTTGGATTGTAATTTCACTTGGGCCGACGGGCAGTTCGAGCACCAGAAGGAATCCGCTCTGTCCCGCTTCGGGCAAATCGGGGTAAGCGGCGGCAATCAGGGGTCGCGATCTTTTGCGGCGCGCCCGGAAAATCGATCGGCGTCGCAGAATGCCGCGAACAATTCCACGAATTCCATGAATAGGTAGACCTCGGCGATGCAAGAGCCAGCCAGTGATTTTGATTTGCTTGCTGAAAGTGACCTGCTCCGGCAGCGCGTCGAAACGAAACGCGTAATCTGCGACTGCCATTTTCTCGATGGTTGATTGTCCCATATCGGTGCAGGGAGGCTTCAATCAGGCAAAATTAAGGCGCAATACTCTGCCACGGCTTAATCGTCCGCGGCGGAAAAGCCAGAGTGAAGAGATTTTCACCGAGCGAGAGGTTCGGATTGTAAAACGGATCGCGCTGCAACATGTCGCCCCATTTTGAATTCATGTAATCGACTTCCCCCAGAAACCGCACTTGCTTCGGCGTGCTGTCGTCGAAGCCGCGACTAGCCGACTCGTGGTGAATCAATTCGGCGTGTGGCGTCCATACAATCCGGTAGCCGGCTTGGCGCAACCGCAGGCAAAAATCGATGTCATTGAAAGTGACTGCCAAACTTTCATCGAACCCTCCGAGTTGTAGGTACACTTCCCGTCTCACCAGCGCGCAAGCAGCGGTTACTGCGGAGACATTCTGCGCCAGGTTTGCACGAGCAAAGTAGCCCGGCTCACCGCGCCGGAGCCCAACGTGCGCGTGACCAGCAATGCCACCTGCGCCGAGGATCACTCCGCCGTGCTGGATCGTGCCGTTCGGATACCACAACCGCGCGCCAACCATTGCTACTTCCGGTTGCATCGCACGGCTCACCATTTCGCTGAGCCAGTCATCGTTGATCACTTCCACGTCATTGTTAAGCAACGCGATGAACGATCCCCGAGACAATTCGACGCCACGATTATTCAGGCGGCTGTAATTGAACGTGCCGTCGATCCGCTCCACCCGAACGCGGTCGTATTTTGTCAGCTCGGCCAAAAATTCGAGCGTCTCGGCTTCGTGGCTCTCGTTATCGAGCACGATCACTTCGTAGTTTCGATAATCTGTTTTCTCGAAAATGCTGTCGAGACATTTCTGGAGACACGACGTCCGATCTCGCGTTGGGATGATAATGGAAACGAGCGGGTGTTCTATCGGAAATGCGTATTTGGTCTGTAAGTAGACGCCATGACTCGGTACCACCGTGCCCGCGATTCCCGTGCGTTCGAGATGTTCCTGCACCGCCCGGCGAGCGGCTTCTTGTGCATACGGTTTGGCCGTGGCGCTCGATGCCGTGCTTTGATCTCCCGCGCGCCAGTGATAAAGCACCCAAGGCAGATGCTCAATCTCCTTCGGTCGAATCTGTTCTATGCAGCGCAGCGCCAGATCATAATCCTGCGAGCCTTCCAACCCGATGCGGAAACCACCGAGCCGACGGATCAAGTCGGTTCGGTAAACGCTGAGATGCGAAATGAAATTTTGCGCCAAAACCAGCTCCGGGTTCCAATCAGACTTAAAATACGGCTCCGACCGTCGGTTTTGTGCATCGAGCTTATCCTCATCGCTGTAGAGCAGTTGCAAATCGCGGTTTTTGTTCAAAGCCAGTGCTACGAAGTACAGCGCTGTAGGCGCCAGCTCGTCGTCGTGATCCAGCAGCGCCACAAAGTCGCCGTTCGCGAGGCGCAGTGCATCGTTTGACGCCGCTGAGATGTGTCCGTTTTCCGTGCGGCGCATCACATTTATTCGTGGATCTCGACGCGCGCACCTTTGCAAGAACGGCCAGAGCTTTCGATCAGTCGAGGCGTCATCGACGACGCAAAGCTCCCAGCGTGGGTACAACTGCTTTTGCACAGATAAAATGGCGCGCCGGAGCCACCTCAAATTCGAGTTGTAAACCGGTAACAAAACCGAAATCATCGGCGAATAGTGAAACTTTGCGATTTGCTCCCGAATGCGTTGCACGTCCTCTCGTTCGAGCCGATCGTAACATCGTATCCAGCGCGCATAATCGCCGGCGGTTTTCCACTCCCCATTCAATTGCTCTCGGAAAATCGGACCGCGCAACGGATGCAGGAAAAAAGTCTCCCACGGCCCTTCGCCGCTGCGCGCCTCCATTATAAATTGGCTGCGCCCACGCGGAATCGTGGCATTGAGTGAAAAACCGCTCCGCAACGCGCCTGGTCGGTTGTCGTATCGAAGACCAATGTCAGGTCGGAGCTTACCGAAACGCGCGGGGAAAATGTTCTTTCGCATACGCGCACGTACCTCGGTGATTTCGTCGCCGGAAATCGCGAGACACCAGCCTGAGACCTTGAGGTAACGAATTTTTTTTGGCCAAACCAAGGGCCGATCGAGCCAGAATTCAATTCGTGGGTTGGCGCCGGGATTGGGAATAAAGTATTTGGGATCAATAGGGGCTGCTGATTCTCCATCTGAAGCGCCAAAGACGGCCTGAGTCGAAATGGCCCGCCATACGCAGTCGGCTTCCTGAACCTCAATAAAAACTTGCGACTTTCCTGCTGGCAGCGGGATGGCAATAGCAAACCCGATTCGCTGAACCGCCGCGCCCACGTCCTTGCGTTCAATCCCGTAATTAGCTGCAAACTCCTGACGCCCGAATCGGGCACGCATGGCGCGGATTTCTTTACCCTCGCGACTGACGCACCAACCCGTGACGTAAAGCGTTCGCATTGGCCGCTCCCAATCGATGGGATGATCAAACCACCAGTAATATCGGCTCTCTGCGCTCGCGATTTGCTTATTGAGGGCATGCGTGCGCTCAGCCGCTCCAGCGAAAAGAGACGAAATCTTCTTCATTTATACAATTATTGAGTCTTCCTCTTCTCACCTACGAGGCGCTAACGGCCCGAAGGATTAGAATGTCTTGATGCTTCGTCTCAAAACATTCCAGAATATCGAAGAATTTCCCCCATGTTCTTTCGATGTAGGCAAAGGAATGATACGTCTCCCGATAATAGCCTTCATTAGAAAAAGGTGCCAACATTCTGGAGTAGCCTGGAACAAAGGATGCGAAACCTGTTTCGTGAAATATTTTCGCTAACTCGGCGGGCATATTCGTCTTTCGGAGGTTCTCTCCGATCACACTGAGTGCGACGATTCCGCCCGGGGGTGCAATTCGGGATAATTCTTCAAGCCATGAGAGCTGTGTTTGCTCGTCTAAGTGAGTCATCACGGATATGCCGTAAATTAGACCAAAGACACCGCTCGAATAAGCAGTTGGAGGATACGGATCGATGCGGTCAAAGGTCGGGCCGGGAATATGTGTCTTATCCCATGCGATTGCCTCCGTATCGATGTCGCAACCAGTCAGCGTTGAGGGCGGCACAAATTTCATCATCTCTCTAATAACCCGTCCGCAGCCGCAACCCCAATCGAGAATTCTGTGAGCGGCTGTGACAGGTTTGTATTTGCTGATGCAGGTCATAATCAAGCTCGCAAGCTGTGTTCCCACCGACTGAAAATCACGCGCGCCCCCGACACGTTCTTGGAGATGTGCCGGTGGCCCATACTTGGCAACATCGTGGGAAGAAACTCGCCCATTATAGGTATACCAGACTCCCAAAGACTGAGAAGCGCAGTCGTAAAGCGCGACCGAAAGGACGACAGGCTGAGACAGGTCACACCCGGGTGGCAATTGATATGTTACGTCAAACCCGCAGCGTAGCGGGTGCGACCAGAGGAAGCCGAGAGTTCGTTCGAAATGCAGTCTGACGTCGTCGCGTTCAAATAGCCGCAGAGAGGTAACCCAGGGGAGACCGTTTAAGTTTATGTCTACTGATTCCCCGGCAATCTCCGGTCGGAAGATCCAGCCACGCGCACGGGCCAGATTGCCGTGCACGAGTAGGTCGAGATGCGCACGAATAATCGGCGTGAGGGTAAAACCGGCCATAAAAACCGATAATCAGCTAACGATCTCTTCGGCTCTATGCAGCGGGATTAATAGAGTATTTCAAAATCGGCAAACCCCCTCGCACTTCATCCCCGAAGCTCGGACCCAGTCATCGTCCGTGCGAATCCGCACGTCGGAAAAGCCCGCGCGTTTTAGGTACGTCTCGATCTCTTGCGGGGTGGAGTTTTGTGTCATATGGGGCGGACGGTTTGCGGGTAACATCGCACGATGGGTTTCGAACACTTTCCAGCCGCCGTCAGAGCAAAGATTTATGTTGTCGACATAAATTCGACCGTTTGGTCGCAACACACGAAACGCCTCGAGGATATAGTTATGTCTGTCCCAAGATTCGAGATGCATGAAGACGACCGTGCAATAAACAACATCCACGGAAGCATCCGCAACGCCTCTCAAGTCATAGCCGGATATCTCCTTCAACTCCACGTTCGGCAAATCCTGTAGTCGTTCCGCTGTCAGCGAGAGCATATTCGACGCGACATCGCAGCCGATCCATTTTCGACAGAGCGGCGCCACCACTCTGCCTACGCGTCCAATCCCGCAACCAATCTCAAGAATCACATCATCTTTCCGAATACCCACACTTTCCTGAAGAAACCCCAAAGTTTGCTCACCAGTCGCGCGCAGCGCGTCCTCTTCCGTCACCCCAATAACATGCAATTTCGCCTGATCGTGCGTCGTTGAAAGCGCCGACCAAATCTTCTTGTATTCAGAGCGGGTCGGCGGGTGTTCCATCTCGCGTTAATTAGCTTATGGTTGCAACGCGTCAAGCTCTCGGAAGGATTGCGCACTCTCTTTGAGAAACTAATCGATGCGCAGGCCAAGATCGACAGGGAATCACAAAAATGAACGCCCGGGTTGTTGCGGCTTCCAAATCATCCCTACGCTCCGAATCTGGCGACCGAGCCGAGCGAAATCTTGCAGCTGACGTAGAGACCCGAGCCGGGTCTCTACCACTGCATCGCTTCACGAAATTCAAGTAAATCATCTTGACGCCTCTATCGTCACGGTTCAGCCTCGGGACCAATTCCGTAATTTGCATTTTTACGCAATCTCAATGTCCCTCAACATGAAAACACTTCTTCTGCCGTTGTTCCTCATCGTGTGCCTGATGGGCGACACCATTACTCGTGCCATCACCGCCAGGACCGCGTCAGATTTTGCAATGCGAGCTTTTGCTTCTGCTTCTCACCCCCAAAGGAAGCTGTCGCAGCAGGATGCAACGCATTTCGGTTATCGAAAGAATACCATATGAATAAAAACTACATCCCCGCCAATATCTCATGTCTGATCTTGGTTGTGCGAGCTTGCCATTTGCAGCGCCTCGCCACTTGCCTCAATCTGTGCTTGTTTAGGTGTTTGCGTTTCAATCTGTTTTGCGTGCTCGCGGCGTGCTTGTTGAGTGCGACCGATGCGCCAGCGGCGACCATCACGGTCACGAATGGGAATGACCACGGACCAGGTTCCTTGCGACGAGCGATCCTTGATGCGTCGTCAGGCGATACAATCAATTTCGTCCCAAGCGTTACGACTGTAAGTCTAACTAGTGGTGAGTTGGTAATTGACAAAAACCTGACTATCGCCGGTCCTGGCGCCAACCGCTTGACCGTACGGCGAAGCACTCATGCCCCTGAGTTTGGAATTTTCGGCATAGACAGAGTCACAGCTTCGATCTCTCGCCTCACGATCTCAAATGGTAGTGTGAGGCGGGAGACCGGTATAGGGGGAGGTATTTTTAGCGTTGGCGTGTTGACACTCACCGACAGCACCATCTCAGATAATCACGCTTTCGGCGTAGAAGGACTCGGTGGCGACGGAGGAGGCGTGTTCAACCGAGGGGGCACAATGACCATCACGCGTTGTACCATCAGTAACAATTCTGCAACTGGTGATGAGATCGCTGGCAACGGAGGAGGCGTGCTCAACGAGGGGGGCACAATGACCATCACGCGTTGTACCATCAGTAACAATTCTGCGACTGGTGAGACCCTTTTTTCCTCAACCGGCGAGGGCGGGAGGGGCGGCGGGATATTGAACAAGAGGGGCTCAGTGATTATCGCTAACTCCACCATCAGCGATAATTCGTGTATTGTGGACGCTTCCTTGGAGGCAAACGTCGGCGGCGGCGGCGGCGTTGATAACGATGGATCGATGGCCATAACGAATTGCACAATTAGCGGCAATTCAGTGAGCGGAACTGCTCTCGCTACGATGCATGGCGGTGGAATTTTGAATCGGGGCGGCCTTCAAATTACGAGCAGTACCATTGTGTATAATTCTGCGTCAGCCGAAAACGGTGCATTCGGCGGCGGGATTTATGGCTCAAGGCCTACGACAACAGACAGCAGTATCATAGCGCTTAACAGTGCTCCTACCGGACCGGACTTTACAGGTGGGGGCGGACTCCAGTCGACCGGCTACAATATCATTGCTAATAACGCTGATGCTGTCATCAGTTCGCAACCTACAGATCAAATTGGTACCCCCGCCGCTCCAATCGATCCGCTTCTAGGCCCTCTAGCAGATAACGGCGGGCTAACTTTAACTCATGCTCTGCAATCCGGCAGCCCAGCGATCGATCGTGGTGATCCTGCTGCGCCGCCCGAGGACCAGCGCGGGTATGGCCGTGTGGGTGTTCCGGACGTTGGCGCGTTTGAGTATGGCGGAGTAGCCACAATTTTAGCCAACATTAGCACTCGCAGCTTTGTGCAGACGGGCGACGACGTGATGATTGGAGGCTTCATTGTTCAAGGGACGGAACCAAAGAGGGTGATTGTGCGTGCGATCGGCCCAGAGCTTACTCAATATGGGGTTCCGAATGCACTGAATAATCCGACATTGGAGCTGCACGACAGCATCGGGGCGCTAATAGCTAGTAATGATAACTGGCAGCACACGATAATCGGCGGGATTATTACCAGCGATCAAGTGCGCGATATTCGGAACAGCGGCCATGCTCCGGCCGACGGAAGGGAGTCGGCAATCATAGCAGACCTGCCAGCGGGCAACTACACGGCGATTGTACGAGGCGTAAATAACATGACTGGAGTTGCTCTGGCAGAAGTGTACGACCTTAGCACTGAGACTAACTCAATTTTAGCCAACGTTAGCACTCGCAGCTTTGTGCAGACGGGTGACAACGTAATGATCGGAGGGTTCATTGTTCAGGGAACTGCCTCAAAGAGAGTGATTGCGCGTGCGATTGGCCCAGAGCTTACTCAATATGGAGTTCCCAATGCATTGAATAATCCGACGTTGGAGCTGCACGACAGCACTGGGGCACTAATCGCTAGCAATGATAACTGGCAGCATACGATAATCGGCGGGATTATCACGACAAACCAAGTCCGCGATATCATCGCCAGTGGGCTGGCGCCGGCAGACGGGAGGGAGTCGGCAATCATCGCAGACCTGCCAGCAGGTAATTACACCGCCATCGTGCGCAGTGTAAACGATACGACTGGTCTTGGTCTCGTAGAAGTGTACGATCTGCAATAATATTGCCTTTTGAGAGCCAGCTAAACGGAGGCAATGGTTTCTGCAATTCTCCAAGGCATTGCCTAATCTGGGAATGCTCGTCCTGATCCTGACAATTCGTCAAAAACGTTGTATGCAAACGCGCGGGCGACGAGCGTGCCCGTCGCACAGTTATTCGCGACACGTTCGCTGTTGCACCCGGAATTGGTTTCAATGGCGTTGGCGTTTCAATTCGCATCTTCACAGTCGTGTTGGCATCGAAACGGTGAATGACGTTGATTTGCGTTGCGCGTTCCTAAATTCCATGGTCATGGTGACATACCTTTATGCCGGTCCGTAGCGGGGTGATGCTCTTGGAACGATTGCGCACTCTATGAAAAGGTGATTGATGCGCAGGCCATGATCGATATGGAATCATGAAAATGAACGCCCGGGTTGAGCCGCCGCCAAAACGAGGAATGGGCTGTTTCGCAAAAGGTTGCCTGATCCTCATCGCGTTAGGGATCCTGCTCGTCGTAGGAGGGATCGGCGGAAGTTATTGGAGTCTCCGTCACATCTATCTTTCCGATAAACCTGTACCGATTCCTGAAGCTTCTGTGCCTAGCGAAACCACCACCGCCACGCCTGGGGAAACAAGCGTGGCCACGCCGAGCGAAACAAGCGCCACGGTTCGCGAACGCTTGGATACGATCAAGTCAGCGGCGCGCGCTCACGAGCGAACCGGAGTGGAGTTCACCGCCGGAGAGATCAATGCGCTGATCGCGGCCAATCGAAAATCGCGTGGCGCCGCCCTTGTTCGCATCGACGGCAATGTCGCGCAGGTCCAGTTGTCCATTCCGCTGGAAAGATTCGACGTTCCATTTCGAAATGC
>VBQC01000333.1 GCA_005887825.1 Verrucomicrobiota bacterium | reverse complement strand
AACGGTCGGCTGCGGCTCAATTGAGAACTGCGCCTCGGTAAAGAGAAAAGGGGCAATGGCCGGGATTTCTTATTATTCAGGCGGCATCATGTAGGCGCGGGACAATTATCCGGCGATAGAGCGCTTCGTACTGAGGGATGATGCGAGCGGCTGAGAATCTCTCGATCGCGTGATCGCGACCCCGTTCACCTAACTCTCGCGCCAAATTTGGGGATTTGACCAACGCGTCTAAGGCAGCGGCCATCGCGGTCAGATCACCGAAAGGGTACAGCGGAGAAGAGTCCCCGACGACTTCCGGTATGCCGCCGACGCGGAAGGCGACAACCGGTCTACCGTAAAATAGCGTCTCAAGAATGCCCAGACCGAAACTTTCGTATTCGGAGGTGTAGAGTCCCATGTCCGCCGCCTCCAGATATTCTTCCACTGCCGCCATATTTTGGCGAACAATGACGCGATCTCGAAGTCCTAGTTCATCGAGCAATGGCTCGTAAGGATCAAACGAACCGCCTGCCAGGATGACCAATCGAAGACGATCACGGTTCTTCGACAGGGCGATCGTACGCAACAAAAGGTCGATGCGTTTGACCGGTCGCAAATTCGACATGTGCAGCACAAGAAATTCGTTCGTTACTCCAAGGTCGCGTCGAACTTCTTCGCGTCCTCTCCTGGGCTTGGTTGGGGTGAAGAAATTTGGAATCACCTCGATCTGCCGTTGCAACCGAAAGATTTCCTGGGTTTGCTGCCGGAGACTTTCTGAAATGGCCGTCACCGCATCGGAATGCACCAAGGCGTGTTCGATTGCGGTGCGGTAATCGGGGTCCTGCCCGAGCAGGGTCGTATCGGTTCCATGCAAAGTGGTGACAATACGCGGCGCGAGCCGTCCCAACATCTGCGCTGCCAAACACGCCGCTAGAGCGTGTGGCACGGCATAATGAACATGAAAAACATCGAGGTGTCGCGAGCGCGCCACCTCTGCCATTTTCACCGCAAGGGGCAATGTGTAGTCGGGACACGGAAACAAAGTGTGATGCGCGACCTCGACCCGATGGAACTGAAGATTCTCTTGCGGCAACTCCAGCCGAACAGGTTGAGCGTAGCTGAAGAAATGAATTTCATGACCGCGGCGCGCCAGTTCCGATCCGAGGGCCGTCGCCAGAATCCCGCTTCCGCCGATCAGCGGAAAACATGCAATCCCGATTTTGAGCCGCGACGACTCCATCATGGCTTCGTATAAGCTTTGCCGGAATCGGCGATTTCATCGCGCTCGATGAATCTCACCTCAGGAGCGTCAGCCTTGTTAATGTAACAGTGTTCGCTCGCACCGGCGACGTAATGGGTGCATCGAATCACCGATTGCATCCAATGGAAACGCGTGTCGCGAGTCGGACTGATTTCCTTGGGACCGAATTCTCCCCTGGGGACCTCCAGGAACCGACCGCCCCCCTTGTGCAGCAGCAATTTCCCGTCACGATAACGGGCGCGGACGATCTCGCCTTCATAGCCCATGTCGACGAAGTAGTCTGGTACGGCCGAGGCGCGCTGTCTGAACTCGGGTGCGCTGGATCGCTCGACTCGCAGACCTTCCAGCAAGCCCATCCGTTTATACATCTCCAGACAGAAGTCGGCGACATTCGAACTTTTGGTCTCCTTGAAGTGTGCAACCAGAGACCGCCGAACATAACTCGGAAGTTGGCGCGCGGTTTTCGCCTGCCAGTCCGGAAGGACTCGTTTGGCGTAGAGGGGCGAAAACTTCTTTTGGATCCTGTTCTCGAATTGAAAGTTCAGCGCTACGTCCTGGCCGCTGCGTTGATCTCGCACAATTGTAATCGTCTCGCGCGGGTCATGATCACTATCGTGAAAGAAAAAGACGATTTCTCCCCCGATCTCTTTCTGGAGACGCCGCGCCGTGATAATCTTAGCAAACAGAAACCGCTTGGGGAAAAATCCACACGGCTGTTGGCCAAAACAAATGATCGGGTGATCCATCGCTCGGAACGAGGATCATACTCCGGTGGGAGCTTCTGTGCCGCCAAAGATGGTGTGCTGCAGGAAGGGCGCCAGGATCAGCACAGCCGCGCATCCAATAAAGTTATACCAGAGATAACCGATATTCGTCGTAGCGAACAGGACGAAGACAAGCGCTTGCGCCATGAGTGGCCGAGGATGCTGCCATGAAATACCGAACCCAGGATGTTGCCCGCTTCGATCAGGTTTTCGACAAGGTTGGCAAAAGAGGCGACCGCAATGGCGATCAAACCCCACGCCGCCGTCAGCGCTTTCGCCGCCACCACATAATGATGGTCGCTCGCGTTCGTCCGAATCAGTGGGCGATAAAAGTCGATCGCCGTGGTTGAGACGAACGCATTCAGAGTTGCCGCCGTCGCCGACATAGTCGCGCATAAGATCACTGCGATCAGCAATCCGACAAGCCCATGCGGCATTTGTTGGAGAATGAAAGTAATGAATACATAATCCGATTCTTTGCTTTTCGGATCCGCGCCGGATTGCTCCAGAACTGACTTGGTTCGATTGCGCAGGTCGTGCGCCTGCGCGTCGAGTTCGCGCACTCTGGCCATAGCTGCGTCACGCTGGCTTGACGAAGACGCCGACGATTCGTTGGAGACTGCGCGAATGGCTGCGCGTTTTTGTTCAAAGACGTC
>VBQC01000331.1 GCA_005887825.1 Verrucomicrobiota bacterium | reverse complement strand
TCGTCCGGCGGAAGCGAATTACACAGGTGGAACACGTTGTCCTCAACGCGTTGACACAAAAACCCGCCTGCCCCGCATGATTTATCGTCTTCGGACAAGCCGATCCACCTACCGCGTCGCGAACGCCAGGCGACCTTGTCTCTCGTTCTGTTCGCCTCCGTTAGATCCCGGTTCAACGGAAACTCGCTTTGGCGCGGTCAATTTCATTCCAACTAGCCTGCTCACGCCGCGCTCTTCCATTGTGACGCCGTACAGGACGTCGGCTTTGGCAATGGTACGTTTATTGTGGGTGATGATGATGAACTGGCTCTGCTTTACGAAGCGTTCAAGCACACGGATGAAACAGTTAATGTTGTTTTCGTCCATTGCCGCATCCACTTCGTCGAGGATGCAGAACGGGCTCGGCCGTACCATGTAAATGGCGAATAGCAACGCCACTGCGACCATGGAGCGTTCGCCTCCGCTCAGCAGCGAAACGCTCTGCAGCTGTTTGCCCGGCGGCTTGGCGGTGATCTCGATGCCGCAGTTGAGCGGATCGTTTTCATCGAGCAACGACAAATCCGCGCGGCCGCCGCCGAAAAGCTCGACAAACATTTCGCTAAAATTCGCGCAGACTTGCTCGAAAGTTTCCGCAAACAATTTCCTTGTCGTCGAATTGATTCGCGCAATGACGTCGAGCAATTCGCGTCGCGAATTTATTAGGTCGGTGTTTTGCGCTTCGAGAAATTTGTATCGCTCCTCGAGCTCATCGTACTCCTGGACGGCATCAAGGTTCACCGGGCCCATATTGTCGAGCTGCGTCCGAAGATCGGAGATGAGCTTTTCAAGGTTTGGAGGGGCGAGCTCCGGCGAGCCCGGCGTCGCAGAGCCTGTCCTGAGCCCGTCGAAGGAACCTCCGCCATCCATTTTCTCATTGCGCTTCAATTGTGCGCGCAAAGTCTTTTCAAATGCCGCTTCGTCGGGCGCGAACGCGCGAAGATCGACGTGGTAGCTGCGTGAAATGTGCTCGACCAGATTGTCGATCTTCATCTGCAATTGCGACTCGCGCACCTGCTGCTGGGCGCGGCGGTCCTGCGATTTGCCAAGCGAATCGCGTAAATGTCGCAGTTCAATTTCGCGATCGGAAATCGTGGCCAGGCGCTGGGCGCGTTGGTCGCCGATTTTCGCAGCGCTCGCTTCGGCCTCCTCACGTTGCGCCATTTGAGTCTTAATTAAGGCTTCCGATTCACGCGATTCTTCAGTCTGTTTCGCCAATTTTCCTTCGTACATCGCAATGTCAGTCTGCCGCGCAGCGATCAACTCGGCCAACTCAGTGTCGCGAGCGTTCATCGGTTCGCGTTGCGCGATCAAATTTTCATGGCGCTGACGCTCGGTCGCGACGACCAGGCGCAGTTGATTCATTTTCTCGGTCAACTCTTCTTCGCGCAACGTCGTCTTCTTCTGCGTCGCTTCGAATGCGGACAGTTCCGTCTGCCCTTTTGCGAGCTGCTGGCGCATGGTTTGAAGTTCGCTCTCCAATTGCGCAATCCGTTGGTCGGCCGCTGCGAGCTGACGCTCCAGCGCATTTTTCTCCGATCGCAAATTGTCGATCCTGCGTTCGGCCTCGCTGAATTCGCGCTGGAGCTGTGAGGCAATTTCGAGCGCGGCCTTCGCTTCGTCGCGTTTTGCCAAAACTGAATCTCGCTCCCCGGCCAGCGCGGCTTCTTCTTTGGCGAGATCGGCGATTTGGGCTTTGCGCTCCAGCATGGAGCTCGCGCGGGCTTCGCTGCTGCCGCCAAACACGATCCCTTCTCGCGAAATGAATTCACCGGCGAGCGTTGCCATCGCCAGCGCGGGTTCATGCTTTTTGCACTGGAGCGCCTGTTGCAAGTCGGAGAAAATGGCAACGCTGCCCAGCAATTGCCTAACGAGCGGTTCGAGCGCTGGCGGTGCGGCCAGTTTGTCGGTGGCCCAGGCGAGGCCGCCGGCCGGCAGATCTTTTCGTGCCGGATCCTGCGATGGCCGCGTCAACTGTGGCATGAGCAGCGCAGCCTGACCAAGTTTCTTCTTCTTGAGTCGCGCGATGATGTCGGCCGCAGCCTCCTCATCCTTTAGAACAACGGCGTGCAGATTCCGGCCCAGAGCGGCTTCAATCGCTGGAATAAATTTGGAGTCGACGTCGAGTTGCGCAACAAGGGAACCGGCAATCGCACCGCGGAACTTTTCGGGATCGTCAACGCCTTTAAGGACCGCCTGCGAACCTTGCGCGAGACCTTCGCCCTCTTTGTTGAGCTGGCGCAAAACGTCAAGGCGCGACCGCTTTTCCGCGAGCGTGCGCTCGACCTCCGCAAGTTCTTGTTCCACTTCGGAGAGCTCTTTCTGTCTCCCACGCAGACTTGCTTCGATATCGATTTGGTTACGATGCCTCGTCTTAAGTGGAGCAGCGAGTTGGCTGACGAGTTTCTCGCGCGTTTCGCCTAACGATTGGATTTCGTTAGTGAGTTGCTCGACCTGTTCGCGCGTCAGTTCGCGGCGCGCTTTCGTTCCGGAGAATTCCTCCTTAAGCGCCGAAATTCGGCTTTCGCATTTGGAACACGCGAGTTGCAATTCCTGCAACCGCGCGCCGCGCTCAACACGATTTTTCTGAATTTCGCCGGTGAGGCTGGTGAGCTTGGTGAGCTCGGCGTCTTTGTCTTTCAGGTGTCGCTCGATTTCTGCGATCG
>VBQC01000330.1 GCA_005887825.1 Verrucomicrobiota bacterium | reverse complement strand
CGAGCACCGGTTTGCGAGCCTCGATGCAAAGTGTAATGAAATAAATCGTGCGCTTTTCCCAGGGCAACCAATTTGGAATGCGCGGTGGTCGGCTCATGATTGCCAATTTATCAGATCGCCGTCTCACAGAGACGACCTACAATCAATCTACAATCGAATCAATCCCAGCCGATCTGGCGGCTTTTTGAAGCGGAGGCGATTGAGTTGAGCGCACAACCGGGCGAAATGGTCGGTGTAGAAAGAGAGGAGCGACTGACCACGCCCTGGTTGCGGAGTCTGAAATTCCGACACCCGTGGCTCCAGATAAATCTATTCTGCGGATTGCTCGCCGCCGTCGTAGTCGGTCTTTTCCAGGAAACAATCGACCGTATCATTGCCCTGGCTGTGTTCCTACCGGTGCTCATTGGTCAGGCGGCAAACACCGGAGTGCAGGCGCTGTCAGTCTCCTTAAGGGGAATGACTCTCGGTGATTTGAGAACAGGGAGAGAACGCATGCTCCTCATCAAGGAAATGTTGCTCGGAACATTCAATGGAGCGTTAACCGGGATAACTGGAGGAATCGCGATGTTCATCTTTGCCACTATGGTGAAGAGCCCGGCAGCCGTGATGCTCGGCGTTGTTGTTTTTCTAGCAACCACAATCAGTTGCCTTATTAGCGGCGTGGCAGGCGCAATGGTGCCACTGGCTCTCAAAAAACTTGGCGCTGATCCTGCGATGGCGTCGAGCATCGTCGTGACAACCTTCACCGATGTCGGGTGTCTCGCTGTTTTTCTCGGTCTGGCGACAGTACTGATCTGAAAAGATCGCTCGGGGTCGGCCGCACAGGCTGGAAGCCTGTGTTACGATTAACTCTCAGCCGATCTGGCGGCCTTTGCTTCGTTCTTCCAGCCAGCTCATAAGCGGTTTGAAGTATTCTATCATGGCGCGAGTGGATAATTCCTTTGCGGATTGCGTGCTTTTCGTCCCTTGCCACCTTGACTGGCTTCGCTCTTGCCTAGCACCACAGCGCACAATGCGCGCTTACTTCTTCTTCGACTCGCGCTCGGATTCCTTCGACTCCTCAGGTTCCTTTGATTCTTTGCGCTCTTTTTTGGATTCGCCGGGGCGATATTCCTCCTGCTCGGCGGCGGCGAAGGCTTTCTCCAGGCCAACCATGTCTTCGCCAGGTCGAAGCGTATCGAAGGTCTCGGCTTCTTTGCGCAGTTGTTCTTCAGTGTAGTTGGCGGCTTTAATCGACAGGCCGATCCGGCGCTCGAGTTTGTCCACCTTGATGACACGCGCTTCGACTTCCTGGCCGACTTTGAGTACGTCTTTCACTTTCGCAACGTGGTCCTCGCTCAGTTGCGAGATGTGGACGAGGCCGTCGATGTCGTCTTGCAATTGCACAAACGCGCCGAAGCTGGCGAGCTTGGTCACTTTGCCTTTCACCAGGTCGCCGATCTTGTATTTCTCATCGATGGTCTTCCACGGATCTTCAGTCAGCTGTTTGATGCCGAGGCTGATCCGTTGATTTACCTTGTCGATGTCGATGACGACGGCTTCGATTTCGTCGCCTTTTTTAAAGACTTCACTCGGATGATTGATCTTGCGGGTCCAGCTCAAATCGGAAACGTGGATCATTCCGTCGATGCCCTCGTCGAGTTCCACGAATGCGCCGTAGGCGGTCATGTTCCGAATCTTGCCTTTCACGGTGGTGCCGATGGTGAATTTCTTCTCGATCTCATCCCATGGGTTGGGTTCGAGCTGACGCAGGCCCAGTGAAATTTTTTGTTCCTCTTTGTTTACGCCCAGCACAACAGCTTCGACTTCCTGCCCGGCGCTGAGAATGTCGGACGGGCGCATGATGCGTTTGGTCCACGAAAGTTCGGAGACGTGGATGAGACCTTCCACGCCTTCTTCAATCTCAACAAATGCGCCGTAAGGAACGAGGTTGGTGATTTTGCCTTTGACGCGCTGACCGGCCGGGAAACGTTCCTCGATCTGATCCCA
>VBQC01000294.1 GCA_005887825.1 Verrucomicrobiota bacterium | reverse complement strand
GCACAACGCATTCAAAATCTCCTTGAGCGCGACGCCGGTGGCGATCATCTCGAGAAGACGCTTTTCGCCGCTGAACAACGCCTGTCCTCGCTTGCGCTCGGTAATGTCTACCGTGGTTCCAACATAACGATCGACTTCGCCAGACTCGCCTACGACCGGTCGGCCCACACCCTGGACATGCTTTATAGATCCGTCCGCAAGCGCGATTCGAAATTCCATGTCAAAACCGCTTTTGTTGCGAGTTGCCTCTTCGAGACCTTGTTCAATAAATAATCGATCTTCCGGATGAACTGTTTCCAGAAATAACTGGAGAGATGGCTCGGTCTTCTCAGGATCGAAACCAAAGATTCGGAAGTGTTCCTCCGACCAGGCAACCTTTCCGCTGGAAACATCCCAGCTCCAGCTTCCGGTGTGGCTGATTCTCTGGCCCTCAGTTAAAAATGCTTTGCTGCGCCGGAGCTTTTCTTCCGCCCGCTTGCGCTCGGCAATTTCCTTTTCCAGCTCCTGGTTGGCAGCCAGAAGTTGGCTGGTTCTTTGCGCAACGCTTTGATCGAGTTCCTCGGCGACCCGCTTCTGCTCGCTCAAGAGTCGTGCCTCCTGCAGCCCGATCACCGCCTGGTTGGCCGCTAAATTAAGAAGAAGTCTCTCAGTCTTCGTTGGGAAATCCGCTCGCTTGGAACCCACGACGAACACACCCATTTCAGCCTGCAGGCCCAGTCGCAAAAGCAGTACTGAAACGTTTCCATCTCCAATAGGATTCCGCACGTGCAAAGGCGAGGTGTGTGGAAAATCGCCTAACCAAGAGTTCAGCGCATGGCCGATCATTTGCGGCTGCGTGGTCAGGTGTCGGTCCTGAGCGAGTCGCACCATTTCGAGGGGCGCCCCGCCGGTCGAATCCTTCAACCGGACATAGGCGAAATCCAGGCTCAACATCTCCGGCAGCATGTCGAGCAAAGCACCGACAATTTGGGAAGGCTGTCCGCCACGCCAGATGGCGGGAAGCGCTTGAACGCTGATCAGGTTGTTGATACAGGCCTTGAGGCGCTTAATCTCATTGGCCGCCTGTTCCACCTGCGCTTCCATCGCCAGGTAACTTCAAGCCGCGCGGCGTTCGCGCAGTTCCCGCAAAAACTCATCCGGCGGCACAAAGAACGGGTTCTCCTGGACGATGCCGCCGATGAGAATCATCGGGTGAGTTCGCATGACGTCGATGATAAGGTTGCCGCCACACTTCGTCAGATTATAAAGACAGATTACGGCATCCTTATATTGCGGTATGATATCGTTCAGCCGGCACTCGTATTCGAGGAAATCGTCTACCCCGGGCCAGTCGCCTGAAGCCCATTCGGCGTGGCCCATGACGCGGGCGAGGGGGAAGCCGTCGCGCTGGCTCTGCTCCAATACGTCCTGCATGCAGGCAAGCATCCGGTCCTTGTCGAAACGACCGTCGCGCAAATAAACTTCGTGCCAATGGTGCAGCTCGAATTGTCCATTCTTCTCGACCGAAGGGACGTCGACGCCGCCTGAGGAAAGTCGCTGTGAGTGCTCGTCCCGTAGTTTTGGATCGACAATGTGAAACGCCTTCTCGCCGCGGGCGAGCCCTTCCTTAACGAACGGAAGTAGCACACGATACTCCTCCTCCGCGCCGTGAAAAAACGCGCAGACATGGCGATGTTTGCCTAGCGTCGCATTGGCAAAGCGCATCGGTTGGTTGTCCTCTTCGCGAAATTTAGTGTTGTCTTCGGTCGGATTCATGGGGTTTTCCTTTCTTGGCTAATTCATAACGGAACATGACTTGTTCGAAGATTCGATACGAGATGACCGGCTCGGAACTAATTCCGAGATTCGCTGCCCCTTCACCAAACGCTTTCGAAGCGGACTTCATGAGAATCTCGCAGTAATTGATCGAGTTCGCCGCGGTGAAAAGTATAACTACCAGCCGTCACATTGCCACTTTTTGTTTTCTCCCTCGAAAGAGGGACTGAAAAACCCCGCCAGTGTTTCATGGTGAGGAACGGAATTGCGTTTAAAATTTTCGTAATCAATGAAAACCAAACAACATGAAAACAATTTCAGGAGCAGGCTGCGCAAGCTCTTTCGAACACGCGCATCCAGGCACGACCCCATGCTCGTATTTAACATGTCGATCTTTAATTTCACAGACGGATGGAGCCGCACGTTTTCGAAATATGAATACGTGCGTTCCTACGCCTAACAAACAGATGCCAAAGAAGGGGAGCAGACCGCCGGCGATGAACGCCGCGGAGGGATCAATCGTGGTCAACGCGCCAGTTGCCGATGTCTACGAACGCTGGCTGGCGTTTGAGGATTATCCAAAATTTATCACTGCGATCAAACGGGTGCGGAAATTGGACGCGAACCATTTTTCCGCGTCGCTGGCATTTAACGGAAAGCAATATGAGACGACGCTTGAAATGATGTTGTGTGTTCCGGAGCGGAGACTCGCCTGGCGAACTCTGGCCGACCACCGCGCTCCTGATCATCTCGCCGCGGGCGTTGTTTCTTTCGTGTCGCGTCCCGACCAAAGCACATCCATTACCTTGAAGCTGACCTCAAGCTTCGGCGGCGCCGTCTCAAATCGGGTCGATAAGTATCTCCACAATTTTAAGAGATTAGTTGAAGCGAGATAACAATCATGATCACCGTTCTGCTGCTCTTCGTCTCGAGCATCTTCATGATGCTTACTCTCTCTTTCGAGACAGAACGCGCGTTTCATTCGAGGAGCCTGCCCGACGCAACGCGTATCAGGTCTTGATGACAAAACGCCAGGTGCGCCGCCGATGCACCGCCATGGGGCGCGCGCGTGGAACTTTATGGTGTTATGCGGGAGGCGATCCCAGCCACCTCTTTCGGGAGAGGGTGAGAGACTGTTTTGGTTGTGCCCGCGTCGCGAGTCCGCGGCGGACGTACCAGGATCGGCAACAGCGTTGAAATCGCCATGACACCGGCGATGACATGAAGCGCGCCACGATACGATCCGGCTGTTTCGCGCATGTGCGCGATGAGCAGGGGACCAAACGCGCTGGCAAAGCCCCATGCCGTCAGCATTAGACCATAGATAGGACCGACATTCTTCGGACCAAAATAATCAGCGGCAAACGCCGGCATCGTGCCAAACCCGCCGCCGTAACACATCAACACCACGAATGTAACGATCGTCATCAATGAGGCAGTCACGATGTTCGGGAAGAACCAGAACAACAAAACCTGGCCAACGAACATCACGAAGAATGTCGCACGCCTCGTGATCAAATCGGAAATCCACGCCCAAAAGACGCGCCCCACTGCGTTGCCGATACTCGCCAATCCGACCATGCTGGCAGCGACTATCGCGCTTACTTTGGTGAGTTCCTGAAAAAGGGGCGCCTCCTGCGAAATGACCGAAATGCCTGCGCACGTGTTTAGAAAGAGAAGCAGCCAGAGCGCCCACCACTGCCAGGTCTTGAGTGCCTCGCTCAGCGTGAAATCGTGGCTCGCGCGGTGCGAAGTTTCGGTTGCTGTCGGCGTCCAACCCTTGAGCTTCCAACCGTCGGGTGGATTCTGCATAAAGAATCCGCTAGCAAGGGTCACGATTAGATATGCGATCCCGAGATAAGCGAATGTGCTCAAGACGCCAACGCTCTGAATCAGTTGCGTAGCCACGGGCGCGGTGATGAGTGCGCCCGCTCCGAAGCCGCCGACCGCAATGCCGGTAATCAGTCCCCTGCGATCCGGGAACCATTTCACCAGCACAGCGACTGGAACAATGTAGGCAAGACCGAGACCGATTCCGCCGATTACGCCGTAAGTTAGATATAACCACGACAAGCTATGTGAGAAGCTGGCCAGAAAAACTCCCAGTCCGTAGAGCGCGCCGCCGGTCAAGGCAACGATGCGCGGTCCTTTGCGGTTCAGCCAGAGGCCTCCGAAGAAGGCGGCAAATCCCAGAACAAAAATGCTGATCGTAAACGTCAGCGTTATTTCTGAAATGCTCCATCCGAATTGCTTCGCCAGCGGGACCCGAAAAACGCTCCAGGCGTAAACCGCGCCCAGCGCGATCTGCAAAAACACTCCCGCGATTGCGATTACCCAGCGATTATCTGTTCGCATAGAATTCCTCCTTATGATTTCTAACGTTTGCGGTGTTTCTTTTTCATGAACTAGGATGATCAGCGCGCGGTGACGCGATGGCCGGTTGCCTTGGATTTGCTTCCCGCGACAGATCGGTTGGAAGCTGCTTCCCGTTTAGCGACAACTTTCCGTTTAGTCACAACTTCTGTTGTAGCGTTGTTTACTGGCGAGCTCGACGAAGTGAAAGGCGAGCTAAGCCCGATGTCTCCGGGAAACCATGTCCAGTCGCCCGCGCGAGCTGCATGCGTCAACGCGATCGCTGCGATTGATGTAATCAGTATTGTTTTCATAGTTAATGTCGTTATACCCAACGATAAGTGCCAGTCGTGTTTCGCCGCTACGGCGCGTTCGCGGGATTGTTTACTGCTGCCAAAGAATTAAAGAGAACTCTCTCTTTCGAGGTAGAGTTAGATATAGACTCGTCATGGTTTGCGAGAGGATGTCATCATGCCGGCGCAACTTGCGACACCGAGGATTCGAACCGGTATGTGGAAATGTTTCTAGAAGCCATCTAATAACGCTAAGCGATGTAGCCACGGCGCTGTGCGCCATTGGGGAACGTGGTCTGCGCATGCCGTGTTATGACGCCCCACAGGGGCGTGGCTACAGCATTTATGAGACGGCTTCTAGTGAATTCGTCGGGGGAACATCTTCGCTAACACGAACGGCTAACAAAGGCAGATCGTGAGTTGGAAGAACGAATCCGTAGCTATACGCTCAAGGAGCCGACGGTGGGACATCTCATTTACGCAGCACCACCCTAGGAGCCATCGGTCTTGGGCGAGCGAATTTCTTGGGAATCGCATCGTAGGTTGCCTTGTCGATACTCAGGTGCGCCATGACTGCTTCCGGTGGGGTATGAGCCAGCCACTCCGAGAACGATAGATCCTGAAAACGATCGACCTTGCCAAACATCTCTAGGAACAGCAAATCTGTGTCGCCGGTGTTCTCGATATAATGGAGTAAAGTTTTCTGGACGTATCCGACATCGCCTGCTTGAAAGTCCATCGTGCGCGCCTTGTTGCCTGTGGCCACCACGGTCATTCGTCCCTTGCCACTAATGTAGTACTGCCATTCGTCCGCGTTCGGATGCCAGTGCAATTCCCTTAGCCCGCCCGGATGAACGGTGACCAGCGCCATCGCCGTGGTTGAGACTTTGAAATTGCTGGAATCAACAATGCGCACGTCGCCACCTTTCGTTTTCAGCGTCGGCGGCATTTCCATCGTGCGAAACAGAAGGTTCTGTGGCGACCTTCCGCGCGTCCCGGCCGCCGCTTTCTGATCGGCCTCTAATGGCCCAGGAACATCCGTTTGGAAAATAAACAGCTCTTGCTTGGGTACATT
>VBQC01000293.1 GCA_005887825.1 Verrucomicrobiota bacterium | reverse complement strand
CTGCGCGGCGTCGAGTCGGAAGGAATGCTTTGCAGCCCGGTCGAGCTCGGTCTCGGCGAAGATGCGTCCGGCCTGTTAATTTTGTCGCCGGATGCAAAAGTTGGCGCGCCGATCGCTGATCTCTTCCCAGAGGATACCATTCTGGACGTCGAGATCACGCCAAACCGCGGCGATTTGCTGAGCCATTTCGGATTGGCCCGTGAAATCGCGGCGCTGAGCGGAACGTCATTCCGAGTGGAGCGCAGCGAAGTCGAGGAATCCCGCAGAAAACCTCAAGGTAAAGCAACGAGATCCCTCGACTATGCTCGGGATGACGGGCTAGTAACAATCGCAGCAACGCGCGAATGTCCATTCTTCTCGCTGCGCAAAATCGACAATGTAAAGATGGGCCCCAGCCCGCAATGGTTGCGCGCCAAGATCGAGAGCGTTGGCATTCGCTCGATCAACAACATCGTCGACATCTCGAATTTTGTGATGCTGGAGCTCGGCCAACCGACGCATGCGTTTGACGCCGACAAACTAAACGGCAGCATCAACGCTCGACGGAAAGACGTACTCGCTCAAGCCGGACAACTGCGTCATCGCCGATCAGGAACGCGCGGTTGGAATTGGTGGCGTGATGGGCGGCGAAGAAACGGGTGTGACCGATTCGACGAAAAATATTTTGCTCGAGGCCGCTTATTTTCTGCCGGCAAGTATTCGTCGGGCCGCGCGCGATTTGAATCTGCAAAGCGACGCAAGTTATCGATTCGAACGCGGCGTGGATCCGGACATGATTTTGCGGGCGTCGCAGCGCGCAGCCGAATTGATGGGCGATATCGCTGGGGGAACTCCCGCGAAAGAAATTCATGTTGCCGGTGAACTTCCAGCCGATCCAGCTGACGTCTTGTTGAGTTACGAAAAATGCTCCCGCGTAATCGGTGTCGCAATTGATCCAAAAACTGTTGACGAAATTCTCACCCGTTTCGGGCTACGGAAAACCGCGGGCACGAAGCAGTCCGCAACCTGGAAGATTCCGAGTTATCGCCGCGATTTGCAGCGCGACGTCGATCTAATTGAGGAAGTCCTCCGCGGGTACGGAATAGACAAGGTTCCGGGAAGAACGCGTGGACGCTTTATGGCAACGAGCGCGGCTGACCGTTCACACGATCTCGAGACGATCGTTGTACGACAGCGATTAGCGGGATCTGGTTGGTCCGAGGTGCGGACATCAAAATTAATTTCGAGAAGCGCGATGGCTTCCAACAAAGCGGTCGAGCTGCGCAATCCGCTGAGCGAAGATCACGTCGCACTCCGCCCAAATTTGATCAGCGGTTTGGTCGACGTGCTCGAACGAAATATTCGTGCTGGAGCCGAGAGTGTTTCCTTTTTTGAAATCGGCCGTGTATTCCCGCCATCCAAAGACGAGGAACGGCATCTCGGAATTTTACTGTGGGGAAATATCACGAGCGCGTCGAATTGGCGATCGCAGACAAGGCGAAATCTCGACTTGTTTGATCTCAAGGGCACACTGGAAGGCATTGTCCCAAATTTGTCGCTCGGGGCGGCGAAACATCCTGATTTCGCGCTCGCGGTCGAGATTTTTTCCGATGACGAGCGGATCGGGTTCGCCGGCCAACTCTCGGCGGACAAATCGAGCGCGCCCGGTTCGGTGTTCATTGCCGAGGTGAATGCGGATCGTTTTTTGGACAGAGGCGCATCAGCAAAAAAATTTCGAGAGCTCGATCGATATCCATCGATTACCCGCGACATCGCCATGATCATGCCTGAGAAATTGACCCACGCTGAAATTCTGCGGGCGATTCAAGAGCCATCCGAACCGTTGCTCGAAAGCGTAGAATTGTTTGACCTGTTTAATACAAAGGAAGGAGCAGATCCGATTGGATCCGGAAAATCACTCGCATATAGATTGACATACCGCGCGAAAAATCGCACACTCACAAATGAGGAAGTAACAGCGGCGCACGCGAAGATTCGCGAGCGACTAAAGCGCGAGTTGGGAGTGACGCTGCGGGAATAGTTCTTTGAGAGAAGAGAGCCGTTTGTTGAGGGTTGGGAAGAAAACCAGTGCTTTTCTCTCAACTCTCGACCAACGGCTCATGATTTACCCTGCGATGTTCGAGATTACGAGGTGTGATTCCCGAACCGCTATTTGACAAAACTAGGAGGCTGGGTCGTCGCAGAGAATGGCAAGCCTTGATTGGAAGTCAGACGCTGGGGCGACGGTCATCCACCCGTTACTGAAAGGGAACGGGTGATCCGCCTAAACGGCATCAGCGGGGTAATATTTCAAACCCGGATCGAAAACTTCGATCCGGGTTTTTTCACTGGGAACGAACCAAGGAACGGCGGTCTCCAGTCCGCCGCTGGCGATTAATATGAACAGACAAGATTGTCTGCCTCACACTTCAACGCATTTGAAAATTCACTCGCAAGCTGGATACTGCGCGGTGACGTGCGCACACTTTTAGCCCTCGAAGACGGCCGATATTTCGAGGGCGAATCTTTTGGCGCAGCCGGCACACGCGTCGGTGAAATTTGTTTCAACACCGCCATGACGGGTTATCAGGAGGTGCTGACCGATCCATCCTATCACGGACAGATCGTGGCGATGACGTATCCATTGATCGGAAATTATGGGATCAACTCGCTCGACCAGGAAAGTCGCTCCCCACACGTACGCGGATTCGTCATCGAGGAATTAACCGAGGTGCCCAGCAATTGGCGCTCCGAGATGTCACTGGACGAATATTTGCGCGACTGGAAGATCCCCGGCGCGAAAGGAATCGACACGCGCGCGCTCACGCGGCATTTGCGCACACGCGGAGCGATGAAAGCCTGTCTGACAACCGAACAGATTTCCCCGGAAGAAGCAACGCAAAGGGCCATTAAAGGTGAGGGCGTGATCGGAATGGATTACGTCTGCGAAGTCTCAACGAAGAAAATTTATCGTTGGGACCCGGAGGACAAACTCAGTGCGCCATGGTCGATCCAAAAATCGCCAGACGGACAAGACAGACGGGCGTTGCCGTCGACCCGTTTTCGCATCGCCGCGTATGACTACGGCATAAAAGAAAATA
>VBQC01000199.1 GCA_005887825.1 Verrucomicrobiota bacterium | reverse complement strand
GAGCGCCGCCCTGCACCGGTCATTCCTCGGCTAAGGAAATACTCGCCAAGCCTGATCCAGCGTTGGGTTTTTCCAATGGCGAGCTGCGCTTTTTTTTAGGCTGGGCGCAGGAAGTCGCCGGCGACCATGCCGCCGCCCAGGGAAGTTGGCGACAAGCGCGCAGCGAACTGGAACCTTTCCTCAAAGAACAGCCGGAAAATTATTACCTCATTGGAGATCTCGCGCTCGTCAATATGGGTCTCGGTGACAAGGCCGCCGCGTTGGCTCTGTCGGAACGGGCCATCGCCGTGAATCCGATCGAGAAAGACGCGATAGTTGGTCCCATTCCGATCGAGATCCTTGCACGGGTGGCGGCGCGCATGGGAGAGCCCGACCGTGCTATCATCGCTTTACAGAAACTACTCTCGATACCGTACGCTGGTGCGCTGGCTGCGGGCATGCCGCTCACTCCCGCGCTACTTCGGCTCGATCCAATGTTCGATCCGCTCCGAAATGATCCGCGCTTCCAAAAACTCGTCGCCTCAGCCGCACCGAAGACGCCGGACAAATAAGGCGATGCGGTAACAGTCGGCAATTTCGTCGCCGAGCTGAAGCGCAAATTGTTTTGCAAGGTCGATCGCGTGCACGGCCATAAGCGCAGAACCCAAACCGAAATCGAAAATCTAAAAACTTGTTCTGAGCGAGCAAAGGAGTCGAATGGATCGAAAATGTCGTCGTCCCCGTAGTTCAACGGATAGAACGGAGGTTTCCTAAGGCAAAAACGACACTTTTGCAGGAATTCGCTGATGTCATCAGCCGTGCGCAAACCGCTGCATTTAACATCTTGAGTCACTGTCACGATCATCACGGGTAATCAGCAATGCGCCCATTTTACCTACCCGGGTGACACAACGGGTGACACAAATTTTTTCTTTTCGACGCCGATGAATAGGAACAATCTTCAATTGGCACAGTGTTTTCTTTTCGGGAAGCTGAATGGCTCAGAACCAAAATACGAACATGAAAACCAAACCAATCTTTCTCTCTCTCGCAGGCACACTAGCCACCACGCGCCAGCGCGAAGTACGGCAAGAAATCGTTTGCAACCTGCTATCCCCTGGAAACCCGAGCTGACCAGCTTCAATGAGCGACGATCCAACAGAAGCTTTGCCTCCGCGGGGCAGGAGCTTGCGAATTTTGGTCGTCGAAGATCACGCCAACACGTTGAGAGTATTGGCCCGCTTGCTCGATCATTTCGGCATGAACATCCGATCGCTTTTTGTTTGCAGCGCCCTCCTTCTGTTCGCGAGCGTCGCTTACGGTGCCGGCTCTTATCAGCGCACGAGAGACGGAAAAACGCTCGTCTGGAATGATTCACCTAAACGTGGCGAGGAGGCAACGTGGTCCGGCAAGCGCGACAAGAATGGATTCGCCGCTGGCTCTGGTACACTGACGTGGTATAAAGTTGAGCCAACAATCGTCACTGGCTCCAACATTCCGGATGCCAGAAGATACGCGGTTGTCATCAACCGTTATTCAGGCAAAATGGTACACGGCAAATTGAAGGGAGCTGTCACTTACGTCGATGCCAATGGAAAAAGATTGCAGGCGACCTTTGTTAACGGAGGTAAGAGGCCGGTGACACAGCAAACGGTCACGCCGACTCCAGAGCGCACCCCTGCACCAGCCACACCGACCCCGACGCCAGCTCCAGAGCAGAGCCCTTCGTCAGCCGCACAAGAAACCCCGACTGCAGTCCCACAACAGACGGCCACCCTGGCGCCGGAGCAGACGGCGACCCGAACGTCGGAGCAACAAGCCAGGCAACCTGATGCCCAAAGCACAATCGTACCAATACCAACCCCGCCTGACGATTCTCTGCGGTCGCTCACCGCGCCGCCATTGGCTTTACCGAAGCAAAGCGTAGCCGCAGCTTCACCTAAAACGCACATACCCTCAACGCTACCACCGTTGCATTCGCCAACTCTGGGAGCTGGCGGGGTCGACGCACACACCGTCGCCGCGTTAGATACTGTGTACCAAAAGGCAGTTAAGGCCAATGACATCGCAATAATGGATCGGATTTTGGCCGATGACTTTGTTTTGGTAACAGACCGCGGTGCTTCTTTGACGAAAGCCGACTTGATCAAGGAAGCGCGAGAAAAACGGACGATCTACGAGCACCAGGAGGAGGAGGAAGGCACGCAGAAGGTGCGAGTATGGCGCGATACGGCTGTTGTTACTGCGCTGTTGAGGATCAAAGGCACGAGAGACCAAAACCCCTTCGATTACAAAGTCTGGTTCAGTGAGACTTATGTTCGGACGGCTACTGGTTGGCGTTACGTATTTGGGCAAGCTTCGATTCCGTTGCCGAAACCGGACGCGAAATAGTTTTTCGATCACCTGATTGGTCTTTCGTCACAACTATCGCGCGTGCGCGCGCGAGGGCACTTGACACGAACTTGGCAAATAGATTGCGCGTTCTTGCGTTTCGTTGCGTAATCGTTCGCAAACGCATTCGGCGGGAATATGCACGTTTTCCCCTCGTGAAACTGCTTTTCAGAGGTAGGAATCGTCAAAATTGAACTCGCGGCAAATCCGACCAAACACGGATTTCTAATTCGAGAATGAGCGTTTGCACACGTTTTCACGATGTTGCATACCGTCGCTGACGCTAGGTCTTTCGATTCATCCCGCGTAATCAGTAATCTGCACATTTCTACCCCGCCGGGTGACACAACGGGTTACACAAATTGGGAGGACGGCGCGTATTGAGGCTTCCTAAGGCAAAAACCGCGTTTTTGCTGCAATTCACTGCGCTCATCAACAGTGCGCAAACCGCTGTAAGGAAACCAGTTGAACAATTGTTAACCTCCTCACGCGTAATCAGGTATTTGCCCATTTTATCCCGCCGGGTGACACAGTGGGTGACACAAAAAACCACCCGCTACCATGCTTTCTTTTCGCTCTCCGAGTAAACTGCCAGGGAACGGGTTCAGTCACGGTCACCGATGCATATAAACATACAAACAAAACGCTACGACGTTTCCCTTTTACCTCTTCCTTTCTTCTTTTCGACTGGTGACTCTAGCGCCAGAATTGGCTCACTGGCTCGCTTCAATGCTCGCATTGCTACACCCGCCCTCTGAATTCGTGCAGCAATTTTCCGAGCTTTCTCCAGCGCTCGCTTCGTTTTTGCGCTCTTCACATCCTCACCTTCACTCTCTGCAACGTCCCTCGCCCTCGGTGGCTCTGAGCGAACCTCCATCGAGACACCCGCATCAATTTGCGCGGCTAAAAAACGCAGCGCTGTTCGCAAACCAGTGCGTAGCTCGTTTAGCCGTTCTTTATCCCGCTTTTTCCCCGAACTCTCGAATGAGAGCATCCACAATCTTGTCAATCCCCTTTTCCGCCACTTGCTCCTCGTGTGCCTCGATCGACGCGCTTACATTTTCGGGCAGACATTTTTCGCGTACCTGCTTTCGCAGCAATTTGATCTCCAAAATTTGTTTGTACAAAGCACACAAACGTTCAATCGCGGCAGCAAAACAAAGCGCTATCCCAGCCGTCGAATTAGTGAATACCTGCAGCGTACTCGACCCAACCGACCTTATCTCCGGGCTTTCAGCGTTGTCCTCCACAAGCTCGCCAATCACCTTCAGCGCATTGTCGAACCGATGTAGCTCCTTCTGCACGCCTTCTAAACTTGAATGCACGACCGCCCACGGGACCAGCACGCCAATCTCTGATTCTCCTGGCTCCAGCGCCTCATACGGCACCTTGAGTGCTTCAAACCCGTCCACCATAGCCAACACCACTTCTTGAAAGTGCGTAATTACTTCGAGTATCTTTTGCAACTCAGCCAGGGCGTTCGCCGGTGTGACGTTATTGCTATCAAGCGTATTTTCTATTTTTGCTCTTAATCCAAGGCCGACTTTGTCAGAAGCTCCTATCTCATTTATGATCTCTAACTCGCTGGGCGTCGCTGACGCTGTCGGAGATCGATCAAGAGCCGCGTACAATTCACTTAATGCGCTTCGAAACGCGGTCGCGTTTGCTTCCGTCACAGAACTGATGGACGCGGACAAGGCATCGACAGTCGCCTTCAACCGACCCAGTACTTCATTTTTTTCATAATCCTGCTTGATGTGTTCAAGTACCGCATGAAGTCGGCCGGCGTTCATTCGATCCACATTGAACCAAAAACCGGTTCCGGGTGAAACACGTTTTTGGCATTGCCCAAAGAAGGTGTAGCCAAAAAATCTAGGTGGGAACAGCTCAACCTAAATGGCTCTGCCTCAAGCCGAAGCCCAGACTGTTCACTCCGCGAACCGTGCGCTACCATCGGGATTGATCCAGTACTCTGCGATTAGCGCATCGTACGAGTCGCCATGGCTCCGTGCCTTCACATCAACAACACGGGCCACCGCGTAGTGTCCCATATTGTTCTGAAAAACAATGAATTCCACCTCCCGGGGAGTTTGGTTACCAGAACTCATATCGTAGGCACTAGCGTCCTTGACATCAGAAAGGCAGCGCGCGCTTAGCGCAAGCCCTAGGCCCTTGAGGTTAGTTTCCACCGGTATAAACATGAATTCTTGAATTACTGGCATTACTCCACCGGGTCTGGAAAGTAAGCTCGCCGTGTCCGAGAGTGAATTTGCCTTCGTTATGCGTAAAATTGAAGGAGACTTTGCCAGTCAGATCAGGGCTGGCCTTGAACTGCTCTATGAAGGCGTCGTTGTCCGACCGCATCATCTCCCTACAATCCGCTGGAAAGAAGTCGACGGAGATCCCGGCGTTTCTCAGCCTTCTGACGCCTTGTTCGTAGACTTGGGGATTAGGGTCGAGCATCCCCACGAATACTGTGTGAATACCTCGTTCGAGAATCCACTCGACACACGGTTTCTTCGGGTGATTTCTAGTCGTGCACGGCTCGAGCGTCGTAAAAAGAGTAGTACCGCCAAGGTCCTCGGTCGGGACTTTTTTTTGGAGTAGCGTGAACTCCGCGTGTTCGCCCGCAGCCAATTCGCCACGATAAGCAGTACCGACTACGGACCCTTGACGCACGACTAGTGCGCCCACCTTCGGATGCGGCCGAGCGTCCTCCGAGCGTCCGCACCGCGCGCTCATAATCGCTTGAAACATGAACTCGCGATTGGGTTCAGCTGGAGAATTCCTCATCACCCAGATCCTTTTAAAAATCACGCTCCTGAGCAAGAACACCTTTTTGGTATTGCCCAAACAGGTGTCGCTAAAAAAATCTAGGCGGGAACAGTTCCCTTCGTGCGCTCGATAGCTGCTTCCAGATCGAGGAATAGCTCTGGATCATTTATCCCCGGCGGGAATGGAGCCGCTGGGAAGCGAGCGACATGGACGAAGCCCGTCAGGGTGAGCGAACGGGAGTGAGCGAGTCAATCGAAGACCTGACGCACTCGTTGCCCAAAGCGTCTCACACGCATTGGGTCACGCAGATTATCCCCGGCGGGAATCGAACCCACATTTAAGGTTTAGGAAACCTCCGTTCTATCCGTTGAACTACGGGGACGCCCTGCAGGAAAAAGTAAGAAGGAGCAAGGAAGAAGTCCAGAGATCACGGATCAGAGGGGGATGAAGGAAAAATCCAGAGGTCAGATTTCAGAAGTCAGAAATCACAGGAGAATAAACTTTGACATCGGAAGCGCCTGACCGCATAAGCTTCGCGGAACAGCACGCGTAACGAAGCGCGCGCGTTTCCAATGCGGCCCGCCTAGACTGGGTGCCCGGGATTCCGGACGAGCCTCCATTCAACCTAAGATTAGCAAAGAAAACATCATCATGAAATCAATCACAGGTATCCTCGCAACCACATTCCTTCTCCTGTCGCCTGTTCCATTCGTTCAGGCTCAGGGCACACCAAAGCCCGCCGCAACTCAGAAGACCGCCGCGCCCGCCGGGGCCGGCAAACGAACAGACGTTTACCATGTCCATTTTACCAAGGCCGCTCTCGGCAAAGCCGCTCAGTTGGGCGATTGGCTCAAAACGCCGGATCCGAAAGCACCCATGCCAGGACACTTTGTTGTCTTTCGCCATCAAGATGGCGACGCATGGGATTACGTTGCCATTGAGCATCTCGGCACAAAGGCAACCGTGGAAGCTGCTGGCACCGCCGTGCCTCAGGACAAGCGTGACCTGAGCGACTGGCACAACGATACTTTTGTGAACGGTCCATCTTGGGAAGAGTTCACTCGCGCCATGGGCATTGACGGTGACTCAGCTAGCAAGACTTCCGGATCGGTTTATGTGGTTTCTGTTTATCGTCCCGCTCCCGGTCATCGCGACCGGTTGGAGAAGATGCTCAGCGAGGCGCCAAGCGGGCCGACTGACACAAGCACGGGCAACGTGTTGATGCAACATTTGGAAGGCAGTCCGTGGACGCTTCTTACCGTTGCCCGCTACAATTCGTGGGAAGACTACGCCACTGGTAAGAAAAACAATGTGGCGCAGACCGCCAAGAAGGACGGTGGTTGGATTCGTTTGCGCGATCACACCGATTTCCATAACGACACACTCACCGACCGCATCGCCCCATAACCGCTGGTAGTAACGCTCGGCAAGACATCGAGGGAACACGAGCGTCTTAAAATGCGCGACCGATCGTGACGATCAGCGGCCGAGCAGGCGCGGATCGAAATCGTAATCGATGGGTGGCGCGATGCGGATGCGTTTGAAGCCTGGATGCTCGGGATTCAGTAGAAAATTTGTGTCGTCTGGACTGATCGCACTCGGCAAAGCCAAAACCGCAGAACGACCTTCCTTCACCCAGCGGTCGCCGATGTCCTTCGTTTCCGCCGGTGGCGGAGAAATGCGCCAGTTTGCAGGCAACTTCGTCACCGGAAAAATTTCCGTGAGACTGTTCGGCCATTCCAAATGATACGCTTTGTATTTTTCCTCGAGGATAAATGGCACGCGATGGATGAAGATCTCAAACGCAGCGGTGGATTGATGTTCGCTCACGTAGACGACATGCACGCCCGGTGAGTTCCACCGGCCTCCATATTGCCAAGGGCCTTCTCCAGTAAACGCCGTGTTTGCGCGACTCGCGCGCACGATCCGCCAAGCTGAGGCCATCGCGTGTTACGAATAAACGCCGTAATCGATTCGCCCGAGTAAATTGTCCACTTCGCGCGCGCCGATTTCTGTTTCCGCATACTCCAAGGGCACAGCGCCACCGAGACCGTATTGCGGATGTTTCAGCCAGGCTCGCGCCTTGTCGATGTCGCCAAAAACGTCCGCCGCGTGTTCAAGCAGTCGCGCAAATCGCATGACCTTGTCGGATTCATCCGGTGACAAACGGCCGTTCGCTTTGCGCCGCTGCAATGTGGATCGCGACATGGAAAGTTTTGCTGCGAGCTGCTCAAACGGCATGTCGATACTGTCCTGC
This sequence comes from Verrucomicrobiota bacterium, assembly GCA_005887825.1. Taxonomy (GTDB): domain Bacteria; phylum Verrucomicrobiota; class Verrucomicrobiia; order Chthoniobacterales; family UBA10450; genus Udaeobacter. Next base: position 4,821 of record VBQC01000199.1, on the reverse strand, counting down.
AACGCTTTTAGATCGGAGAAAGGTAACCCTTTCTGAATCCGTCGAATCATTTCCGTGGGATGTTTCGCTTTTGCCCTGACTGTTTTCTTTTCGAGAGTCGCTGCCTTCATTCAGATCACGTTTCTATTCAATTGACACAATATAATTGCTCATTTGAGCAAATCAATCAATCAATCTCATTTATTTAGATGGAGTCGAAGATGTGGATTCTATCGCCCAGTAGTAACAACGAGAGATGTCTCGACTCCGCTCGACATGACAAAGACCGCGAAGGCGAATTCCTAAGCGCCGACCTGTGCGAGAACTGTGCGCAGTTCGTGGAAATCTATCGGTTTGACCAAATGAAGGTCGAATCCTGCGTCTTTGCCGCGCCGAACGTCTTCGTCGGTGCCAAATCCGGTGATCGCAACCGCCTTCACCGGATGCTTTCGCTTTGCCTGGGAAACCACCTCGTAACCGCTTCCGTCGGGAAGACCAATGTCGCACAAGACGACATCGAATTTTTGCGATTGGACGGTTTCCAAAGCGCTCTGCGCATTATCGGCGACTGAAATTTGGTGGCCGAAATAAGTGAGCAGGCGCGACAAGGTCTGCCGAGTATCGCTATGATCTTCTACAACCAGAATGCGCAGCGACTTAGCTGGTTTTTCCGGACCTTGGGAACCCATTCTGCTTTTCTCGACGTGCTTCGCTATCGCGTCAAGTGTGACTTGAATGTTGGGTCAAAAGTGAATTGGGTTTAGACGATTTTCCCGCGTCCGTGCGGTTTCGTCAGATCGAATTCGGGACCGATCGGCACGATTCGAGTGGGATTAATTTTTGTCTGCGTCATGTAGTAGTGACGCTTGATGTGATCGAAGTTGACGGTCTCGGTGATGCTTGGCTGCTGGTACAAATCCATCAAGTATCCTTGAAGATTCGGGTAATCGATAATGCGTCGGATGTTGCACTTGAAGTGGCCGTGATAGACGACGTCAAACCGAATCAGTGTGCAGAAAAATCGCCAATCCGCTTCGACAATGGGATTCCCGAACAGATAGCGGCCTTTCGATAAGCGCGCTTCCAACTCATCGAGCGCCTCAAACAGTTTCCGGCAGGAAATTTCATACGGCCGTTGGTGCGTGGCGAACCCGGCTTTGTAGACGCCGTTGTTCACGTTGTCATAAAGAAAATCACAGAGCTTCGCGTGTTCTGCTTCGATCTCTTTTGGAAAAAGATCGACTTCTTTATTCGTGGCGAAATCATTAAACACGTCGTTGAACATGCGGCAGATGTCGTCCTCACAATTGTTGACGATCTTTTTCGTCTCCTTGTCCCAGAGCACCGGCACAGTGACGCGCTCGTTGAAATCCGGATCGGTTGCTTTGTAAGCTTCGCTCAGAAAATGGAAGCTATTAACCGGATCGGTTGATTCAAACGGCGCACCGAGCGGTATTTTTCCAGATGGATCGCGAAAGGCCCAGCCTTTCTCATCTCGAATAGGATCGACAACCGTCATGCCGATCACCTCTTCGAGTCCTTTCAGCTTTCGAAAAATGACCGTGCGACTTGCCCACGGGCACGCCAGGGAAACGTAAAGATGATAACGATTGGCGATTGCGGGGTACGAAGTCGATCCATCATTCGAGATCCATTCGCGAAACGCATCCTCCTGCCGTTGAAATTCTCCGGATTCAGATTGCTCGGCTGGGAATTGCGCTTTCATCTAACCACGAATGGACATGAATGAGGACAAATTGATAGAATGACCATCCATTCGTGTCGATCCATGTTAATTCGCGGTTGAATTATTCCCCTGGCTTAAAAAGAGCGGCATCGAGGATCGACCAAAGATGGATAATCCATCCGAGCAACACAAACCAGAGGATCGCCGCCAGACAAAACTGGACGATTGCCATCAACAATCGGCCCTGGAGTAATTGCCCCAGGCCGGGAATAAAGAAACTGCAGAGCGCGGCAAGAACGTTGCCCGCGGAACCTTGACCTGCCATATCTGCGACCTTATGAACACTTGCGCAATCGACAAGTCGATTTAGCGGCAAATAGGATTGGCGTAATCCGCGCTCCCCCTCCATCCGTTGACAATGAAAATTGCAGTGGTAGCGTCGCGCGAATTTACGTGGAAGTCCGCAAAAGGCGGACGACATAATTCACCATAGAGATTTGCATACATTGTTGAACAGTCACGTTTTGGTGCTGAACCGTCTCTGGCAGGCGGTAAACATCTGCACGGCGCGACGCGCGTTCGCGCTGGTGTACGCGGGCCATGCCCACGTTGTTTCGTCTGATGAAGCCAACAATTTCATGACGCACGATTTCGAGAGTTGGCGCGATTTTTCCGTGGCCGCGCCGGAACACGAAATGGTCACGACAATTTCGTGGAGGATCCGCGTGCCGCGCGTGATCGTGCTGCTCTTCTTCGATCGTCTCCCGAAAAAGGAAGTGAAGTTCACGCGCCACAATGTTTTCGAGCGTGACAAAAACACCTGCCAGTATTGCGGCCAGGTTTTTGAGCGCAACGAGTTGAATCTCGATCATGTCGTACCGCGCGATAGAGGAGGGACGACGGCATGGGAGAACGTCGTCTGCTCGTGCGTCCCATGTAACACGCGCAAAGGCAATCGGCTTCCGCAGGAAGCTCATATGCACCTAATTCGGAAACCGAAACGGCCGAAGTGGCGACCCTTTGTGCACGTCACATTTTCAGCGCCGCAGCATGAGAGCTGGCGGCACTTTGTTGATCTTGCTTATTGGAACGTGGAGTTGAGCGATTAGCATCGCTCAGCCGTGATTTGTTACATCGTTACAAGGTTACAAAGGCAAAAGCCGAACACGGTTGTAACTCTTGTAACCCTTTAACGTTTCAACGCGTCTAAGATCGGCTGCGGATAAACGCCCAGCCAGATCGTCGCAACGATCAACGCGCTGATCGCGATGCGCGACAGCGCGCTGGTGGGAATCTTGTTGATCTTCGCAGCGGGCTGCCAATACATCGCGCGGACCACTTTCAAATAATAATAAAACCCGCAGCCCACCGTGATTACACCGACGACGACGAGCGCGATCTGGCGCTGGGCAATTGCAGCGTAGAAGATAAAAAACTTTCCCAGGAATCCTGCGGTAAATGGCACACCCGCGAGCGAGACCATCCCGATTAACATCGCGAAAGCGAGAAAGGGTGAGCGCATGCCCAATCCATCGAAATCGGAAATCTGATCGCCAGTTTGTTGCGCGACGATCACCAAAACCGCGAAACTCAGCAGTGTCATGAGCAGATAAGCTGCGAGATAAAATGTCACCGCGGCCCCGTCGAAGCACGCCACACCGATGAGCAGATATCCGGCGTGCGCGATGCTCGAGTAAGCGAGCAGACGTTTCAGATTTGTTTGCGGCAGCGCGGCGAGGTTTCCGTAAATCAACGTCAGCAGCGCGACCAGAACGATCAGTCGTTGCATTTGCGGGAGCATCAGGAATGGCCGCATGACGCGCAGCAGCACCACGAATCCGGCGGCTTTTGAGGCGACCGAGAGATATGCGGTGACCGGTGTTGGCGCGCCCTGGTAAACATCCGGCACCCAGATTTGAAACGGCACCGCCGCGAGCTTAAACCCGAGTGCGACGAGCACGAGCACCATGCCGAAAAGCGCTGCGCCGTGTTCGGTCGAAGGATTGGTCAGCGCGACCGTGATACGTTGCAGGTTCGTTTCACCCGTCGCTCCAAAAAGCCAGGTGATTCCGTAAACAAAGAACGCCGTCGAAAGCGCGCTTAAGACCAGATATTTTACGCCCGCTTCGAGCGTGGCCGGATTGCGCCGCGTAAAACTGACGAGCACGTAAAACGAAATCGTTACCAGTTCGAGCGAGACGAAGATGAAAATGAAATCGATCGCTGATGCCATGTACATGAGGCCTGCGCACGTGAAAATCGGGACTGCGAAAAATTCGCCGAGTCCTGCCTGAAGGCTTGATCCCGGAAACGAATCCCGGACTACGGGCGCGTAATCGATCATCATGATCAGGACCAGGATCGTAGTCAGTAGCGCGAACTGCTTAAAGAAGATCGCCAGCCGGTCCGCGGTGTAAAAGCTCCAGAACCCAGTCGCTTGATCCGGCGGCCCGCCTGGCGCGACGAAAAAGCTGGCGACGAGCACGGCAGCGAGGCCTGCAATTGCAGCGAAAGCCAAAAAACGCCTGTCGATCCGTGTGGCGAAGGATTCCACAATCAGAATCGCCATTCCCAGCACCAGCACCGCAATCTCAAGTTCCGGCGCGGTAATCATGGTTGTTTGTTTGCGGTGAGATAAGTGCGAAACGCAGGCGCGACCATTCGCACAAACGATTGCGGGAAAAATCCGTAGTAAAGCAATGCGCCCACAAGCAGCGTCACCGGCAAGCGGAGGGCCGGTCGAAGATCGGCAAGTTCTTTCCGGCCCCGAAGGCGTTCGCCAAGCGCTCCCATAAAAGTTCTTCGATAAGCCCGCAGCATGTAAACCGTCGAGATCACAACGCCCCAGAGTCCAAGCACGGTCGCGACTTGAAAAATATGAAAGCGCTCCATGTCCCACCCGTTTCGGAACGCGCCAAAGAAGATCATGATTTCACCGGCAAAATTAGCGAAGCCGGGGCCTGCAATTGCAGCGAAAGCCAAAAAACGCCTGTCGATCCGTGTGGCGAAGGATTCCACAATCAGAATCGCCATTCCCAGCACCAGCACCGCAATCTCAAGTTCCGGCGCGGTAATCATGGTTGTTTGTTTGCGGTGAGATAAGTGCGAAACGCAGGCGCGACCATTCGCACAAACGATTGCGGGAAAAATCCGTA
>VBQC01000288.1 GCA_005887825.1 Verrucomicrobiota bacterium | reverse complement strand
TAACACAAAAGAGTACCCGAGAAGAAGGTGGCATAAAAACTATCACCCACCCGTGGTAGACAATAGCGCGACTGGGTGCATATATCCGGCGCACCGCGCCGCCCGGAGGTCTGCGGCTACAGATTTGCGGCTGAGGACAGCCGCCACTACAATTTGTTCCGTTATGATGAAGTTACTGCGCAAGCATCGTCACTGGCTGATGATTGTGATCGCTATTCTCGCGATTCCGTTCGTTTTCTATTTCGTGCAACGGCCGGATTACGGTGCCATGCGCTCCGATCACTTCGCTCGCATCTATGATCGCAACGTTTCGACGCTGGAAGCCCAGCAAACGGTGCGGTTATTCAGTCTGGCGCAGGCTCTTGGCATGTCTGATTTTGTCCAAAATCTGACGATTGGGGGTGGCCAGAATCAGAACCAGGTTTATGTCCAATTCATTTTGAATTTGCTGGTTTTGCGTCACGAGGCGGCCCGACTCGGCATTCGTCCAGACTCTTCTGAGATCGCTAATGTCGTGCGCGCATTGCCGGTATTCCAAGGCGAGTCGGGCTTCGACATGAAGAAGTTCAGCGATTTTGTGCAGAATGCATTGGCGCCGAATGGTCTTAACGAGGAACACATCGAGCAACTGGTTCGCGATGAGCTTTGCTTGAATCAAATTAAACAACTCCTGTCTGCCGGCGTCTCCATCCCGCAAGCAGAGATCGACGCGGATTACGCGCGGGGTCACGACAAATTATATGTGAGCCTAATTCGGCTGCGGCCTGCCGATTTTGCCAAGGACATCGCAGTCAGCGATGAGGATGCGCAGAAGTATTATGAAGCGCATAAGGCTGAGCTCAAAAGCGATGAGAAACGCAAGGTCGAGTTTGTCAATCTGGCTTTAACTGATGAGCAAAAGAAATTGACTGGCAAAGAGCGTATCGAGGCCTTGCAGCAGCTTTCCGATCGCGCTAACGATTTCACCCAGGCACTCTTGGAAAAAGGCGCGGATTTCACGCTGGCAGCCGCGAAATTTCAGTTGCCAATCCGGACAACCGGTGAATTCACCGCAACAGCGCCAGATCCGCAGTTGAATGTCGATCCACAACTTGGCGCCGCTGCGTTTAAGCTATCGATGCAGGAGCCGAACAGCGATCCAATCCAGGTGGCGGACGGGTTTTATATTTTGCATCTCGCCGGGATTGTCGAGGCGCGTCCACTTACAATTGAAGAGGCGAAACCGAAAATCGTGGATGCCATCAAAAGCTCTCGATCACGCGAGCTGATGTCAACGAAAGGCGCGGAGATCGCCCAGCAGCTGCGCGAAGCAACTAGATCTGGCCAGCCGCTCGAAGCTGCGGTTCAAAAGGCGGGAGTACAGGTGGAGAAGGTGCCGCCGTTTTCGCTGTTTGATGAATCAGCGGAGGGTAAAGACAAAGACCTGAAGAAGGAGCAGGCCGATCTTACGGCGATAAAAAATGCCGTAGCATACTTGAATGCGGGCGAGATCAGCGACTTTCTCCCCGCGGACAACGCTGGACTCATCGCTGTGTTGGAGAAACGCGAGCCGTCGGCAGACGCAAACGATCGCGAGAAGAAAGCAGCGTTTGAAAAGAGGCTCTTAGGTAGCAAAGAACAAATTGTTTTTTACGAATGGCTGCGCGAACGGCAGCAGGCGGCCAACGTGCAATTTGCAAAAGGCTAAGCCGGCGTGGATACGCTCGACGAAATCTTTGATGACGCGAACGGCGATCTCGCCGTCGGCGATTTGGAAAGCGCAGTGGAGAAATACCGGCGTTGTGTTCAGATCGCCCCGGATTTTTTCGACGGCTGGCATGCGCTTGGTATGGCGCTGATGAAACTGGGGCGCTTTACAGAAGCAATCGAAGCAGGAAAAAAAGCAGTCGAACTTCGGCCTAACGACCAGATCGGTTGGACAAGTCTCTCGCTGTTCTACAATCGCGCCGGCAACATTAAGGAAGCTGAAGCCGCCGGCGCGAAAGCGAAGGTTCTTTCCTGGGGCGGGAAGATTGTGAAGGAGTGAATAGTGAATCGCTGTGGCGGGTCAGCAATTACTGATCCCTTACCACCGTTCACGAGACATTGATGCGTTGGACAAATTGAGAGATCCCTCGACTTCGCTCGGGATGACAAGGATGCGGGGCGGGAAGATCCCTCGCGAACAAATTCGCGCGGTCATCCTGAGCGAAGCGAAGGACCTCCCACAAGATCGAGCGTCACACAGATGTTCTCTAGCGTCACCACCACGTTTGACTCTGAGATTCCTCGCTCGATCGGAATGACAAATCGCGGGGGCGGAAAGATTGTGAAAGAGTGAACGTCGATGTTGTTATGGCGTTGGTGATGCCGTAGGTGACGGGGTTCGCAGCGGCGTCGGTCGTGGACTGACGGCCGGGATTGTCAATCCGCCCGGCGTTCCGTATGGGCGCGGCGTAATGTCACGGCCATCGTATCTTCGAATGAGGTCAGTCGCCTGTCTAAACTCCCCCGGATGTTCTTTCTCGATCGCGTCTAATCGTTCTCCAATGAACTCAACTGGAATGGCGGGTGTGGCTGAGCTCAACGCGCGCCGATACGCCAGCGCCGCTTCAAAAAAGCGTTTCGCTCGCTCGGCATTTTGACCTTCGCGCCAGT
>VBQC01000198.1 GCA_005887825.1 Verrucomicrobiota bacterium | reverse complement strand
CGCGGATGTTGCAAGGTCAGATCGCGCTCGGGGAAACTAAGGCCGTGATCTCCTTTGTACAGCCAGGTTTTCCTGTCGTAGCCGCATTGCTCCCCGTTCCAGCCGGAGAAAAAGCCGGTCGCGCCTTCTTCCGCGTCGCGAAAATCTTCGCGCAGAATGCAGGAGGCATTGGTGAAGTGCATGACATAGTCGCGAAAGAAAAGATTGTTCTCGATAATGTGCCTGACGATCCCGCCAAGAAACGCAATGTCGCCGCCGGCGCGCATCGGCACCCAGATATCGGCCAGCGCGCTCGTGCGCGAAAATCTTGGATCGACATGAATAATGGTCGCGCCGCGCTCCTTTGCTTTCATGACCCAGCGAAAACCGACCGGGTGAGCTTCGGCCATCGACGAGCCTTCGATTAAGATGCAATCGGCGTTAGCGAGATCTTGCTGCGCAGTCGTAGCTCCGCCCCGGCCGAAGGAGGTGCCCAGAACGGGCACCGTGCTGCTATGTCATATCCGGGCCTGGTTGGATATGCAGACCATCCCCAGGCCAAGAGTGAAAAGTTTTTTGATCAGATAATTTTCTTCGTTGTCGAGCGTCGCGCCGCCGAGATGACAGATCGCGGTCGTATGATTGATCGTCGCGCCGTCTTTCTTATGAACGAACGTGCGTTTGCGCGATTCCCAGACGCGGTCCGCCACCATGTCCATCGCGCGATCGAGTGAAATTTCTGTCCACTCTTTCGCGCGCGGCGCGCGATATTTCATTTTCGTTTCGCGCCGATCGTGCGTGAGCAATTGATACGAAGCCGCGCCTTTTGGACAAAGATTCCCCTGGCTGATCGGACTCTCCGGGTCGCCTTCGATGGAGACGAGCTTGCCGTTCTTGTGATAAATGAGCTGCCCGCAGCCCACTCCGCAGTACGGGCAAATCGATCGCGCCACTTGCGCATCGTCGATCCGCGCGTGCATCGCGCGCGTCTTCTCCGACATCGCTTCGAGACCGGTACCATCTTTACGTTCGCGAATCTGTCGAACGAGCGGCCATTTCGAAAGCAGACCGATCATAAATCCTGTCTCAATTTCTTCGCGTGCAGGGTCTCTGCTGGTCGCTTAAGAATGTCACGATGCAGGGGGCGAAGCCAGCAAAAAATAGCGCAGACTGACATTCACACCGATCATTGGCGTCGAGGCGGCCTAACGATGATCGGGAGCAGAATCGAAACAGCCATCACGCCGGCGATGATGCGGTCGCACCCCCCAGCTGGTTGTCGCTCATTCCGTTTTGCCCTCCCTGCCGGGAGTACGCGAAAATCTTCCGCCGGTTGGCGCGCCGGGCGGCGGTTGCTCGGGATGCAAATTTGGCGGTTGTCCGGATTGCGGCGCGTAATGCTCGATCCAGTCTAGAAATGCTGCGCCACGCGGCAAGCGTCCCGGGATGATGTTGCAGACAAGCGCTTTGCTTTCCATGATCGTGACATTCGGCTCACCCGAAATGGCGACGAGATTATTGGCAGCATTGCCACGCAACGGACCGGCCGCTCCGAAGTGAAATGGAATTGCAACCTGATGCACGGTTTTTCCATTCAAGTTCATCGGTCGAATCCGGCGGCTAACGAGAGCGCGCGCTTCGATACCACCGCGCAAGCTGACGATGCAAACATAGTCGCTATTGCTGATCTTGAGTTCGCTCGCCAGCTCCGGCGATATTTCCACAAACATTTCCGGCTGCAATTCGGAAAGATGGCTCAGGAAACGGGACATCCCGCCGCCGGTATGGTGCTCGGTCAGCCGATAAGTGGTGAGCACGTAAGGAAAACGCGGATCGCCCGGGGGCGCGAAACGGTTTTCGTTTCGTGTGAACCAGTTCACCACCGGGTTGGTGTCGCGCGAATAGAGCGGATTTCTCACGGGCGATTCCAGCGGTTCGTAGTGCGTCGGAAGCGGACCATCCTGCAAACCTTTCGGCACATACATCCAGCCGAGGCCGTCCTCGTGCAAAATGAACGGCGCATCGCCGCGCTGGCCGTCAAGCCCAGCCTCGTTGCCTTGCGGTCGGTAATTCGGAGGTTTGCTTGGCTTAAAGTCAGGAACGTCGATGCCGGTCCATTTTTCCGATTCCCACCAGACAAGTTTCTTCCGTTCACTCCACGGTTCGCCGTTTGGCTTCGCGCTTGCGCGATTGTAAATGATGCGGCGGTCGCTCGGCCAACTGAAGCCCCAGCCGTGTCCGAGATAATCTTTCGACTGGCGCGTGTTCGCTTTGTTCACGCCGTCGCGATTGAAAACGCCGGAGTAAATCCAGGCACCGCACGCAGTCGATCCGTCAGCTTTTAATTCGTTGTAATCGGCGACCTGCGGACCATGATGGTGGCGCCCTTCTCGATCTTTCCCAAAAAGAATTCCTTCTGCGTTTGATTGCAGCTCTGTTTTCCAGCCGTTGATCTCCGCGAGCACCGCTTCCATTTTCGGCTCGCCGAGCTCGTCTTCCGGATACCACCAATCGAGCGCGCGCAACGGCTCGTCGATTGGGTCGTCGGACGCCTTCGCTTTCACGATCAAGCGCAAGGCGAGCTGGTGAATGAACCACGCTTCGGATCGACAATCCCCCGGCGGCTCGACCGCTTTTTCGCGCCATTGCAAAAGCCGCTGTGTATTCGTGAACGCGCCTTCTTTTTCCGCATGGCCGGCCGCGGGAAAGAAAAAGACTTCCGTCTCGATTTCTTCCGTTTTTAATTCGCCGCGCTCGATTTCCGCCGAGTCACGCCAAAACCTGGCCGGCTCGGTTTCCACCATGTCGCGCACGACAAACCATTTTAGTTTCGCCATCGACTTCCGCTGAAAACGCGAGTTTGGCGCGCCGACAGCCGAATTCTGCCCGATCAAAAACATTCCCTCCATTTTTCCGTCCGCCATGTCGTAGAGATATTCGAAGAAGGAATGATCGGCGGTGAGTTTCGGAAGCCAGTTGTAACCGAAATCGTTTTCTGCGGTCGAGCGTTTGCCGTAGTAGGCCTTTAACAAGCTGATGAAATACGCGGGCGTGTTCGACCAGAGCCCGGTCTTCGGGGTGCGCGCATCGAGATATTTTTGCAGCGTCTCGTCACTTCCGCCGAGCGGCATCGCCAGATAACCGGGCAAAATGTCATAGAGCGTCGGGATATCGGTCGAGCCTTGAATTGATGCGTGGCCGCGCAACGCGAGAATGCCACCGCCGGGCCGGCCGATGTTGCCTAACAACAATTGCAAGATCGACGCGGTGCGAATGATTTGCACCCCTTTGGAGTGTTGCGTCCAGCCAACGGCGTAACAAATCGCCGCCGTTTTGTCCGGGCCCGATGCCCTAACGAGTGTGTCGGCAACTTTGTGAAAAAGCGCCGGCGGGATGCCGCAGACTTTCTCGACCATTTCCGGTGTGTAGCGCGCGAAATGGCGTTTCAATTTTTGAAAAACACATTGTCGATCTTGCAATGTGAGATCGCGCTCAGGAAAGCTGAGGCCTTCGCCTTTGTATTGCCAGCTCTGCATCGAGTAATTGCGCGTGTCTTCGTTCCAGCCGGAGAAGAAACCATCGGCGTTATCTTCCGGATCCCGATAGTCGTCGCGCAAAATGCAGGATGCATTCGTGTAGTGAACAACGTAATCGCGGAAGAAAAGTTCGTTCTCGATGACGTGATGGATGATTCCACCGAGAAACGTGATGTCGCTGCCGGCGCGGATCGGCACCCAGATATTAGCCAGCGCGCTCGTGCGGGAGAATCTTGGATCGACATGAATGATCGTCGCGCCGCGTTCTTTTGCCTTCATCACCCAGCGA
>VBQC01000197.1:554-9341 GCA_005887825.1 Verrucomicrobiota bacterium | reverse complement strand
CGTGCGTCAGCAGTTGATAAGAAGCCGCGCCTTTCGGGCAAAGATTACCCTGGCTGATCGGACTCTCCGGGTCGCCTTCTATGGAGACGAGCTTACCGTCCTTATGATAAATGAGCTGACCGCAACCAACTCCGCAGTACGGGCAAATCGATCGCGCCACTTGCGCGCCGTCGATCCGCGCGTGCATCGCGCGCGTTTTGTCCGACATCACTTCCAACCCTGTGCCGTCGGCCCGCTCACGAATCTGACGAATGAGCGGCCATTTCGAAAGCAAGCCTGTGAGCGACGTCATCGTAATTTAATAGCTTGAGCGACAATCTCCGTTGCTAACTTTTTCATGGGCAACGGTAAAGCGCGAGAAAATTTGGGCTACGACCATCGACGAAAGACTTAATTTTGTGCCATTGGCGGTTGATCTTGCGGTCGAATTGGGCGTTTGCGCGATTGAAGGAAAGCGGTGATCTGCGCGAGTTCGTCCGGCTTGAGTGAGTTGCCGAAGGCGGGCATGTTCACGCCCCCGTTAACAATGCGGATGACGATGTCGCTCTCGGCAAGTTGATCACCGATATAGGTGAGATCGGGACCTCGACGTCCGCCGTAACCATGAATGAGGTGACAGTTGAGACAGCCTTTGTCGCGAAAGAGTTTTGCACCGGTGAATACTGGTCCGCTGGTTGCGCCAACTATTTTTTCCGGCAGCGGTTGCGGATCGAAGTTTGGAGACCACGGCGAGTTTGCGCCCGCTATCCAAAGCGAGCCGATCAGGATTACGCTGAGCAGAACCACAGCAATTGACCATGGGCGCCGCGATGGCGCGCGCTCACCTCTGTTGTTCAGTATCGGCGCCGCCAGCAAAACAATGCCGATGATCACCGGTGTGAGAATCATGACGTAGCCTTCGACCTCCGGCGGGATCAACGCGAGCAGCGCGAAGGCCCAAAGCAAATACCAGTCAGGCCGCGGGTCGGCATTGAGGACGCTAGGGTCCGGCGGGGCGTCGAGCTTTGGCGGCCCGACAAAGTACGAAAGCAACGCGATCACCACGAGCACCCCGGTACCGAAAACGAAATCCCGCCAGGCGCCTTCGGGGTAGAATGGACGCCCGGTCTTGTGCATCCGTTCTTCATATTCGGCTCGATAGGTTGCCGGTTCGACTACCATGCCCGCAACCGGCGGCTCGGCGATGCCGTGGCGCAACACCAGCATGAGATGTATGCCGATGAAAAGGAATATGAGCGCGGGCATGATGAAAACATGGATGGCGAAAAAGCGGCTCAACGTTGCGCCACCGATCGTTGTTCCACCGAGGATAAATTGCGCCAGAAAATCGCCGATGAACGGCACCCGGCCCGCCTGTTCAGCAGCTACGACGACAGACCACGCGGCGGTTTGGTCCCAGCGCAACAGTTGGCCGGTGAATCCCATCACTATCGTGAATGCAAGCAGCAGCACACCGGTCGTCCAATTCATCTCGCGCGGATACTTGTAGGAGCCAAACAAAAATGTCTGCGCCATATGCGCCCCTACCATCAGCACCATGGCCGACGCGCCAAAGTAATGCATCCCTCGAAGGAACCTGCCGAAAGGCGCTTCGTTAGTGATGAATTGCAGCGTCTCGTAAGCTTGCGACGAGGATGAGGCGTAGGAAAAAGCCAGGGCCACTCCGGTTACCACTTGAACGATGAACGCGACCAGCGTGGCGCTGCCGAAGACGTACCACCAGCGGGCGTCATGCGGGACGAGATGTTTCAAGCTCGGGCCGATCAACGCCGAAATCCCGAGCCGATCATCCAGCCAACGCCACGACCCTATAATGAGCCGTTTCATAGCGTCTGTAGCCGCGACCGTTGGTCGCGGCTTTCCTTAAGTGGCCACGTGCCGACGAGCGGCTTCATAAGGTCGTGGTGATCGGAATGGCCATCGTTTTGATCTGCACCTGGCCGTTTGCAGTCCGCACATCGTAGCGAATCAACGGCTTTGGCGGCGGCCCGGCAGCGACGGTTCCATCAGAGTAGTAAACGCCGCCGTGACAGGGGCACATGAACAGATCGGCGTCCTGCAGCCAGCGCACCGGACAGCCCAGGTGCGTGCAGTTGACTGAGAATGCAATGAAGTCGACGTCGTTCACGCGGCGCAGCCACAGTGCGCTCTTTGCGGTAATCCCCGCCCATGGAAGTGACGAAGGATCGGTGATGGCGACGCTAACCGTTTTGCCAACTTCGTAGTCCGTGATGTTACCAACGGAAATCCATTTGCCTGTGGTCTTCCGAAAAATCGGCGCGACTACAAAACCAACGAGCGGAATCCCAAGAATGGCCGCGCATACACCGCTGAGCCCGATACAGAGTTTCTCCAGGAAACGTCGGCGGGTCATTTCCTCCGGCGTCACCGGTCGTTCTGGCAATGGTTGATCAGTGATGACTTGGTTCACGGAGAATTTCGTAAATCCATCCGGCGAGCGATGCCCAAAAAAGACCGATGCCAACTGCGAGGATAACCCATGAGGTGATCAGGCCCCACAAAAGGAACGTTATTCCCATCGCCAGGCCAGCGGGGAAAAAGTTCGGACGAGGCAGCGTTTCGTGTGGCAACGGCTCCCAGCCCTGGCGCACGTTCGGATGTGTTTCGTCTGTCATAAAGCTTTGTCCGTGACTGGTGCGCTCGCGACAGGATGGGCGAACCAGCGCGCAAGCTGCGCAACGATTGCGCTCAGATAAACCAGACACATCGGCACCCACATGAGAAGACCGCCGACCTGTTGGTCTGTCTCCGGAGTGAGACCCCACTTCGTGTGAATTAAATTCAGTATGCCCAGGCGATCAGCCGGCGGTTGGGCATAAATCGGACATACGCTCACCGGCGAGAAGGTGATGAGAATTCCGAGAATGCTGCAGGCGACGCAGGCGCTGAAGAGATAAAGCACTGCGCCGGGCGGCGATATGCGCTCATCCTCGCGGGGGGCAAGAATTTGTCGCCAGAAAATCGCGCCTAACAAGAGGAGCGAAGAAATTTGCAGCGCGTTAACGAACTGTGATGAGACTGCGGCATTGCAAAGAGGCCGTGCATGCCACAACCACATTGCACTGACACCGGCGATCCATCCGACGAACGGATTGGCAATGAGCCATGAGCGCGATCCGAGCGACACACTGCGCGGCAGACTCATCAAAAGCAGCGCGGGCACAATCAGCAGTAACAAAATGTGTTGCAACATATGGGCGCTGAAAAGATAGCCCGCTGCCAGCGCATTAAGCGGAGACACTAACGTCAGCACAAACACGCCAAGTGCTGCAAGCAGATACGGAATGCGACGATTGAGGCCGAAGGCCCACGCATACGCGATAAGTGCAACGCCGCTTAAGACGAGCGCTGTTGTATTCCATGTCCATGCAGAATTGAGAAATTGCTGTGTCGTCATCGGATTAAAGGCCAGAGGTAAACGATCGAAAACACGAACACCCACACGACATCGACGAAGTGCCAGTAGTAACCGACTGCGCCAAGCGCGGGGAAACGACCGTGTTTGAGATTACTGACAAGAGCTACACCGAGCACGACCAGCAAGGCAAGCAAACCGAAGCTGACGTGCAATCCGTGGAACCCAGTAAGCGTGAAAAATGTCGTCGCGAAAAGATCCAGCCCCACGGTCACGCCGCTCTGAAACAGATGCCAGTATTCCAATGCTTGGCCGACGATGAAAATGCCTCCGAGCACAATCGTCGCGATAAGCCAAGCCTTCATTTTCCCAAGTTTGTTTGCACGCAGGCCCGCTTCGGACCGCCAGATTGTAAAGCTGCTCGCAAACAAGCAGATGCTGAAGATGGTCGTCTTAAGCACGTCCAACTGCTGCGCCCCGGGCCCACTCTGCGAAGTCGCGTTATAAAACAGATAGGCGAGGATCAGCACTCCGAAGAAGCCTGCTTCGGAAATGATGAAAGTGAGGACGCCGGCTTTGATTTTGTCCGGTCGAAAGGTGTCGATCGCTCCTCCTACGGGTACGACCGGGTCCGGACGATCAGGGTTCGCATAATCCCAGAGCGGACGTCGGCTGTGAATCGGTGGCAGCGCATCAAAATTCTCATGCGGCGGCGGTGAAGTGGTCGCCCATTCCAGCGTCCAAGCATTCCACGGATTATCGCCCGCCGGTTGCCCGCGGAAGAGACTGATCACCAAATTCCACACGAACAAAATGGACCCGGCCGCCATGAAAAATGCGCCGATGGTTGAGACCATGTTCATCCAGCCCCAGCCCGGCAAGTCCGGATAGGTAAAGGTCCGCCGCGGCATGCCGGCCAATCCAAGCACGTGTTGAATCATGAACGTCAGGTTGAAGCCGATGGTCATCAGCCAAAAAGTCCATTTGCCGATCCGCTCCGACATCATTCGACCGCTCATTTTCGGAAACCAATAATGAACCCCACCCATGATCGCGAAGACGATCAGCCCGACAAAAATGTTATGAAAATGTGCGACCAGGTAGTAGCTGTTCTTGGTTTGCCAGTCGAGCGGCGCGACCGCGTGACTGATGCCGGTGAGTCCGCCGATCAGAAATTGCAGCAGAGCTGCGACGCAGAAAAGCATCGGCGTGGTAAATCGCACACGGCCGCCGACCATCGTTGAGCTCCAGGCAAACAGCTTCACACCGGTTGGAACGGCGATAAGCACGCTGGCCGCGACAAAGAAAAGATCGACCGCGTGTCCGAGCCCGACTGTGAACATGTGATGTGCCCAGACCAGCAGACTCAAAAAGACGATGACCACGGTCGAAGCAGCGACAAACTGGTAGCCAAAAATCGGTTTCCGCGAAAAAACAGGGATCACTTCCGACAGGATGGCCCAAGCCGGGATTGCGACGATATAAACTTCCGGGTGCCCGAATGCCCAGAAAATGTGCTGCCACATGATGGCTGAGCCGCCGCCGAACGGGAGGAAGAATCGTCCCTGAAGCAGTCGATCGATCAGCAACATTACCAGCCCCGCATTGAGAATGGGCAGCGCCAGAATCACCAGGAACGCGTTGCAGAAGATCATCCACGTGAACAATGGAAGCCGTCGCAGCGTCATGCCTGGCGCACGCTGAGTTAAAACCGTGACGATGAAATTGATGCCAGTGCTCACCGAGCCGATGCCGAGCACCAACAGCGATATCGCCCAGTAATCTACGCCGAGCTGCGAGGAATAGGGCGCCTCACTCAGCGGCGTGTACGCGAACCAGCCGACCTCCGAACGGGACCAGCCACACACCTAGCGCGTTCAGGCGCGGGAAGGCCATGTCGCGCGCGCCGATTTGCAGCGGCAAAACGTAGTTAGCGATGCCGAACACCGCCGGCATCGCGACGAGAAAAATCATCGTCGTGCCGTGCATAGTGAACAGCCAGTTGTAAGTATCGGGAGCTAACAACGTGTTGTTAGGCACGATCAATTGGAGCCGTATCAAAAGCGCTTCGATCCCGCCGATGACGAAGAACGCGAGCGCCGTCAGCATGTAGAGAATGCCGATGCGCTTGTGATCGACAGACGAAAGCCACGCCAGCTTCCAGTGCTGTCGCTCCGCGGGCGTCAGCAGATGCGCGACTGTGGCGGTAATCGTCGTGGTCCCGTTCATTTCACCTTCTCGCCCGCGGTGACGCAGGCAATCCTGCCTGCGAGTGTCTGTTGCAAGGAGCGGCGGCCTCCGGTCCGCCGCTGGGCGATTTGGAGATGGCCCCTCCATGAAAAGAGGCAGACAAGATTGTCTGCTTCACGTCTGTGTTCATTTCAATGTTTCGATGTAATCAGCAAGCTGAGTGACTTGTTCGTCTGTAAATTTGAAGTTGGGCATCTTGGCCCCGATCTTCACCTGCTGCGGATCGTGCAGCCAACGGCGCAAGTTTTCCGGCGTGTTGGCCACGATTCCCGCACCGAGTTGTTTGCGACTCGCGAAATGGGTGAGGTCCGGCCCGAAGGTTGCGGAAGCGATTGTGCCTTTGATGGCGTGGCAGTTTACGCAAGTCATTTGCTCGAACAGCGCGAGACCTTTCTGCGCATTTTCACTCGCTGGCGGAGGCGCAGGGGCAAGTTGCGCCTGTTCCCACTTCTGAAATTCCTCCTGCGGCTCGGCGACCAGCAGAAAGTGCATCCATGCGTGTTGTGTCCCGCAGAACTCCGTGCAAAACCCGAGATACGTCGCGGGTTTATCCGCCTGAATCCAGAGATGATTCGGATGACCTGGCACCGTCGTAAGTTTTCGCGCCAACTCCGGCACCCAAAACTCGTGCAGCACGTCCACGGAATCCAATCTTAGCGCGACTGCTTTGCCCACTGGAATATGAATCTCATTTGCTACGATAGCGCCCGAGTTTGTGTAGCGCGCTTCCCACCACCATTGATGACCGATCACCACGATGTCGGGCTTCGGCGGTGGCGGCGGGTCAGAGATGCCCATGGTTCGCGCCGAGAGCACGAACAGAATGGTAACGATGGCAAGCGGTATCGCCGTCCACACAATCTCGATCGTGTTATTCCCTTCGACCTGCTCCGGATCGCGTTCGCCTTCGCGCCATCGGGGGAAACCCAGCAGGGCATACATCACGATGCCGACGACCACCGCGAAAATGACCACCATCACGACAATGACGACGATGGCCAGATCAAAAATCGCGCGCGCCTGCGGCGACTGCGGATTGAACACCTTGACAACATCCGCGACTAAGAACGCTGCGCTAAACGAATGCAGATTCATCAGCTTTCCTCCTCTTGCGTTAACCGCGCTGCCAAAGCCGAGGAGCCAGCTTGTAACCAGATGTGGTTAGCCTGGCCGGGCACCGTCGTCATTTTGCGCGTCAACTTGGGCACCCAAAATTCGTGCAGCACATCCTTTGAATCCAAGAGGACGGACAAAGGTTTGCCGGCCGGAATGTGGATCTCATTCGCCGTCACAACTCCCGACGCCGGATAATCGGCCTGCCACCAGAATTGATGTCCGGTCACGACTAAATCGGGGGAAGGCACCGGCGGCGGATCAACCAGATTCATGGCGTGATTGTTAGCGCAAAAAGGAACACGACAATCAAAAGCGGAATCGCCGTCCAGATCATTTCCACTCTCTTATTTCCCGCGATTTGCTTCGGCTCAAGGTCGCCGTCGCGCCCGCGGAAACGAAAGATCGCGTAGACGATCGCGCCCGTTACGATGACGAAAACGAGGATGAAGACGATCGTTGAAACAATCCCCAAATCGTAAATGACGCGTGCCTGTGGCGACTGCGGATCCAGAGCATTTGAGGTGTGCATCGTAGGAACCTACATTTTTCTTTATCCTATCTCCTTAAAGCCTGCGCGGTCCGCGCCCTCGCGGATCTGACCAACGAGTGGCCAATTGCAGAGCAACGCAGTGAGCGATGTCATGTCGTTCAATCCTCGCTTAAGCGGCTATTTTCCTTGGTACTCTTTTTATTGCAGCGGTAAAGCATAAAAGATTTGCAGCCGATGAAAGAGGTTGCGCACAACATCTGCGAGCGCGATTCATCAAGTTGAAAAGGGCCGCATTTGGCGCGTTACGAAATGCCGATGAGCACGCCAGTGATAAAAACCAGGGCGCCTCCCAGGCCTACCTGCAATGCTGCCGACACTGTAGGAGTGTCCATGTAGCGATGCCGAATCCAGGTAATTGTCGCAAGCTCGACGAGCACCACGCCGAAGGCGACAATCATCGCCACGCGAAAAGCGGGGATCAGAAAGGGCAATGTATGACCAAGTCCGCCGAGCGCCGTCATCGCACCACAGATCGAGCCGCGAAGCCAGGGATGTCCTCGCCCAGTCAACGTGCCGTCATCAGAGAGTGCCTCCGCAAATCCCATGCTGATTCCTGCGCCGATTGACGCGGCCATCCCGACGAGAAAAGCAGCCCAGGTGCTGCGAGTCGCAACAGCCGCGGCAAACACTGGCGCCAAGGTTGATACAGATCCATCCATCAGACCCGCTAAACCTGGTTGCACGATCTGAAGCACGAACAGCCGCCGCTGGGCTCGATCTTCATCTTCTTTCACTTGTGGACTGAGCTTTTGCTCGGTCAATTCTTGCGCTCTGCTTTCATGCGTCCGCTCTTCTTGCGCGAGGTCATCCAGCAACTGCCGCACGTCGGCATCTTCCGTTCGGCGCGCCGCCTTCTCGTAGAACCGGCGCGTTTCTACTTCGATCGCGCTAGCTTGCTTCCGCACGACATCCAATCCCAGGGGACGTACGAGCCAGACCGGGCGGCGTTGCACGAATCCCTTGACGTCCTGACGCCGAATGAGCGGAATGTGTTCTCCGAATTTCTCGCGATACAATTCAATGAGCCGTCGCCGATGACCGGATTCCTCGCTCCGCATCGCATCAAATAAAGAACCCGATGCCGGATACTCATCCTTTAATCCCTCCGCGAAATCGGCGTAAACTCGTTCGTCTTCTTCTTCGAGAGAAATGGCCAGCGCCAGAACCTCGCGCTCAGACAGATCGTTAAAATTCTTCATGGATGTAATGCCAGCTTCTGCAGGGTGTCGGTGTCAAGACGCTATTGCCTCTGGACTTGAATAACTGACGGATTTGCTTGTATTGTGGCTCCCTCTTTTGAGGGAATGGTACTCGGACGAACGGACAATGTGTCTTCACTTCGACGCCCGCTTCTCTTTCGAGCGCCTTGATTTCTGCGGAGGCGTTCTCTTTCCCGAAGCTAGGCGCAACGGCCGCTTCGAGATTTTTTTTTCACAGCGCGCAGAGCCGGAATGGCTGACTGCAGACTTTCAGCGAATTTCTCGAAGCAGTTTCG
>VBQC01000197.1:0-511 GCA_005887825.1 Verrucomicrobiota bacterium | reverse complement strand
CTGCCATCGCGGTATCCATCACCGGCTCGGCTGCCATGGCGATATCCATAACCGGCTCGGCTGCCATAGCGGTATCCATAACTGGGGCCATTGTAGTAACCGTACCCGGGGCCACCGTAGTACCCGTACCCGCCGTATCCATAGTCGCCGTATCCATAGTAATCGTACGGGTCGTAACCGTAATATCCGTACGGATAACCCCAGCCCCACCAGCCCGGAAAGCCGAAGTCGCCGATGAAGACATCATTAGAAAATCGGTGATGGCGAAAATTGCCACCGAAGTTGCGGCCACCAAAACGGCCACCACGAAAGCCACCCCCGCGGAAACCGCCACCAGCGAAACCTCCCCCATGGAAACCACCACCACCACCGTGGAAACCGCCCCCGCCGAAGCCGCCTCCGCCGTGGCCGCCTCCGCCCCCGCCGTGGCCAGCTGCCAATCCTGCGTGAGCCAGGGCGAACGACGTGATGCCGACTAGACTAAGTAATCTTAATTTTTTCATACTCTAAA
>VBQC01000287.1 GCA_005887825.1 Verrucomicrobiota bacterium | reverse complement strand
GTGCGTTGGTATAACCAAGCGCCAAGCGCAGCCGCTGCGATTACCAACGTCAATGCCGCGCCCGCAAGCACAACTCGTCTGCGTCGCGAGCGCGCTTCAGGGTTAAATCGTGCGTAGCAGCTGTGGACAGCAGAAAGTAACTCGCGTGCCGCTTGCGGTCTGTCCTTCGGGTCCGGCGCCAGCATCGATTTCAGCAGCGTAATAACTTGCCCCGCGAGATGCAGGTTCCTGAGCTGTTCCAAGGGTAACTCACTCGTTTGTCTCGCGCGGATTTCTTCCATCGTACGTCCGATAAAAGGGGTCCGACCGCAAAGCAGATACCAAAGCGTAACCCCTAGTGAGTAGATGTCGGAACGCGTATCAATCCGGGATTGCCCAGTGCTAGCGAACTGCTCTGGACTCGCAAAAGCTGGCGTGCCAATGAAGCCCGCTTGCGTTTGCTCGGCGCCAGGATCTGCCTGAGGCCCCATTACTTTCGCCACTCCATAATCAATCAGCTTTACCGTGAGCGCCCCGCTCGCATCTGATTCGAGCATGAGATTGGATGGCTTGATGTCGCGATGCACCACACCGCACACTTCCGCGACGGCTAACGCGCGCGCGGCTTGCTCAATTACTTCCAAGGCGAGGGCAAACGGCATTGGTCCATCGCGGCGCACACGGGCTTCCAGCGTTTCTCCCTCGACCAGTTCCATGGCATAGAAACACTCGCCGTCCTGCTCTCCATAATAAGTCACCCGAGCAACGTTTGGATGATGAATGTTCGCGGCCGCGCGCGCTTCGCGCAGAAACCGCGACCGCGCGCCGGGATTCTGCGCCACTCTCCGGTCGATGACTTTCAGGGCAACAGCCGAGTTCAACACTGTATCGCGAGCGCGGTAAGTTATGGCCATAGCTCCCGCACCGAGCTCAACTGGAAAACCATCCGCACCTACTTCCACTTCGAAGTGTCCGTATCTCAATGGTCCGGGCGTCAGTCGACCCCGCGCCGCTGGTCTTTCCGCCTCTTGGCCGTCCGCCAGAAAGCCAAGGCTAACGAGACAACGCAGGCACTCCCCGTTCGGACCGCATTGAGTCAGCGGTCGTCCACATGTGGCGCAGGTCCCCGCGGTTTGAGGCTCCGTTGTTCCGAGACCGATGCTTTTGTCGTCCATGCGTTAAATCAACTCATGTCATCAGTATTCGATAAAGGTGCTGTAGCTCCTGATCGACATCTGCCGGATCAGAGACAGTACTCGCCACTTCCATTCTCAACGATTCGCGATAACGCTGGCGGAGACGCGAAAGCCACGTGCGCAACGTCGCGATTGGCACTCCGAGTCGAGCTGCGGCTTCCTCCTGATTCGGCGGCGTGACGCTTCCGCCCGCGACGAACGGTCTCAGTTCTTCGAGCCACTCAGCTTTGCCTTCTGCCACGAACGCGTTTTGCAAATTCTCCCAGGCCCGCGCAACGATATTCGACGCCCAGACGAGATCGTAGCAACCGGCGTCGCTAAGATGAGCGGTCGCCAACATCGCTGCCTCGGCCT
>VBQC01000196.1 GCA_005887825.1 Verrucomicrobiota bacterium | reverse complement strand
TCACATGACGCACAGTAGCTCCCTTGACTTTCTTCTGCTGTTTTGTGGTGAAATCGAGCGCGTCGCGCAGAAAAACATACGCGTCCCGCTGGTAACGCGGGTCGCTGGCTACGATCGAATCAAGAGCTTCGGCAAATCCAATTTTTTGCATGAATGAAAAAGGCGCGGGTCAACCGCGCTCAACATCATAATCGGCAATTACTCAATCGGCAACCGCTCACGAGATCGAAGTTTTCTTTGTGTTGTTTTGCCTGCTTCCGCGAAGCAATGCGCGTCCCCTGCAGAATTATCCTGCCAGATGCGGCTTGCGCCTGCCGGGGCCGTGGCTGAGCTTGACCTCACCACGCATTGATGCACGAATGAGCAGCGGGCAGATAGCGGTGATCCTCAAGCGGTTCGAATCGCCTGACGAAGTTCGCGTTCTGCAAAAAGGTCGCTTTGAGCTAGTACATCTCGGCGGTATGACCATTGGTCGCGCCACATACGAGCCTGGTTGGAAGTGGAGCGAGCACGTCGGGCCAGGCGTTGGCGCAACCCGGTGTAATATTGAACATGTTGGCTTGGTGCTGTCCGGCACGGCGACGGTGGCCTTCGACAGTGGAAGCGTATTTGAGTTGCGAGCGGGCGAGCTTTTTTACGTTCCGCCAGTACCTCACGACAGCTGGGTGGTTGGCGATGAGCCATATGTCTCGCTGCATTTCCTTGGGGCCGATAACTATGCCACGCGTCGCACACACCCCAGGCGCCCCAGCTAACGGCTGCCCGGCCCGACAGGTTGCTTTTGATTTATGATGAGTGTCCCGGATATCGCAGCGCGATGTTCTAATCCTCCAACTGATCGGCCAGCGCATCGAGATAAACGGAAAGCAGATCGCGCCGCCGCGGCTCGGGCGCCTGCGGTTGGCCCGCCGCGCTGAGGTAATCGCTGAAAACCCCACTTACATTCTTCATTTGCGTCGCCTCGAACCAGTTCATGTAATCATCGAGGTCGCTCATGCGGGCGACGAGTCTTTCCCGAGTAACCTGCAAACGCGCCAGACGCCTGGCGACACGGCTCCGTTTACCGCGCACAAGCAGCGCGACGATTTGCTGGTATTCCCGCGCAATCGGGCGCATGACTGGATTCGCCTGACCGGCGAATAAGAGCAAATTGTGACTCAATTGATTGAGCACCACTTTCTCTGCTGCGGAGGCCTTTTGCCGCGCAAGGGCGCTCAGGTCCAATAATTTGTCGGTATTTGGAATTTTAACGCGCAGCAATTCATCAAGGCCCCGCTCGCTTTCGGCAAAGGTGAGCAATTGATAGCGTTGCGCGCCGCTTAGTCGAGTTATGCCTAATTGCCAGTTTTTTTCCGCATCGCGAGCCAGCGACGGAAACTGCGCTGTCAAATCAACCAAGAGATCGTTGGAAGCATGCGATAGATTGCCGATGTAATGCACCAGCCCCACACGCCCGTCGGGCTCATCGATAAGCAATTGGACGAGCGCGAGCGAGTAGGCGCGATAAAGCATGCGGCCAGCCGAGTCGAGTACCGAGGGGCGTTGTCGCAGAAATCTCTCCAGCGATATCCTCTTTTCCGACACAGAAAGCGCTTCGATAAGCGGACCGCGGTCGCGTCCGGGCGTAAGCGCCAGCACGCCATCGAGCAACCAATCCGGTGGCTCGACGAAAAACGTGTCAGGTGCGACGTCCGGCGCCTTTCGATAAATCATCTCCAGTAAAATGGCGCGCAGCAGTTCGCGCTCCACCAATGAACCGTCGAGATCTCGAGCGATGGTCAGATCGAGCTGCAACTTCAGGCCAAAACCAGTCTGGCTGAATCGCAATTCGGCCGGCGGAATTTCAGGCAGGTTCGCTTGTTGTGGCTGCAAATTGATTATAACCGCCGTTTTCCACCTGTCAGGCTGCCGCAGAAGCGCGAGCAAATTGACCTTGGTCTGCTCCGCGAGGTCGGAGACCGCGCCGCGCAGCGTCGCATCGGCGCCGTAAATGATGAATTGGTGCGAAGGACTCACGCTGCGTGCCAGTGGCGCCGCACCCACCCAGTGCAACATAAAGACTGGCAATATCGATAAGATGATCGCGCGACGGAAACTCCTCATCGGTAGCTGGTGGATATAAATATCGAAAACTGCGCGAGCCAGCGAGCACGAATTTGCGGAAGAGATTTTTCAATGGTCGGCGGAAGAAATGCCGAAACTATTTGCCATTGGAGGGGTCTAATTGGTAGGGAATGAAAATACTATGAATGCAAAACCTTTAGTTCTAATAAGCTGCATCGCCGCCCTGGCGTTGCCGGCCTCAGTTGCGAACGGCCAGCGACGTGCTGGCGGTGGCGGCCGTGCACACGTCGGCTCGATGCAGGCTCGGAGCGCTCCGTCGGGAGCATATCGGGGGACATACGGCCGTAACTGGAGTGGCGGTAACTGGAACGGCCGAAACTGGAGCGGCCGTAATTGGAATGGCCGCAATTGGAACAATTGGAACGGCAATTGGCGTCATCATCATGGTCACAATGATGTCGTCTTCATCGGCGACTTCGGCTTTCCATGGTGGTGGGGTTGGGGTTCGTATTATCCGTGGGGATATCCTTACGGATATTACGGCTATGGCGATGGCTACGGCTACGGCGGCGGCTACGGATACGGTGGCTACGGATACGGTGGCTACGGATACGGTGGCTACGGCGATGGTGGCTACGGCTATAATTACGGCCAACGCCAGCCTCGATATGACGGATCCGGCACCCGATCAAGGGTGGCCGAGTTGCAACGCCGACTCGCTCGCGCCGGCTATTACAATGGCTCCGTTGATGGAGTCATGGGGCCGCAAACGCGCCGAGCAATTCGAGCTTACGAGCGCGACCACGGATACGCAGACGCAGGCTAATCCAGTTTTTCGCGCTGCGATGAGACTGGCAGATAACGTGTCGATCTTTCGGTTGGTTGACCGGCGGATTTCGCAGGGGCGCATGGGCGAACCGCCGGTCTCTTTATTTTCGGCAACCCGCGAATGCACTTATGGATGGTGGGACGTCGTGCTGCCCCGAAGGCTTTGGGGGGTGCCGCCATATTCTAAGAATCATCCGGTCGACTCTTTCGCCGGTTTTTCTCAGATCCCTTGGTCGGAGCAGGCGAAGAACTTTTCGTAGCGACTTTAGGCGCGGTGGTCTTTTCTCCGCCTGTTTGCGTGGCAGGAGATTCTTTTTTGGCCGCCTCTTTGTACGAATCGCTTCGATAGTCTGTGACGTAAAAGCCGGACCCTTTGAATATGAGACCGGCCCCGGTGCCAAGCAGGCGCTTTACCTTTCCATGTCCCCACTTCGGCAACCGGCAGAGATCCTTTGGGCACTCGCGAAACGGTTCGTCGCGCATTGACTGGAACGCTTCAAAAGTCTGGCCGCATTTCCGACAAGAATACTCGTATGTTGGCATCAAGCGTGTATCACAATTCGGAAGACGACGCCGGAAACTCTGCACTAAACAACGCACAATTCAAGCCGCAGCGGGCCCCACGACGGGTTGAGCTTTTTACTTGTATTTCTTGAATCGCTGAGTGCCTGCTCTCAGCTTGACTTTTTGCATAGGTTGAGCATTAAAAGTCCGTCCCAAACTTCTTATGCTCCGTTCATCTTATGCCAGTTTACAGGCGTTACTTTACATTGCTCTCCTTCTCTTTGCGGCTGGTTGCGGCGAGGACCCCCGCTTTTCGGCCAAGACACAATACTTGGGCGGCGCCTACGGCAACGCGCCGGCTGGTCCTGCGCACGATACCGTCTCATACTGGGATGGAGACAGCACTAATGGAAAACCCTCCATTACCATCAGTCTCCGAGAGCAGCGCGCCTATTTTTACAAAAGTGGTGTGCTTGTCGGCGTCTCACAACTTTCAACCGGTCGCGAAGGGTTAAACACGCCATACGGGCACTTCTCGATCATCCAGAAAGACGTCAATCACGTTTCCAGTTTGTTCGGCGATTACGTTGACTCAGCGGGAAACGTAGTCGTGCCTAATGTCGATGTCACCAAGGACCCGAAACCGCCGGGTGCCCGCTTCAGGGGGACGCCGATGCCTTACTTTATGCGCATCGTCTCCGGGACGGGATTGCACGCAGGTTATTTGCCAGGTTACCCTGCGTCGCACGGCTGCATCCGCATGCCTGAATTCATGGCCGAAAACTTTTTCAAATCGGTCTCACTCGGTACGCCAGTGACGATCACGAATTAGCTTCCTTGGGGAGCGTCAGCATCCGGGCTTGCAGAAAATCGGCGACGGCGGCATTCTCATCGTTCCGCCGAAGGGAATATGATCATCATCACGCAACCGAACGCGACTGAGGCACAAATCAATCGGATCGTTACGCGTGTGCGGGAGTTTGGACTCGATGCACAGATCAGCTGCGGTGCATCGCGCGTGATCATTGGTGTGATCGGCCCCGCAGCGCTGCTTCGCGAAAAGCCGCTCGCCTCCATGGCAGGCGTGGAAGCGATCGTGCCGGTGTTGAAACCTTATAAATTGGCAGCGCGTGATTCGCGTCGGCCCTCCGCAGTCACAATTGGCGGGGTGCGAGTGGGCGCAGAGGAATATGTAGTTCTCATTTCCGGCCCATGCTCGGTCGAAAGCAGGGAACAGATTTGCTCGATTGCACAGATCGTCAAAAAATCCGGCGCGAAAATTTTGCGCGGCGGTGCGTTCAAACCGCGCACTTCACCGTACAGTTTTCAGGGGTTACGTGAGGACGGACTTCGGTTTCTCGCTGAAGCGCGCGCGGAAACGGGCCTGCCTGTGATCACCGAGATCATGGACCCCCGGGATCTTTCCATGATCGAAAAATACGCGGACTGTCTCCAGGTCGGCACCCGAAACATGCACAACTTCTCTCTCTTGAAGGAGGTGGGCCGCAGCGGATTGCCGGTCCTGCTCAAGCGCGGATTCAGCGCCACGATCAACGATTTGATCATGAGCGCGGAGTACATCCTGAGCGAGGGCAACGCGAACGTGATTCTCTGCGAGCGCGGCATTCGCACGTTCGAGACGGCGGCACGCTACACGCTCGATCTGAGCGCTGTTCCGCTCCTGAAATCCAAGACGCACCTGCCGGTCGTCGTCGATCCAACGCATGCGATCGGTCTGCGGGAATTTGTTCCGCAGATGTCTCTGGCCGCCCTCGCTGCCGGCGCGGATGCCCTCATGATTGAAGTGCACGATTCCCCTGAGCTGGCGAAAAGCGACGGCGACCAGGCGCTCACCCCGGAAATTTTTGCCGATCTTGTTCCACGCCTCCGCGCCATCGCGGCAGCCATCGGCAGGAAGCTCTAATCATTGGATCTAAAGCTGCTCCAGCGAGCAGCTTTGAATTTTCGCCTCTTTTCGGCGACACCTAACGGTGCAAAAATCGGGACGCACAGAGCTTCTGGAAATCGTCGCTGATAGCGAGCCAATTGTGCGCAAACTTCGCGCAATCGAGAAAGCGCAATGGCCAGTGCAGTTCTCGCACGTCATCCAGCCGGCGCAGGCATTTCTCGTCGCCGCAATCGCGCGCAAGATCGACAAGACCATTTGGGTCTTCTGTCGCAGTGTTCATTCCCAGGAACTGCTCTACGAGAGCTTACTCAACTGGTATCCCACCGCGCTCTTCCTGCCGGAAGCCGAGTTCGCCGCCGTCGAAAATATTTTGCCTGACCCGGAAATTGCAGCGGAACGGATCGCGGTGCTTACGCAAGTCGAGCGCGAGACCAGTCCGCGTCTGATTGTCGCAACGCGGGCAAGTCTCGATCAGGCTGCGCCGAGGCGCGGCGGGCTCCAATCCGCAATCGTTCAACTTCAGCGCCGGGCAAACGAAAAGATGGAACGTTTTCTCGAACAACTCGCCGGCGCCGGTTATGAACGCGTGGCGCAAGTCACAACCCGCGGACAATTCGCTCTGCGCGGCGGCATTGTCGATCTTTATTCGTGGCAAGCGCCGCTACCAGTGCGTTTGGAATTTTTTGGCGACCAAATTGAATCGCTCCGCGAGTTTGACATCGATACCCAAACTTCGCTCCGCGATTTGGATTCGGTCGATATTTTGCTGGGGCCGATTGAGGATCAAAGTGGCACAGTCCGTGATTATCTGGCACTCGATCATCTTCAGATCGATATCGAACCGGAAAAAAGTTCCAGCGCGCACATTCAAATCAGCGAGGGCTGGGTTGAGTTTGGTCCGGAAGATTTCAGCGGTGCGTTCCAGGACTCCGAAGTCGGCGAGTTCGCGATCGGCGATCTCGTGCTTGCGGAAGCGAAACGCGCACAGTTTATCGCGCACTTAAAGGAATGGCGCGCGAACAAAGCGAAAATCGTCATTTATTTTCAGACCGAAGGCGAGATCGAGCGCTTTCGCGAGATCATGGAGAACGCCACTGAAGACATCGATCTTGTCCAAGGAACTCTCGCGCGCGGATTTTGTTTCCCGGCGGCCAATCTTGTCGTGCTGTCGGCCGCGGAATTATTCGGACGGTTCGCCGCTCATCCGCGGCGCCGCCTGCGTCGCGCAGAACGTCACCGTACACAGATTGATTTCAGCGAACTGGCCGAGGGCGATCTGGTTGTCCACGTCGAACACGGCATCGGGAGATTTTTGGGTCTCATCCGTCTTGCAAAGTCTCCGCACGCTGTAGAGGCAGGCGTGTCGCCTGCTTCATCAAAAAGCACAGCCGACACGGCTGTCACTACAGAAGATGGAGCTCAGGAAGTCCTCGCGCTCGAGTTTGCCAACGAAGCAAAAGTCTACGTCCCGCTCGAACAAGCCTATCTGGTTTCGCGTTACGTCGGTGTCGGCAAAAAGTCGCCGCAGCTCAGTTCCCTCGGGGACGCGAAATGGATGCGCGCGAAGAAAAACGCCGTGGCTTCCATTTTTGATTACGCTGGCAAAATGCTCGCACTTCAGGCGGAACGACAGACGCATCCCGGTCACCCGTTTGCCCCTGACACAGGATGGCAGGCGGAATTTGAGGACTCGTTTCCTTTTCGCGAAACGCCGGATCAAATGAAGGCGATCATCGATACAAAAATCGACATGGAGCGCCCCCAACCGATGGACCGCTTGATCTGCGGCGATGTCGGCTTCGGCAAAACGGAAGTCGCAATTCGGGCCGCGTTCAAAGCAGTTATGGACGGGAAACAGGTCGCGGTTCTCGCGCCGACTACCGTGCTCGCCCAGCAACATTTCGAAGTATTCCGGCAGCGCATGCTCGATTACCCGGTGCGAATCGAAATGCTCAGTCGCTTCCGTTCGCAAGCGGAACAGAAGAAAGTGTTGCAGCTGCTGCGCGGCGGCGGCGTCGATATTGTCATCGGCACGCACCGGCTTATCTCCGGCGATGTCGTTTTCAAAGATCTCGGCCTGGTGGTAATCGACGAGGAGCAACGCTTTGGCGTTCTGCACAAAGAGAAATTCAAAGAGCTGTTTAAACTTGTCGACCTCCTGACGCTCTCTGCCACGCCAATCCCGCGCACGCTTTATCTTTCGCTCGTCGGCGTCAAAGACATGTCCACGATTGAGACCCCGCCGCTCAACCGCCTCCCGGTAGAGACGGTCGTGTCAGCCTACGATGAGCGGATCATTCGCGATGCGATCAATCGCGAACTCGAGCGTCAAGGTCAGGTTTTCTTCTTGCACAACCGTGTCCAAACGATCTCTCGCGCACGCGATCGCGTTGTCGATCTTTGCCCGCAGGCCAGGGTCGAGATCGGCCACGGCCAGATGGATTCGGACGAACTGGAAGCGGTCATGGCGCGATTCATCGCCGGTAAGATCGACGTGCTGGTTTGCACGACGATTATCGAAAGCGGTCTCGATATCCCTAACGCCAATACCATTATCATCGATCGCGCCGACAGATTTGGTCTCGCCGATCTCTATCAACTGCGCGGACGCGTCGGCCGGGCCGAGCACAAAGCGTACGCCTATCTGCTTCTCCCGCACGAAATGATGACAATCGGCGCAGCGCGCAAGCGGATCAGCGCCATCAAGCAATACAGCTCACTGGGCGCCGGCTTTCGCATCGCGATGCGCGATCTGGAGATCCGCGGCGCGGGCAGCATTCTGGGCACGGCGCAAAGCGGCCACATTATGGCGGTTGGTTTCGATTTATACTGCCAGTTGCTCAAGCAGGCGGTTGGGCAACTCAAAGGTGAGAAACTACTGCTCCGGCTTGATGTCGATCTACGCCTCGATTTCGTCGCCACCAATGAAGCCCAGTTCGTGCAAAGTAGAAGCGACACCTCGCCGCTTTCCCACCAATACAAGCGACGAGGCCTTGCTTCTACTAACGGGCGCGTGCCCGCCTTTGTGCCCAGCAGCTTTATCAGCGACGCAACCCTGCGCATCCGAGCGTATCGCGATATTGCGCAAATCACTACACATGAGCAGCTCGATCGCCTGCGGCGCGATTGGCGTGACCGCTTTGGCTCATTCCCGATGGCGGTTGACAATTTGTTTCTTCTCACCGAAATCAAGCTCGCTGCGGCAAAATCCGGCGTGAGCCGCGTCGAAGTGCGCGAATGCAAATTGATGTTGACCCGGGGCGGAGATTTTATACTTGTCGCGGGCAAATTCCCCCGTTTAGTTGGAACCAAAATCGAACAGCACCTCAGGGAGATTCTGGAGTTGATTAACAAACTATGAGACACATGATGCGTGGGTTTGCCAACATCTTCCTGGCAGTTTCCGGGCTTGCTCTACTGTCACTTTGCTGCGCCGCGTTCGCCCAGGAGCATCAGGAGGCCCAAGTCGTGGACGGTATCGCTGCGGTTGTGAATGGGGACGTGATCACGTTCTCGCAAGTCCGCGCTTTGTCTGCGCCACGGGAGAAGTTGCTGCGTTCACAATACACTGGCGGGGAGCTGGAAAATAAACTTAAGGAAGTGCGACAGGCGGCTTTGAAAGATTTGATGGATCGGCGGCTTATCATCCAGGCGTTCAAAAAAGAAAGCTTTCAGATCCCGGATCATATTGTGGACCAACGAATGCACGACATCATCCGGGAGTCCTTCGGCGGAGATCGCAATACGTTTATCAAGACACTCGAGGCGGAGAGTTACACGGTGGGCGAGTTCAAGGAAAAGGAAATGGAGAGAATAATCGTGCAGGCGATGCGCAGTAAAAACGTCAAGACGAGCATGGTCATTCCACCCACGAAAATAGAAGACTACTACAAGCAGCATCGCGAAGAATTCACCTCCAAAGAGCAGATCAAACTGCGCATGATCATGATTCCCGCTCACGCCGATACCGGAAATTCCGCGGCACAGAAAGCGATGGCTGAAGAAGTGCTGGGCAAGCTGGCAAGCGGCGCAGAGTTCGACCGCATGGCGCAGGTCTATTCCGAAGACAGCACCCGCGATCTGGGCGGCGACTGGGGCTGGATCGAGCGCAAAACGCTCGCGCCCGCCCTGGAAAAGATCGCCTTCAACATGCCGGTTGGCAGAATTAGCAACATCATCGATTACGCCGGCAATTATTACATCCTCAAGGTGGAGGACAAGCATGGCGGCACGACCCGTTCACTCGCGGAAGTCCGATCTGATATCGAGAAGAAACTAATCCAAGTGGAGGCGCAAGGCTTGCAGGAACGCTGGATTGCCGGTTTGCGCGCGAAGGCTTACATTCGGACGTTCTGAAGTTCGAATTTCGATGTTCGGTGTTGGATTGGTCGTTGAATATTCGCTTCGCGCTCGTGCTCGGTCCAAAAGACTCGATCGCGATCAGGACCACGATGACGAGTGTTCATTGCGGAGACACATAACTTCCGTGACAATGTGCGATGCAACCGCGCATCGGCATCACGCTCGGAGATTGCGCGGGCGTCGGCCCGGAGATCGTTCAAGCCGCGCTAGATTCAAAGGCTCTGCCAACCACTGCTGAGTATGCAGTAATCGGGAACTATCCGGATTTCTCGTTAGGCCAGCCGACGCTTAAAACTGCTCGCGCGGCCGCTGCGGCGCTGGAGGAAGCGGTCACGCTCGCTCGGCGCGGTGAACTCGATGCCGTCGTGACCGGCCCGATTCACAAGGCGCGCATGTACGCAGCCGGTTTCAAGTTCCCCGGACAAACGGAATTTTTCGCCGAGCGCTGCGGCGTGAAAAATTTCGCGATGTGTTTGACCGGCGGAAAAATCACGGTCGCACTCGTTACCACCCATATTCCATTGCGCCACGTTCCAAGCGCACTCAAGCAATCGGAGATTGTCCGTGTCGGTTTGTTGCTCGCCGATTTTCTCCAATGCCGATCCCTGGAGCTCGATGATCTCGGAAACTTGACTGCTTTAAGCAGTCAAGTTCCGAAGAGTAATCGCCCTGTGACGGGCGCACCGCGCATCGCCGTCGCGAGTCTGAACCCACATGCTGGTGAATCTGGCAAGATCGGGCGCGAAGAAATCGAAATCATTGCCCCTGCAATTGCCGAATTGAACCAATCACCGGTCACGAATCACCGATCACGATTCACCGGTCCCCATTCCCCCGACACCGTTTTTCATCGTGTGGTCGAAGGTGAATTCGATGCCGTTCTCTGCATGTATCACGATCAAGGGTTGATCCCGCTCAAACTGCACGCATTTCATAGCGGCGTGAATGTAACACTGGGCCTGCCTTTTCCCCGCACCAGCCCCGATCACGGCACCGCGTTCGAGATCGCAGGCAAAGGCATCGCCCGTCCTGACAGCATGATCGCTGCGATCAATCTCGCCGTGGAACTCGCGCAGAAAAGCGCTGCGGTCGGCACATAGGCATCTTGCATGTGCGACACGCGGGCTTTCCAACCTGCGTGAATCGCGAGACGAGCGGTGCAACAATTAGGCGCTCAAGGGCTGCAATTGACCGAAGGGCTTGAGTTCCAAACGACCGCAAACGAAAATTGCGTGCGTGAAGATCGACAAGTACATCTCGGTTTTTAACATCGGGCTGCAGAACACATTCGTATATCGCTGGAATTATTTTCTGCGCGCCCTCTTCGGATTGATTCCGCTGGCGGGCACGGTTTTTCTCTGGCGCGCCATTTTCAAAGAACGTGGCGGCGGCCTTCACGGATACGATTACGGTTCGATGATTTACTATTATTTGCTCACGCTTCTGGTAAGCAATCTCGTCACGCCCACGGAAGATGAATGGCAAATCGCCGCCGACATTCGCGAGGGACAGATCAATTCACTTCTCACGAAGCCGATGAGTTATCTCGCTTATCGCTTCAGCATTTTTATGAGCGGCCGCCTGGTTTACACATTCGTCACGCTGCTGCCCATCGCGCTCATCTTCATTTACTTCCGACACTACATCGCGCTGCCTGATCAAGCGATGACTTATGTTCTTGCGAGCATCTCGATGGTTATGGCGGCGTTGATGCAATTCTTCATCACCTACTCGCTCGCGATGATGGCCTTCTGGATCCTGGAAATTTCGACCATCGTTTTCATCGTCTACTCGTTCGAATATTTCCTGGGCGGCCAAATGTTTCCCATCGACATCATGCCAGACGCGGTGCAGGCGGTGATGAAATGGCTGCCGTTCTATTACGAATTGTTTTGCCCCGTCGCAATCTTTCTTGGGCGGTTGCAAGGCGCGGCGCTCGCGGAAGCGCTGGCAATTCAAAGCGGGTGGCTCTTGCTCACCTGGGCGGCCGCGCGCGCGATGTGGAAACGCGGCCTCGGCCATTACCAAGCGGTGGGCGGATAAAATTGTAGCCGGGGTCCAGGACCGCCGAACGAATTCGGGAAAAATCACACGCTTGCGCGCAGAGTCGCTATCTGTGGATAGCGCAGGATTGAATCATCTGCCGCGATCAACGTGAGCTTCTCGATCCGGGCTGTCGCTATCAGGACGCGATCTGCCGAATCGTTCAAGCTGAGTCTCGCCCTACCAGTTCAGATTTTGCCTGCAAAGAATGGGTTATGCTCTTTCTCTTCTCCAACCGTGGTTATTGGACCATGCCCGGGGCAGATGATCGTCTCATCCGGCAACGTTAAGATTTTCTCGAGATTATTTCGCAACGCGTCGTCGTAAGAAACGTTTCCCCCACCCATGGAGCCGGCGAAAAGCGAATCGCCCACAATTGCGATCGGACGAGCGAGGCCGGTCACCACGTAGGTCATTCCACCGGCGGAGTGGCCCCAGGTCAGGCGCGTGTCGATCTCCAGATTGCCAAGGCGAAAACGCTTTTCTTCTTCGATTGATTCCGCGCCGGGAACAGGTTCGCGGGCCGGAGCAAAAACCTCCCCTGCGGTCTCTTCGCGCAGACGCGGCAGGTCGGCGACATGATCGGCATGGGCGTGTGTAAGGAGAATGAGTTGCACGGTTAGTTTTTGGTGGTTTGCAAAGCGCACCATTTCACTGCAGTCGCCGCCGGTATCGAAAGCTGCCGCGGCTCGACTGGCCGGGTCCCAGACCAGATAGGCGTTGACCGCCATATCGTGATAACGCGTATTGAATTGTGCGAGGCCGTCACACTTATCAATTTTTTTTGGATGCCACTCACCCTTGGCAAGTTCACATAGTGCTCGCCCCGCGAGACCCAAAACCGGCGCAACATGCAAAAGCGCCGACTCATCAAAATTGCCTTCCTGTAGTTTGCGGACCTCCTGCGAGCTGATCCGCGCTTTTTCTGCCAGTTCGCTATCCGAAATATGCAAGCCGCGTTGCGCTTTTCCGATACTGTCACCGACGTTGTCTTCGAGCGGAATCATTTTCAATCCTTAAACGTTCATCGGTCGGGCTGCGTGAACGGTCCGCAAATCGATAACCCGATCCAAAGCGAGTTTCTCAAGCGCCCTGGCAATATCAAGAACTGAAAACGCACCGCCAGTTTCCTTCTCCATCGATGTCATCGCAACATTATTAATGCCGCAAGGAACGATGTAAGTGAAAGGCGAAAGATCGCCGCACACGTTCAACGCGAAGCCATGCATCGTGATCCAATGGCGGACGCCAACACCGATCGAGGCAATCTTGCGTTGGCCAACCCATACTCCCGTCATGGATTCGCGGCGCGACGCGGTAATCCCGTAATCGACAAGAAGTTCGATGAGCAACTGCTCGACCCAACGCAGGTATCGATGTAGATCCTGGCCGCACCGGCGCAGATCAATAATCGGATAGCCCATCAATTGTCCGGGCCCGTGATATGTGGCCTGACCGCCGCGATTGATCGCAAAAAGTGGATGCGGCAGATGCGCTGAGGCAAGCAAACTGGACTTGTCCGGCGTGCGGCCAATTGTGTACACGGCTTCATGTTCGAGCAAAAGCAGCTCGTCACCCAGCGAACGGTCTCCTCGTTTCTTTGCCACAATTTCTTCCTGCAACGCGAGCGCGTCGGCGAATTTGATCCGGCCGAGCCAACGCACTTGAAGATCGACATCTTTCATATTTGCGCGGCGCCGGGAATTCCCAGGCGGGCCCCTTCTTGTGACCGCAGATGTGTCAAGCCGATGGCAAGCGCGTCAGCCGCGTCCGCATCCGGCGTTTCCGTTAAGCCAAGCAGGGCGCGCACCATGAACGCGACCTGATTTTTTCCGGCCGCGCCGGTGCCTACAGTTGCCTGCTTGATGCGGTTGGGCGCGTATTCAAAAACTGGCAGGCCCATTTCCGCTGCTGCCAGAATGGCCGCTCCCCGCGCAGCTCCGAGCACAATCGCGGTCTTATAACTTTGCACGTAAATAACCGATTCGAGCGCGCAACAATCCGGTTCGTGTTCGCGAATTAGTTCGATAA
>VBQC01000268.1 GCA_005887825.1 Verrucomicrobiota bacterium | reverse complement strand
GTTTTCATTCAGTTCAACGCCGACACGGTATTTGTGCTGCCTGGCATCACCAAAATCGGTTATTTGCCGCTAGCTCAACGGCACGTCGATACCGGAATGGGTTTCGAGCGCGTGACCGCAATCATTCAAGGCACAAAGAATCTCACCGATTTTTCCGGAGCAATTTCGAATTACGAGACCGACATCTTCCGCCCAATTTTCGATGAGATCGAAAAGCTGAGCGGAAAGAAATACGCCAGCACGCTGCCAACTGTAGGGCGTCTCTGCGAGATGCCGGCGGCTGACACAGCCGCCCTACAAAATCGGAACGACCAGGAAAAAGTCGACATCGCGTTTCGCGTAGTCGCCGATCACATTCGCGCGCTGAGCTTCGCGATCGCAGATGGAATCATCCCGTCGAACGAGGGCCGTGGTTATGTTTTGCGGCGCATTCTGCGTCGCGCGGTCCGCTACGGTCGCACGCTCGGCTTTCACGAACCATTCTTCTTCAAACTTGTCGATGTCGTCGCGGAGACAATGGGCGACGTTTTTCCCGAAATCCGCGCGAAACACTCGAAGATCAAAGAAACAATTCGTCGCGAAGAGGAAGCATTCAACAGGACACTCGATGTTGGAATACACGTTTTCGAAGCCGGAATCCGCCAATGGAATCTTGACCATATTCCCGGCGATTTCGCTTTCCTCTTGTACGATACCTACGGCTTTCCGATTGATCTCACCGAGTTAATGGCGCGCGAGCGCGGGCTCACTGTCGATGTAGTTGGATTTGAGAAACTCATGGAGGAGCAACGCGAGCGCGCGCGCAAAGCTCAGAAAAAGGAGGAAATCAATGTCGAAGATGGAGAGCTGAAGGTCGCACCGACGAAATTTCTCGGTTACGATTTCCTTGAGGCCGAAGCAGTCGTTGAAACGGTTCTCCCTGGGAAAAAGCCGGACGAAGTAAATATTGTTGTCGATCGCACCCCTTTCTACGCCGAGATGGGCGGTCAGGTCGGCGACCGAGGATTGCTTCACGTTCCGGGACACGACTGGACGGAAGTCGGTCAGTTGCGCGTGATCGACACCCAAAAGCGCGGCGACGTTTTTGTTCATCGCGCGCAGGTTCTGGAAGGTCGCGCGCCAGAGCCGGGCGAGGCGGTGCGGATTTCAGTAGATGCCGATCGGCGGAAATTGATCCAGGGGCATCACACCGTCACCCATTTGTTGCACTGGGCATTCCACGAAGTGGTCTCGTACGATGCTTCGCAAAAGGGGAGCTATGTCGGACCCGACAAATTGACGTTCGACTTTTCAAGTGCACCGCTTACGCCGGAACAAAAACGCGATGTGGAAAAACTGGTGAACGAAAAGATCGCAGAGAATGCGCCGGTTTCGTGGACTGAATTGCCATTCGCCGAGGCGAAACAGCGAAAAGACATTATTCAGTTCTTTGGTGAGAAATACGGCGACAGTGTAAGAGTGTTGCAGATCGGCGGATCGCCGCACGCGCTCAATGGGTATTCAATGGAGCTGTGCGGTGGCACGCACGTGAGGTCCACCGGCGAGATCGGGCCGTTCCGTATCGTGAAAGAAGAAGCCATCGCAGCGGGAACGCGTCGCATTGAAGCCGTCGCCGGCGCCGCGGCGCGGGTCTGGGCGATGCAGGAGGCGGCGCGACAGCAGGAGAAGTTTGAGACACTCGCGCGAAAGAAGGCAGACATCGCGCCGCTGCCCGCATTCGAAGATGATGCAGCGACAACTGAAATACTGAAACAAATTGACGCGCGTGCAGCGCACCTCGAAAAAGCGGATGCGGAGGTTCGTGAGTGGGAAAAGAAAACAGCGAAATCTGCGGAGGCAGAACTGAAGAGCAGGGCTGCTCACATCGCCAGCGAACTGGCGCGATCGCATTCTGGAAAAGACTTTAGCGTCGCGGAAGTACCAGATGCGGATGGAAAATTGCTCCAGGCAATCGTGGATGCGTTGAAGCCCAAATTCAAAGGCCCCATTTTCCTTGCCGGCACGCGAGACGCATCAGTCGCTTTGTTCGCTTATGTCCCTTCAGCGCTGACCGAGAAATTTCAGGCGAACAAATTGATTCAGCAGATCGCGCCAATCGTCGGCGGAAAAGGCGGCGGGCGTCCGGAAAGCGCGCAAGGCGCTGGGAAAGACACGAGCAAAGTTACCGAGGCGCTTACGAAAGCGCGGGAACTTTTAAGTTAGACCGCTAGGGCGCGCTCGGCGTTCGCGCGTGTCGAGATCGCTGCACACCACTCGATGCCAAATCAGATTCTTACAGTTTTTTCTTGTGCCTGATTTTGCGTAGCAGAAACTTTTTTCCATGAAGTTTATCGAGCTCCGCGATGGCACAATGCTTAACGTGAATTTTATTAAGTCTTATAAGGTCGAGGAGAGCGAATCAGTTGATGAGATTTATGAGGGCGGCGGAAGTATTCGAAAGAAGACGGGCGAAGAACTTACAAAAGAAACTGTGCTGAAGATCAACACTGATGACGGAGACTCCTACACGCTGCAAGGTTCAGTAGCAGATGCCGCCCTCAAGGTTCTGGAAGGTTGCTAAAGATTTCCGTTGCGCTGCCATTCGCTACTGCATAGCGAATGTTGTTAGCACGCTATCAGCAAGGTGCTTATCCCATTGCGCCTCTGGCGCTGAGATTA
>VBQC01000267.1 GCA_005887825.1 Verrucomicrobiota bacterium | reverse complement strand
TCAGCGCGCGCGAACAAAAATTAGCGGTTCTCGATCGCGGTAACCTGATGGCTATCTATCCAGTGTCCACCTCTAAGTTTGGTCTCGGCGACTGGCCCGGCAGCTCTTGCACTCCACTGGGCGAATTGGAGGTGGCAAAAAAAATTGGCGATCACGCAACGCCTGGCACTGTCTTCAAAGATCGACGCCGCACTGGCGAGATCGTCGCATCGGATTCTCCCGGTCGCGATCCAATTGTCACGCGCATTCTTTGGCTGCGTGGGCGCGAAGCGCAAAACGGAAATGCGCTCGCCCGCATGATTTACATCCACGGTACGCCAGAGGAACGCAACATTGGCTTCCCGGCGAGTTACGGGTGCATTCGAATGCGCTCCAGCGACATCATTAATTTATACGAAATCGCCGGGCCCGGCGCAGAAGTAACGATTATTGATGCCCCACTCGCATCGATGATTCCAATACTGGCTGGCCCAACACAACTGGTGCAGACGGCTCACTCCACGAGTGTGATTCGTTAGGCTGTAGCCGGGGGTCACCGACCGCGGCTACAACTAAGGTAATTTCCCGAGATGTTTTCTCGGCGTTTCACGCGAAAGCAATTCCATATCCGCATCAACCATGATGCGGACGAGCTCGTGGAATCGCACTTTTGTTTCCCAATTGAGAATTTTTTTAGCTTTGGAGGCGTTACCCATCAGGAGATCTACTTCCGCCGGCCGCTCATAACGGGGGTCGTGTTTGACAAATTCTTTCCAATCAAGATCGACATGCGAAAAGGCCGCTTCGACAAACTCCCGCACGGTATGCATTTCGCCGGTGGCCAGCACAAAATCGTCTCCTTCGCCATGCTGAAGAATTCGCCACATCCCTTCGACGTATTCAGGCGCGTATCCCCAATCCCGTTTCGCGTCCAGGTTTCCTAAAAACAACTCGTGCTGCAATCCCTGCTTGATCGCGGCTACGGCGCGAGAAATTTTACGAGTGACGAAAGTTTCGCCGCGCCGCGGGCTTTCGTGGTTGAACATAATCCCGTTGGTTGCGAAAAGGCCGTAGCTCTCGCGGTAGTTGACCGTCGCCCAATACGAAAAAACCTTTGCTACACCGTAGGGACTGCGCGGCCAGAACGGCGTCTTCTCACTCTGCGGGACTTCTTGCGCTTTGCCGAACATTTCGCTGCTCGATGCTTGATAGAAGCGTGAACGCAACCCGGCTTCGCGAATGGCTTCCAAAATGCGGATCGTGCCAACCCCTGTGACATCGGAAGTGTACTCAGGAATGTCGAAGCTTACGCGCACATGGCTTTGCGCGCCGAGATGATAAATTTCATCCGGCTTCAACTGGTAAAGAAGTTTGACCAGGTTGACCGAATCGCTCAGATCGCCGTAATGCAGAAACATACGCACCCCGTTGATGTGCGGATCGGCATAAAGATGGTCGATGCGCGAAGTGTTAAATGTGCTGGCGCGGCGAATGATCCCGTGCACTTCGTAGCCTTTCTCCAGCAGCAGATCGGCCAGATAACTGCCATCCTGGCCGGTGATGCCGGTGATGAGCGCCTTCTTCATGCGTAGGGTTCCGCTCTAGCGCGAATGCGCAGGTCAAGCAAACGAATTACAACCGTCCATGCCGTCACTCCCCTACTCCGGCGGCGAAACCATGATTCGCGCCAGAACAGCGCGCTGCGCCGCGACCAGTTCCGCGATGCCTTTGCGGCCAAGCGCGAGCATTTCGTCCAGTTGTGATTGCGCAAATGTCGCCTCCTCACCGGAGCCTTGCACTTCTACGAATTCGCCGTCCTCGGTGGCCACGAGATTAAAATCGACGGTGACGAGTTTGTCCTCTTCGTAATTAAGGTCGACGATCGCCTGTCCATCTAGAACACCAGCGCTTACTGCTGCGACCAATTTTCGCACCGGCGGCGCATCGATCTTTTTTTCCCTCGCAAGTTTCCGGCAGGCCATTGCGACAGCCAGGCTGGCCCCGGTAATTGCTGCTGTGCGCGTACCGCCGTCGGCTTGCAAGACGTCGCAATCCACCCAGACCGTGCGTGGACCCAGCTTTTCAAGATCGACAACCGCTCGCAGCGATCGCCCAATCAAACGTTGGATCTCCATGCTGCGGCCATCGATTCGGCCTTTTGCAATGTCACGTGGTTTTCGCGGCTGCGTTGAGTATGGCAGCATCGCGTATTCGGCGCTAAGCCAGCCGCCCGTTACGCCTTGCTCTTTCATCCAGCGGGGCACGTTTTCCTCAATGGTGACACCGCAAATCACACGCGTGTTACCCATGGCAACGAGCACTGACCCGCCCGCATATGGCGCGATGCCCAGATCGAACGCAACCGGGCGCAATTCATCGCCGCTTCGTCCATCAATCCGATCCATGGCGGCAAAGGTAGATCGTGCACAGCCGCTCGTCATCGAGGAGTTTTCGAATTTTCGGCCAACCATCCCCAAATATCTTATCCGGATTCAGTTTGAGAGAGGGCTAGAGCTAACATGACTACACTCCATAGTGAGGATGGCCGGTTGGTCCTAGACATTGACACCGTGAGATATTAAGAGTGGTTTTTAATGAGGACTGCTCCAATTTTCGATCGACTGGGTATCGGTCTCACGCCCGGCGATTCTCACTACCGCGCTTATGTCGGACCGCCACAGGATTACGATCTGATTGCAGCGATGACTTTTAACCTGCTCACGACAGCAGGGTTG
>VBQC01000195.1 GCA_005887825.1 Verrucomicrobiota bacterium | reverse complement strand
CAGCACATGACGCACGAAGAACCGCGGATCATGTTTTTCCACTATTGGGGACGCGACCCCTCGAAATCGCTGGCTGAAAATGTCAAAACACCACTAGCGCTGACCGCGGCGAAGTGATCTCGTCAGCCTATGAGGTCAAATAATTCGAGCCGCGGTCGCTTCGCTCAACTTTGCGCGCTGGTCGGATGTAGCTGCGTGCTGACAACAGGATTCGCCGATCCGGCGCCAAGTTACGAACTCAAACCAATCTCGCTTCCCGGCGCAACCGGCGCGGTCGCGCTCGATTATTTCGCTTACGATCCTGCGACCGGAAAATTATGGGTGCCGGCCAGTAACACTGGCAGCGTGGATGTGATCGATGAAAAAACGGATGCGGTGTCGCAGGTCAGCGGCTTTAAAACCGGTGAGATCGAGCGACGCGGACGAAAAATAACGGTTGGTCCGACCGCGGCCAGCATTGGTGATGGGGTTGTTTACATCGGCGACCGCGGCGACGCGACGCTTTGTGTCATCGATGCGAAGACTCTTGCGCGCGGCGAATGTGTGCAGCTCGTATCGAGCTCCGCCGATGGAAAAATCACACCAGACGGCGTCGTCTATGTTGCCGCGACGCGAGAGCTCTGGATCACAACGCGACCAATATCAGCTGGCGACGCGGCCGCGGCCAAGTCTCTCCAAATCTTCGATGCTTCCGATCCGTCGCATTTAAAATGGAAAACGAAAATTCCGCTGGACGGTTTAGCGGAAGGCTATGCTGTTGATAACGGCCGCGGCCTTTTTTACACCAACGTCGAAGATACGGGAGCCACGGTCGCAATTGATGTCCGAACGCACAAAGTCGTCGCCAAATGGAACGTCGGCAGCGCTGATTTAGGAGGATTGGGTCTGGACACTGCGCGCAGATTTCTGTTCGTCGCGTGCGGAGATCATATCGTGAGCGTCGATGCCGCTCACGATGGCAAGGTCATCGATTCGCTGCCAACCGGAGCCGGCCTCGACAACATTGATTATTCGCTCGATCGAAAAATTCTCTACGCTGCCGCGGGGCAGGCGGCGACGTTGACGATTGCTGAAGTCGGGGACGGCGGAAAATTTCATCTCAAGGCGACGGTCCCAACAGTGAAAGGCGCGCGCTGCGTTGTCGCCGGCAAGGGCGAAACGGCATACGTAATCGATCCGGCGGAAGGCCGAATCCTAAAACTGATACGCAAATAATTCTGCGCCCTCTTTTTTTGGGCGCATTATTGCCTTGTTGCTTTCGGTTCGAAAATGGCGAGCAATGCGGGCAGCACGATTAACACGAACGGCAACGAGAAAATCAGTCCCGAAATAATCGCGATGGCCAGCGGTTGTTGCATCGCTGCGCCGTGACCGATGCCGAGCGCCAGTGGGAGCAAAGCAAGAATAGCGGCGAAGGTGGTCATCAAAATCGCGCGCATCCGATTAAGTCCAGCGAGAATCAAGCGATCCTCGCTGGCGGGCAGCGACCGAAATTCCGAGTAATAAAAAATCGCGATCTCGGTGACGATTCCAACAATCATAGTCATGCCCATGCGCGACGTGATATTGAATTCGGTGCCGGTGAGCCAGAGGCCGACGAAAACTCCGGCAACCGCAAATAACGGGACGAGCAACATCGCAAAGGCGACGCGGAAGCTTTCGTAAAGAAAAAGGAGAAGCAGGAAAACGAGAATGATGGCGGCGATCAAAATGATGGTAAGACCGCGGAACGCGATCTGTTGTTGTTCGTAAAGTCCGCCGAAGGTGTAGAGGACGTTGTTTGGGATAACCCGCGAGTTCGCGAGTTTCTGTTTCACTTCCCGAACAGTCGAGCCGAGGTCGCGTCCGCTGATGCGCGCGGTCACCGCAACCATGCGTTTGAGATCGTCCCGCATAATTTCAGGCTGGCCGCTCAACGGAATGAGCGTGGCCACGCGTTTCAACGGAAACAAATGGCCGTCAGGAGCGCGCAAGAGGAGATTGTCGATGTTGCGCATGGTTTCGCGGGCATCGCGCGGAATCCAAACGCGGACGCCGATCAGTTTCGGTCCCTGTTGAACGTGCGTGGTCACGTTGCCGGTCAAAAAATCATTAAGCGCCTTGGTGACCGCCTCCGGGTCCATGCCTTCAAGCGCAACCTTGACGCGATCGACCTGAATGTTGAGGGCGTCACCCGCGGGAATGATTCCGTTTTTCACTTCGACTACGCCGCGAACCTTCGAAATGGTGTCGGCCACCTTCGGCGGCAACGTACGCAGAAGTTCTTCGTCGTCAGAATAAAGCTTGATTTCGATCGGTTGCGGCACGCTGGTCAGGTCACCGATCAAATCTTCCATCAATTGTAAAAGTTCGATCTGGAGACCAGGCACATGCTT
The DNA here is from genome assembly GCA_005887825.1 of Verrucomicrobiota bacterium. GTDB lineage: Bacteria > Verrucomicrobiota > Verrucomicrobiia > Chthoniobacterales > UBA10450 > Udaeobacter. Next base: position 6,865 of record VBQC01000195.1, on the reverse strand, counting down.
TTCGATTTCGCCGCGAATATCGTCCATCACTTCCTCGATGCCGCGACGCGGGAACGGCTTTAAACGAATGAAGAAATCGCCAGTGTTCGCTTCAGTAATGCCACCGCCGAGCTGCAATCCAGTGCGGCGCGAGTAAGTCTGGACTTCAGGTGTGTCCCGCAAAACCGATTCCACCTGCCGGAGCAACCGATCAGTTTCCGCCAGCGATGTCCCCGGTGCTGAACGGTAATCGAAAGTAAAACCGCCCTCGTCCATGACTGGCATAAAACCGGATCCAACATTTTTGAATGCGATGAAGCCAAGCAACAGAAGCGGAACTAAAAGGACAACGACGAAGCGCGGTTGGCGAAGAAGCCGCTGCATTTTTTCACGATAAACTCCATGCACGCGACGCGTGAAAAGTCCGTGTTCCTCGATCTTGGCATCTCTTCTCTTCAAAAAAGCTGCGCACAAGATCGGCACAGCCAGCCACGCTACGACGAACGAAATGATGAGACTAGCGGCCATCGTTAGGGAAAGCGCCTTGAAAAATGCGCCCGTAACTCCCGACAAAAACGCCAGCGGCGTGAAAATGATAATGGTGGCCGCGGAGGAACCGGCCAGCGGGTTGGTAAATTCACGCGACGCCTCGAGTACTCGCGAACGCGGATCGCCCTCGCGCGCGCCGCGAACGCGACGCACGATGTGTTCCACCATCACGATTGCATCGTCGATAATGAGACCGACAGCTGCGGCCATTCCGCCGAGGGTCATGATGTTAAAACTCATTTTCAGCACGTAGAGCAGCACGATCGTGGCGGCCAGCACGGCCGGAACAGTCAAGGTTGCGATGAGCGTGACTTTCCAATCGCGAAGAAAGATAAACAGAACGAAAGCGGCGAGGACCATGCCGATCAGGATCGCGTCGCGCGTGCTGTGTTCAGACGCGAGGATGAGATCGCTCTGGTCGTACCAATCGGCAATCTTCACTCCATCAGGGATTTGTTTTCGTATTTCGCGCAGCTTCGCCTTGATGCCGCGGGCGATCTCGACGGTGTTTCCCGACGGCTGCTGATAAACTTGAAAAAGAACTGCGTCGTGCCCGTCAGCAGTCACGCGGACCCATTGCGGTTCCGCTGAGTGTTCGATCGTGGCCACGTCATCGAGCAGGACCACGCCGTCTGGATTGGATCGCAGTACCGTGTGCTCGATTTCATCGAACTTTTTGAAACGCGTGTCCGAAACAACGAGATAAAGCTTGTCGTACTGCTCGAGACGGCCAACCGCGACGAGTACGTTCGACGCGGACAGCGCGCCGGCGACTTCGGACAACGTCATATTGAACGATTGCAGTTTGTCGGGATCGACAGTGACGCGATATTCCTCGACGCGCCCGCCTTGAACGCCGACGCGTGCAACTCCCGAAACCGTGGAAAGCGCGGGGCGCAACGTGTAGAGGGCGAGATCGCGCAGCTCGACCAATGAATGCGAATTGGAAGTCAGACTGTAGGCAATCACCGGAAACACGGTCGGATCCATCCGCTCGACTTCGAACGAAGTGCCGGACGGCAGACTGGGCAGAATCCGATTCACCTGCGACTGGCATTGAAGCATGGCCGAGATCATGTCCTCGCCCCAGTTGAAATTGACCGAGATCTCTGCCGTGCCGCGGCTGGTTGTAGATCTTACGCCGCGCACGCCGGGGATCGCCCGCACCGCTTCTTCGACCGGCACCGTGACTTCGATTGTCATTTGTTCGGCCGGCCGATCGCCAGCATCGAGCGTGATGCGCACCCGCGGGAAACTGACCTGGGGAAAAAGCGCGACCGGCAGAGAAAAACTCGCGACTGCGCCGGCAAGGGCGAGCGCACCGAGCAAAAATAGAATAGAACGCGCATGGCTGTGCGCCCACGCGGTGAAGCTCATTTCTTGATCTCGACGGCCATGCCGTCTTCCAGCTCGTAATTTCCAACGGTCACAACCGGGTCTCCTTCGTGCAGGTCGTCCGCGATTACTTGGATCTCCTTTGGATTTTCCACGCCAATTTTCACGGTATGCTTCTTGGCGCGATTATTGGCCACGGTGAAAACCTCAAACTCGCGCGATTCGTTAGGCAAGACGGCCGGTCGCGGCACGACTAGCGCGTCCCTCTCGCTGCGCTGCATCTCTCCACGCACATAGCCATCCAATAGAAGTTTCGTTCCTTGCGGCAACGCGACGTAAACATCGACAAGCCGCGTAGTGGGATCGATCCGCCGCGTGACTAAACGAATGGAGCCTTCTACTTTCGCAGCGTTAGGATCGTTCACCGGTACAATGGTAATCGGCGCATCTTCTTGCGCGGCTGAAAGATCCTCGGCTTCGACGCCAAGTTTTACTTCGATCTCATTCTCGGCAACAATCTCGACCAGCGGACCGCCGGGCGGAACGATCTGTCCGTCTTGCGCATTCACTTTGGCAATCACGCCCGCCATGTCGGAATGAATGCGGTTGTCACCTCCTGCTCCGGCGCGTTGCAAAGCGGTGAGCTGTGCCTCGGCGTCGCGCGCTGTTTTTTCGGCGCCGCTCAAGTCTTGATTTGTGGCCAGCTTTAAATTAAAACGCTCCTGTGCCTGTTTGAGCTCGTTGCGCGCAGCTTCAGCTGCGTTCTTGGCTTGTTGAAACTGCACTTGCGCCCCGGGGCTGAGCTCAATCTCGATCAATGGATCGTTCTCTCGGACGAATTGGCCGGGCGCGACCAGAATGTGCCGGACGCGCGTTTCAAAAGCGATTGAAACGGAGTGGGTCTTGCCTGGCTGTGCGACCACGCTTCCGTAAACAACCACTTTTTCGGTGATGGTTTTTCGTTCCACTTTCGCGACCTGTAATTGCGCGACCGGGCCAGTCTTTTTTTCCTCTTTTCCAACCCCGAATCGCTGCGCGATCCAGACAAGGCCGCCGATAATCAACACGACCGCGATCACGCCGATGATGATTCGTTTCTTTTTCATCTGGGCTGCAATACTTTGTTCGTCGGGAGATAACGTCCCGAGGCGATTTCCAGCGCGGTGTGCGCTTCGAGCAATTGTTCCTGAAGTTTGATCATCTGAATTCTTTTCTGCAGCAAGTTGTTCCGCGCGGTGTAATAACTCAGCACGTCAACGTTCCGCTGCTCCATTGCTGTTTGCGCGGAGTTAAGTAGCCGTTCGAGCACCGGCAGCGCTTCTGCCGCCGCTGCCACTTGTCGATCCAGCGAACGAATATCGGCCATTGCAGTCGCAATGTCAGACCGCGCTTCAAACACGCGCTGATTATATTCGTCCAACAATCTTTGCCGTGTGGCGCGCTCGGTCGCGATTACACCCTGGTTCCGATCAAAGATTGGAACGTCAACCGCGACACTGAAACCGGTACTCTGCACATCCGTATTGTCTTTCGCACGCACAAACGCCACCGACATTTTCGGGAATTGCGCGAGGATGGCCGCGCGCACCACAGCATCCTGGCTCGCATAACCTTGCCGCAATCCAAGAAGATCAAGGCGACGCGACTCAATGTTGGAAAGTAAATCGTGCTCGTCCGGAAAATCGAGATGGGTGGGAAGCGTGAGTCCGTCACGCAAGCGCACCTTCATTTCCGATTCCACTCCAAGTATCTTGTTTAAACCAAGTTGCTGTCGCTCGGAATCCTGCTCAAGCGCGAGCATGGTCGCCCGCGAATCCTGGCTGGCTGATTCAACCGCCGCGAGTTCGAGCACCGTTTTTTCGTGCGCATCGACTGCCTGCCGCATGGCATTAGTGCTTTCCTGCAATCCTCGGTTTCCTTCACGGGCGCGCGCAACCTGAGCGTCCAAGGCAACGACGCGGTAAACGGCTGTCCGCGCATTCTCCGCCATCTGCCACTCCTGCCATGCAATATCCAGATCCACCGAGCCGAGATTCTTCCGCGCAGCCGTCTGTTTCGGCAAAAAGGGAACTAGCGCGCTGAACTCCCAGCCTGCAGTGAAATTATAGGCTGTCGTCGCCCCTGCCGTGTTCCCTCCGGTGACGTAGTCGCGCCCGTAGGAAACGACGACATTCGGCAAAATCCGAGCTTGGATCAATTGCGCCACGGCGAGTCCGCGTCGATCGCGAATGGCGCGCAGGGCCGGATTCGAATAAAGCGCGATCGTCGCCGCTTCATCCGGGCCGATGCCGCTGCGAAAATCCATAACTTGCGATTTGAGTTCGGGGTTACGAATGCGCGAGGCCGGAATGCGCAAAATTTCAGTCGCCGGATCAGCCAGTGCTTCAACTGGCCATAAGTTCGCGCTCAATCCGCAGACAAAAAGACACGCAATCTCAAGCGATCTTCTTATTATGCGACACATGCGGAATTGATTCTAAGAAGCAATTTGCCATCATCGCACCGAAACCCGAAACGAGCGATGATCCGGTTCGCCTGGTATCGCTCGTTCAGCAATGCACGCTAGATGGACCCGCCTTCACAGAGGCTACGGTGCGGCGGTTCTCTTCGAATTAAATTGAAAGACGCCAAACAGCTAGCGCCGGATGCAAATCAGGCGGGGAAGTTACGGCGTCGAGGATTTTGGGTCGACGTGTGAATCATCGGCGCCTGGAGCGCGATCGAGACCGCGGCGCTTTAGCAACGGTTCGATGTACGGATCGCGTCCGACGAAATTTTTGAATAAGCCAAGGGCGTCGGCCGATCCGCCGCGCGAGAGCAAGGTTGCACGAAAGCGATCGCCGTTTTCGCGCTTCAATCCCCCGTGCTCTTTCATCCATTCCACGCTGTCGGCGTCGAGCACTTCGCTCCACAAATAGGAGTAATAACCCGCCGAATATCCGCCGGCAAACGCGTGCGAGAAATATGGACTGCGGTAGCGCGGCGGAACTGGCGGAAAATCCACACCTGCCTTGTGCAGAGCTTGCGCCTCGAAGGCAATCGCGTCTTTCGGCACGTCGGGAGGGTTTAACTGATGCCAGGCTTGATCGAGGAGTGTGGCGGAAAGGTACTCCGTTGTCTTGTAACCTTGATTGAACTTTTCCGCGGCAACGACCTTATCGAGCAGCGCCTGCGGAATTGGTTCGCCGGTCTTGTAATGTTTCGCGTAATTCTTCAGCACTTCGGGCCAGGTCGCCCACATCTCGTTCACCTGCGAAGGGTACTCCACGAAATCGCGCGGCACGCTCGTTCCGCTGAACCGCGGATATTTTACGTTTGAAAACATTCCATGGAGCGCGTGACCGAACTCATGAAACGCAGTGCGCACTTCATCATGAGTCAGCAAGGTCGGTTCACCTGCCGGCGGTTTCGGGATGTTCAGATGATTGGCAACGACCGGTTTGGTTGCGAACAAGTCGCTTTGTTGAACGTAGGCATTCATCCACGCGCCTCCACGCTTGGAAGGCCGTGCATAATAATCGGCGAAAAACAGTGCGAGAGGTTTGCCGTCGGCATCGTAAACTTCAAACACGCGCACATCGGGCTGGTACACCGGGAGATCGTGTCGTTCCTTGAAGGTGAGGCCGTAGAGTTTCCCCGCCGCGAAGAAAACGCCGTCGAGCAAGACGTGATTCAACTCGTAGTACGGCCGTAGCTCCGATTCATCGAAGGCATAGCGCGCTTTGCGCACTTTCTCCGAATAAAGATCCCAATCCCAGGAGGCGATTTTGAATCCCCCTTTTTCTTGATCGACAACTTTTTGCATGTCGGCGGCTTCCCGACGTGCGTTTGCGACTGCCGGCGGCGCCAGATCGACCAGAAGCTTGTTCACCGTTGGAACATTTCCTGCCGTCTGATCTTCGAGCTGATAGGCTGCGTGATTTTCGTAGCCGAGAAGTTTGGCGCGTTCCGCTCGAAGCTGTGCGGTGCGGATGACCACGTCCCGAGTGTCGAACGGGCCGCCTTTACTGTTGCGGGAGAGCGATGCCTGCATGATGCGCTCGCGAATTTCTCGGTTTTGCAACGACGCAAGCGCGGGCTGCCCCGTCGTGTTTTGAAGGCGCAATACAAACTTGCCTTCCTTGTGCTCATCTTTGGCGGCGGCGACGGCCGCGGCGATTTGATTATCGGAAAGTCCGGCAAGGTCTTCTCGACGATCGACAACCACGGAGGAAGCGTTCTTTTCCTTTAGAACATTCTGCTCGAACTTCGTCTGCAGGCTCGCAAGCTCGCCATTGATCGCTTTGAGCTTCGTCTTATCGGGTTCGGAAAGTTTCGCGCCTGCCCGCACGAAATCCTTGTAATAACGTTCGAGCAGATAATTCGATTCCGCATCGAGGCCGAGGTTATCGCGATTGGAGTAAAGCTCCTGAATTCGCGCGAAAAGTTTACCATTGAGATGAATCGTATCGTTGTGCGCCGAAAGCTTCGGCGCAATTTCGGTGTCGATCTTCTGGCGCGTCGGATTCGTGTCGGCGGCGTTAAGATTTGAGAAGGTCCGCTCTGCGCGATCGAGGAGCCGGCCGGTTCGCTCCAGCGCGACGATGGTGTTGTCGAAGGTAGGTTTTTCAGAGCTGGCGGCGATCGTATCAACTTCCTTGAGCTGTTCACGCATGCCAGCTTCGATCGCCGGGACGAAATGTTCGTCTTTGATCTTATCAAACGGCGGCGCGTGATACGGAAGAGTGCTTTCCACCAGAAGTGGATTGCCGCCGGCAGTTGGTGAGGACGGGGAGCTTTTTGCCGACGGCTTCCCGGCGTTGAGAGGAGCAGACGTTATTTGCATGGCGGCGAGAATTGCTAAGATGCGGAACAGCTGAACGATGACGAGAGAATGATGCATGGTGAGAATGTCACTTGTGCACGCGGCATTGATTGAAGGCAAGTACGGGAACGAAGCGGTCAACGACGATCCACAATCCCTCGACATCCGGGTTTGCAGTCGGCACGGCTGCTGCCCCTG
>VBQC01000329.1 GCA_005887825.1 Verrucomicrobiota bacterium | reverse complement strand
GCTTTCTCATCACACTGGAGGAATATTCATGAAACATTCGCCTTTGCTTTTTTGGCTCGTTTGCATCGCATGCGAGCTGGGCGCGACCGGTTGGACGTGCGGCCATGGCTTCGCGGGCGCGCGGTTTTTCCCGGCGACGCTTTCAACCGACGATCCATTTGTCGCCGATGAACTTTCGCTTCCAACCGGCAGCACGATCGAAACGCCGGATGGCGGCGGGACGCGCCAGACCGATATTTCGGTCGATATCGCCAAACGCATCACGCCGCAGTTTGGGATCGAAATCGGCGAGACCCTGACTGCGCTGAATCCACACGAAGGGCGCGCAGTGAATGGCTTCGGCAATCTGGAGTTGAGCGGCAAATATCAGTTCCTCAAGAATGACGCACACGAAGCGATTGTCTCGTTGGGGCTTGGTGTCGAAATTGGCGGTACCGGCTCGAGCTCGATTGGGGCGGATTCATTCAGTACCTGGACGCCGGGGATTTTTTTCGGCAAGGGCTTTGGCGATTTGCCCGATTTGTTGAGGTTCTTGAAGCCGCTCGCCATCACGGGGCTGGCCGGCGTCGGGATTCCCACGAGCGCGAGCACGCGCAGCGTGACGCTGGATGATCGGACCGGCGAACGCGAAGTTGAGATCGAGCGGCATCCTAACGTGCTGGAGTGGGGTTTTGCGCTGGAGTACAGCGTGATCTATCTGCAGTCGCAGGTGCAGGACATGCACCTGCCGGCGCCGGTTGATCGGTTGATTCCGTTGGTGGAGTTCGCGCTCGAAACTCCGCTGAACCGCGGCGCGCGCGGACAAACGACCGGCACGATTAATCCGGGCGTCGTCTGGGCGGGAAAATATTTCCAGGTTGGCGTGGAGGCGATCGTTCCGATTAACGAACGCACGGGAACTAACGTCGGTGTGATCGCGCAACTGCATTTCTTTCTGGACGACCCTTTCCCGCACAGCCTCGGCCGTCCGCTCTTCGGAGGAAACAAATGAAATGCGCGATCGTCAGCTTATTTCTGATCGTTTTGACTGGTACGGCGCGACTTGAAGCGCACGCCTTTCTCAAGGACGCGGAGCCGGGCGTGGGTAGCACGGTCCAGACGTCACCTAACGAGGTTCGAATCCGGTTTACGGAAAATATTGAACCAAGCTTCAGCAGCATCCAGGTCTTCGATGCGTCTGAGAAGGAAGTGGACAAACGCGATGTGCATCTGGATCGCTCGGATCATGCGCTGCTGCAGATTTCTCTGCCGCAGCTGAAAGCGGGAATCTACAAAGTCGTCTGGCGCGTGGTTTCTGTCGATACACACGTGACCAACGGAAGCTTCACGTTCCGGGTTAATCGTTAGGCGCTCGCGCGCAGGAGAGATTGGTGCTTATCGCGCTGCTCATCATCGCTCGCACGGCGCAGATTGGCGCGTCGATCCTGCTCGCCGGAACCTTTACTTTCCAGCTAGTCACGCTTGGCCCGGCAGGCCGGCCCGCCAACGGTGATTTGCACGAGGTCGAGCGGCGCTTGCTCCAACTAGCCCGGTGGAGTCTGATCGCGGCTCTCCTCTCCGCTCTGCTTTGGTTTTGGCTGGAAGTCGCGAACATGAGTGGGTTGCCGCTGATGCGCGCTTTTGCCACGACAGCGTGGCAGACACTTTTGTTTGAAACGGAATTCGGTCGCGTCTGGCAGCTTCGCCTTGGCCTGATCACCGTGGCGTTTGTGCTCGCCGCGTTAGGCTTCGCACAAGATCGATTGCGACGCGCGCTGACCCTGGCTCTCTTTTTGGTCAGTGCTGTTTTGCTCGTCTCGCTCGCCTGGATCAGCCACGCTGCGGCTGCCAGGGTGCAACCGCTCGGTCTGTTAGGCGATGCGCTGCATCTTTGCGCGGCGAGTGTCTGGATCGGCGGACTCCTGCCGGTGGCAATTTTTCTAACGCGCGCCCGTGCGTCGTCGTTGTTAAGCGAACGGGCTCTTCCCGTAATCCGACGCTTTTCCACGCTCAGCCTGAGTTGCGTAAGCCTCCTTATCGTGAGCGGCATTTCCAACAGCTGGTTGTTGGTCGGTTCGATTCACGCGCTTTTCACGACGCGTTACGGTTGGCTCTTGCTTGTTAAGCTTGCGGCATTCGGCGT
>VBQC01000194.1 GCA_005887825.1 Verrucomicrobiota bacterium | reverse complement strand
CCATTCTCGGGCAATTGGTTTTCCCAGAGCTTTCCGCAATCGTGAAATAAGATGCCGGCTAGCAAAAGATCGAGATTCAGTTCCGGATACAACGGCCCGATTTCTTTCGCCACGCGCATCATCTGCGCCGTGTGCTCGACGAGTCCGCCGCGGCGCGCGTGATGATAGTTACGAGCGGCGGCAGTGCGGCGAAACCGGTCGCCCCATTCATTTAGAAACGCGTCACACAGCGCCCGCAAACGAGGATCGCCAATTGTCTGGATCGTTTGCGCAATGAATTCCCAGTCTGCGCCCTGCTTGGCGCGCAGGTCCGCCGGGCCTTGCAACAATTCGATTTTTTCCTGGTCGATGAGCGGTCGCACAGTCCATTTGCGCGCTTCGAGTCCGTATTGCGAATGCCGGTAAAATTCGCCGGAGAGCTCGATGAAATTCTCGGTCGTGAGCGTGCTACAGGCTTTGTAGGCGGGATGATCGCTCCAGACGCGCAACGTCATGCGATCGCATGCGTCGGCAAGAACGAGCTCGCAATACGGCTGTTGTTCGCGCGTCAGCCTCGCCGCGGCGCTTTCCACCTGCACATGCACCCGCGCAGGAACCGCCCCGTTTTGCGCGGCCCGCCGAATCTCGCTCAGCGTCAGCAGTTGCATGTCGATCTTTGTCAATTCGGTCCGCGACTACTAAAGCAATTGAACAGATCAATTAGCGGCGTTAATCACGCCACAGGCGAACCTCGCACCCGAGTTGCCTGCCGGATCGGTTTTCAAGTCGTCCTCTTTTTCATGCACGATTACAGATTTTCCAATGATCGAATTTGGACCGCTCAGATCGAGTTTCCCTTTCCACTTGAGGTGCCCCTTGCCGGAAGCATCAGCTTCAATATTGCCGAAATCGCCGACGTGACGCTCCGTCCCCGTCGGCCCGTCATGGTGTTGATGCGTCGGATTGAAATGCGCGCCCGCTGACATCGCATCCGGCGCCGAGCAATCGCCTTTCTCGTGTATGTGGATACCGTGCTTGCCCGGTTTAAGGTTTTGGACGTCAGCAACGACGCGCACTTCGTCGCCAGTCTTTGTGAACGTGACCGTGCCAGTAACCTGGCTCCCTGATTTCGGCTCCAAAGTCACGGTCGCCTTCGTGACATCCTGCGCGTCCGCAAAGACAGCGAAAGCGCACAACACGCCTAGCGATATAATTATTGTTTTCATGCCGAAACGGTACGGCGCTTCTGGATAAAATGAAACTATCAATCGAGCAGCCGTTGCTCGATTCCCGCATACGCATCTACGCGCCGGTCACGCAGAAAGGGCCAATGGGTACGATGCTCGTTCACGCGATCCCACTCCACGTCGGCGATCACAATCTCTTCTCGATCTACCGAACCCTTGGCGATGATCTCACCATCGGGGCCGCAGATAAAACTCTGCCCCCAAAACTCAATGCCTTCGCCGCCTGCGGGTGCTTCATGACCAACGCGGTTCGCAGCCGCGACGTAACAACCGTTCGCAATCGCGTGACTCCGCTGAATCGTTTCCCACGCCGAATACTGGGCGGCACCGAATTCTTTTTTTTCGCTCGGATGCCATCCGATGGCAGTTGGATAAAAAATAATCTCCGCCCCGCGCAATGCCGTTAGCCGTGCCGCTTCCGGATACCATTGGTCCCAGCAAACGCAGACACCAATTTTTCCCTGCGCCGTTTGCCACGCCTGAAATCCGAGGTCGCCCGGCGCGAAATAAAATTTCTCGTGATAAAGGGGATCGTCGGGAATGTGCATCTTGCGATATTTACCGAGCAATTTGCCGCTAGCGTCGATAATTGCAGCTGTATTGTGATAGAGGCCGGCGCTGCGTTTCTCGAAAAGTGACGCGATGATCACGACGCCATTTTCCCGCGCGACGTCTCCCAATGCAGATGTCGATCTTCCGGGTATTTCCTCAGCCAATTCGAAATTCTTGTGATCTTCTGTCTGGCAAAAATATTGCAATCGAAAAAGTTCGGGCAGACAAACGATCTGCGCGTGTTTTTTTGCCGCATCACGAATGAATTCGACGGCCCGCGCAAAATTCCTCTCCGGTTCCGCGGCGCATCGCATCTGGATAAGCGCGATTTTTGTTGTGTCCGGTTTAGCCATTAATGAGAATCGATCGCTGAAGCTGTAGCCGCCGACCTCTGGACGGCGCGGCGCGGGTGTTTACGAAATCAGCGCCGCGGTTCGCAGAGCCAAGCGACTACAACAATTCATTATTTCACGGAATCGGCCGGCACGATCTTGACGCTCTCGATCACGACCCGTTTCGTCGGCTTGCTCGTCTCGCCTGCGCTGTTACTCGTGACTGGAATATCGCCGATTTTTTCCAGAACGTCCGCGCCCTTGATCAGCTTACCGAACGTGGTGTATTGCCCATCGAGCCGCGGGACAGGCGCGAGACATATGAAGAATTGCGAACCGGCAGAATCCGGAGCGGGCCCACGCGCCATCGAGATCACGCCGCGCTGGTGTGAGTGATCGTTGAATTCGGCTTTGATTTTGTAACCCGGGTCGCCCTGTCCGTAGCTGCTTTCCTTCGCCGGGTCTTTCGAATTCGGATCGCCGCCCTGAATCATGAATCCTTTGACAATCCGATGAAAAATTGTGCCGTCGTAAAAACCCGAGCGGGCCAGTTTCTTAAAGTTCTCAATCGTGCTCGGCGCGGCGTCGGTCCAAAACTGCACGACCATTTCCCCTTCGCTGGTTTTAATCACTGCGACTTCGTTGGATGATGTATTCATGGAGGTTTTCTCCTCTTTCTTTTCTTCTGCGGCAAACACAGCCGAACTTAACAGCACGGCCAGGACAATCGACAATTTCATAATGACAAGTGACACGGGGGAGAGCGTCTGTCACGCAGGCTTCGCGGAGCACAGGCATCTTGCCTGTAGGGCCGCCGAGCGTCTCGCCTGGTGGCACAAGATTCCGCAGGCGGGACGCCCGCTGTCCCCACAGCCGAAGACGGCTGTGTTCCTGACAGAACTAGCTGGCATGATATTCCTGCAAACTGCGCACGCGCACTTTGTGTTTTTGCAACGAGCGAATGCCGTTCGCGCTGGCCAAGGCAGCGCGCACCGTGGTCATGATCGGAATGCGTTGCGCGAGCGAGGCGTTGCGAATGCGGACTTCGTCCTCGCGCGGAATCTTTCCGCTCGGTGTGTTGATGATGAAATTGATATCGCCATTTTTCACCCGGTCGAGAACGTTCGGACGGCCTTCTCGCACTTTAAACACTTTTGTTACGGGAATCTTTGCCGCCTTCAGAACCTCAAACGTGCCGGAGGTAGCGATAATCCCGAACCCGAGCTTCACGAACTCTCGAACCACTGGCACAACTGCCTGCTTATCGCTGTCCTTCACGCTGACAAAAACGTTTCCTCCCTTGGGCAACGGCGGTGGCGCCGCCATTTGCGATTTCGCATAGGCGAGCCCCAGATCGACATCCATGCCCATGACTTCACCGGTCGATTTCATTTCCGGACCAAGTGCAATATCTACGCCCTCATAACGCAGAAACGGGAAAACCGCTTCCTTCACCGAGAAATGTTTCGGCACGATTTCCCTGGTGAATCCGAGCTCGGGCAACGATTTTCCAGCCATCACTTTGGCGGCCAGCTTCGCCAGCGGGAAGCCGATCGCTTTGCTTACAAACGGAACGGTGCGCGATGCCCGCGGGTTTACTTCGAGGACGTAAACGTCGTCGCCTTTCACTGCGAACTGCACGTTCATAAGTCCGCGCACTTTTAGTTCACGCGCCATTGCCTTGGTTGCCGCCGAAATGTCGTCGAGAATTTTTTGTGACAGCGAGAATGTCGGAATTACGCAGGCGCTGTCCCCGCTGTGAATCCCTGCTTCTTCGATGTGCTCCATGATTGCGCCGATCACGGTCGTTTCGCCATCGGAAATGCAATCGACGTCGACCTCGATCGCGTCTTCGAGAAAACGATCGATGAGCACGGGGCGTGGCCCTGGCAGCTGGCCGGCGGGCATCCTGCCCGGCGATTCGGCAGGCGAGACGCCCGCCTGTCCCACAGACAAGATGTCTGTGCCACGATCACCGATCGCCGCATCCACATATCGCCGTAAATCACTCTCGTTATACACCAGCTCCATCCCGCGACCACCTAGGACGAAGCTTGGCCTAACGAGCACTGGATAGCCGATCTTCTTCGCGATCGCGACGGCCTCTTCGGTGCTGGTCGCTGATCCATTCGGGGTTTGTCGCAAGCCGAGTTTGTCCAGCATGGCGGCAAATAATTGTCGATCTTCAGCCGTCTCGATGCTTTCGGGTTGAGTCCCAAGAATTGGTACGCCTGCCCCCTTCAACCCGCTTGCAAGATTGAGCGGTGTTTGACCACCGAACTGCACGAACACGCCATCCGGTTTTTCCTGATCGTAAATATTGAGCACGTCCTCAAGGGTAAGCGGCTCAAAATAAAGTTTGTCGCTCGTGTCGTAATCGGTGGAAACCGTCTCCGGATTCGAATTGACCATGATTGTTTCAAATCCGAGCTCGCGCAGTGCAAAGGCCGCGTGCACGCAGCAGTAGTCGAACTCGATACCCTGTCCGATGCGGTTTGGCCCGCCGCCCAGGATCATGATCTTGGGTTTGCCGCTCTCGCGCCGCTCGTTCTCGTCGCCGTACGTCGAGTAATAATATGGCGTGTAGGCTTCAAACTCTGCCGCGCAGGTATCGACCAGGCGGTAGGTCGGAATTACAGCTGCAGATTTTCGCTGCGCGCGGATTGCGTTTTCACTCGTGCCTGTGGCGAACGCCAGTTGGCGATCTGAAAAGCCCAGCTTCTTTGCGCGGAGGAATGTCTCCCGCTGGATGTTAGGCTTCCAGCCTGACTCGGCGGGCAGGCTTCCAGCCTGCTCAGCTTCTCCCTGGCCATCGTCCAGCATGAGAACGTTGCTCCGCTCCACCGTAAACTGATCATCTCTCAAATGAGCCTTCTCTGGATTTTGCGCTATGTAATCGCGGCAGGCGGCAAGATGGGTCCAGTCGCGCACAATCGTATCGAACGTTTCCGCCATCCACAGCGATCCGGTCTGGTTCATCAACCGGTTGATTTGGCTGCTGGTATAAGACTTCCACGAATGCAGGATCGCATTGACGGAATGCGTCCCCAACGGTTTCACAATGACGTGAACGTGATTCGGCATGACAACGAACGCATCGATCACGTATCGATCCCGATCGAAATGCTCGAGGCTCTCGCGGACGATCTTCTGCGCACGCGAATCCCGCAGCAAACAGGAGCCTTGACCTTGATCCAGCCATTGCTCGCGTTCCTCTTCGAATCGCTGCATATATTCGCACGCCGTTTTCCAGTCCCACGGATGCAGATGATGCTTTAGCCATAGTGCGCGTTCCTCTCGCCACTCGGCGAGCATGTCGCTTGCGATTGCATCAGCGAGGCGAAACGTAACAAAATAAGCGGCGCCGGGTTGCTCCCAGTGAGGCAAATGACGTCGGGTCATTTTGATTGCCGCGTATTCGTCGAATCCGTGAAAACGGACGTCGGCCATCTTGGCTGACTCGGAAGGCAGGCTTCCAACCTGCTGGAGCATCGATGGGCAGGCTGGCAGCCCGCCCGCCGAGTCAGGCTGGAAGCCTAACCTCCGATGCGCTTCTGCTACAATCTGCTCCACGTTTCGCAGAAACCATTTGTCGATCTTTGTTAGGTCGAAGACCTCGTCGATCGACATTCCGTCCCGGAATGCCTGGGCGAGATAAAAAATGCGATCTGCGTTGGGAATTGAGAGTTTAAGTCGCAGAGTTTCAGGATCGACATGTTTATCAGCGCCGTCCCCGCACAAACCGAAGCGCTTAATCTCCAGACTCCGCAGCGCTTTTTGCAACGCTTCCTTGAACGTCCGCCCGATCGCCATCGCCTCGCCGACACTTTTCATCCGCGTCGTCAGCGTCGCGTCCGCTTGGGGAAATTTCTCAAACGTGAACCGCGGCACTTTTACGACGCAGTAATCGATGGTTGGTTCAAAGCATGCCGGCGTCTCGCGCGTAATATCATTCTTGATCTCATCGAGCGTGTAACCCACTGCGAGTTTTGCCGCGATTTTTGCAATCGGAAACCCCGTCGCTTTCGAAGCCAGCGCGCTCGAACGCGACACACGCGGATTCATCTCGATCACAATCATCCGGCCGTTGTCGGGATTAACAGCAAATTGAATGTTCGAACCGCCAGTCTCGACGCCAATCTCGCGAATGACGGCGAATGAGGCGTCGCGCATCATCTGATATTCTTTGTCGGTGAGCGTTTGCGCGGGCGCGACGGTGATCGAATCGCCGGTATGCACGCCCATCGGATCGAAATTTTCGATGGAACAGACGACCACGCAGTTATCCATCCGGTCGCGCATCACTTCCATCTCGAATTCTTTCCAGCCCACCAGCGATTCCTCGATCAACACTTCGTGGACGGGAGAAAGATCAAGGCCGCGAGCGACGATCACATCGAGCTCTTCGCGGTTGTAAGCGATGCCGCCGCCAGTGCCGCCCAGAGTGAACGCCGGTCGGATAATGAGCGGGAATGTTCCGATGTCAGCGACGATTCGATCGACGTCCGCCAGGGAACGCGTCACCCCGGATCGCGGCACCTCGAGCCCTATGCGTAACATCGCTTCCTTGAACAATTGCCGATCTTCGCCTTTCGCGATGGCCTGCGCGTTTGCGCCGATCAACTTCACGCTGTGCCGCGCGAGCGCACCGTTGCGGTTTAACTCCATGGCAGCATTGAGCGCGGTTTGTCCCCCCAGAGTCGGCAAAATCGCGTCCGGTTTTTCCCGTTCCATGATCGCCTCGATCACTTCCGCGGTGATCGGCTCGATGTAAGTACGATCGGCAAACTCCGGGTCAGTCATGATCGTGGCTGGGTTCGAATTCACCAGCACGACCTGATAGCCTTCTTCGCGCAGCGCTTTGCACGCTTGCACGCCGGAATAATCAAATTCGCAGCCCTGTCCGATCACGATTGGACCGGACCCGATGAGCAGGATTTTCTTGAGATCGTTATTTCGCGGCATCTGCGCAGCGCGGACAGTAAACGAAATCAAGCGAACGTCACGCGAGAATCGTGAACGCGCTGGAAGCTAACCTCCACTACGCCGCTGCCATTCTTTGCCGATCCAAATAAACTTTGCAGATGCTTTTGATGCGCGTGAGCACGTAATAAATCGTTTGGCTGCGGACGCGCACCAGTTCCGCACCGACGATGCGCGTCACGAAATCGCTCGGAAGATCGAGAATTTCCCGCGGCGTCGAGCCCTCGAGGCCTTTGCAAAGAATCGCGCTCATGGAGCGAGTAAGCGTCTGTACTTCCGGACCCAGCGTCATGCGAATCTGCGCCTTGCCGTTTTCACCGACATGCAGATAAACGCCCACCGTGTCCATGCATTCCTCGTCCTTCCGGACATCGACAAGCTCGAAGTTCTCACCTTCGCGCGGCTCCTGCTTCTTCGCGTTGTCCGCATAGGAAACGAGCGTCTCCCGCCGCTCATCTTCCGGCAGAATTTCGAAGAGATTAATGATGCTGTTTAGTTTCGTTGGATACATCGACAGTGGAAGCTTAGCGCATTTTGCGCGCTTCGGCAGGCGGGACGCGCGCCGGCCGCACAGGCTGGAAGCCTGTGCTACGTGGACTTTTCAATTGGCGCGCCGACTTTGTTGCCCCATTCCGTCCACGAACCATCATAGTTACGCACATTATCGAGCCCGAGCAGATACGTGAGCACAAACCAGGTGTGACTGGAGCGCTCACCAATCCGGCAATAAACGATGGTGTCCGTCCCGGGTTTTACCCCGCATTGATCGAGATAAATTTTGGCTAGCTCACCTGCGGGTTTAAATGTGGCGTCGTCGTTTGTCGCGGTTTTCCACGGCATGCTCTTTGCGCTGGGAATATGGCCGCCGCGCAGCACGCCTTCCTGCGGATACTCGGGCATGTGCGTGATCTCGCCCTTGTATTCGCCCGGGGAACGCACATCGATTAACGGTTTGCTGCTCTTGCTCTGCGCAAGCGCTTCATCGAAAAACGCGCGGATCTCTTTATCGAAGCGTTTCTTCGGCACCGGATAATTTGTCTCTGGATATTTCGGGACTTCGCGTGTCATCGGCCGATTTTCGGCCTTCCATTTGTCGCGGCCACCGTTGAGAATTTTCACTTTCTCGTGACCGAACAACCGGAACGCCCACAGCGCGTAGCAGGCCCACCAGTTCGCCTTGTCGCCGTAAAAAATGCAGGTTGTATCGGGTGTGATGCCGTGCCGGCTGCAAAGCCGCGCGAATTTTTCTGGTGAAATATAATCGCGAATCACCGGGTCTTGTAAATCGGCGCGCCAATCGATGTGCACGGCGCCGGGAATATGTCCGGTGTCATAAAGCAAAATATCTTCATTAGACTCGACGATCCGGATTCCTTCGTCGTTGAGATGTTTCTCCAGCCAATCAGTTTCCACCAGCGACTCCGGATGCGCGTATTGCGTAGGATGAGTAGCCATAGGCCAGAAATTTCAGGCTGCTTCTGCGAGGGAGCAAGGGAATTTACAATTTCATCGCGCATGCGCCTGCGAGCAATGTCTATCTCGCCAGCAACGTATTAGAGTTTCGGGTAGCGCACTCGTCCCGAGTGCTGGGGACGGCGTCTCGCCGTCGCGGACTTTTCTAAACACTTACAACTCAGAGCTGGAGCAACGCGCTAAGAAAAGTCTGTTGCACCGGGGGGCACCGCAACCAACACGCGAGTCGCCCATTCGACTTTCCCTCAGGCAGGCAGTGCGCTACCCGGAGCCGCCGCAACCGTTCCGATAAAAGTGAAAATGATTTCCAGCGCTCCATCAGTGCAGAATAGAATTAGCCGGATAAACCACGCCATTTTTGATCACCGTGTCGATGTCTGAAGCGTGCGCGATGTCGTCCAATGGATTCGACTTGAGAATGACGAGATCGGCGAGATAGCCGTTTTCGATCTTGCCGATGTGCGCGCCGGTCTCGCCGCCAAAAAGTTTCGCTGCGTTAGCGGTAGCGCATTGAAGAATCTGCATCGGCGTCAGGCCCGCTTCCTTCATCAGTTGAAATTCGCGGAAAAGCGCGGGGCCGTGAATCGTACCGATGTTTCCCGCGTCAGTGCCTGCTGCGATGGTGACGCCGGCGTCTTCTAGTGTTTTCAAATTCGGCAGCGCGACATCGTAAGTTTTCTTGATTCGATCCAGTGCCTCGTCCGGTTTCGCCAGGGCGTTCTTGATCCGATCGGGCAATTTGTTCTGCGGAATTTTGGTGACGTCGAGGGACGCAATCACTTCCGGATTACCCCACGCCTTTTCCTCCGGCGTCAGGTTCAACTCGTGCGAAAAGGTCCGGCCGTAACGCTCGAAGACCACGAGAGTCGGACACAAAATGATATGTCGATTCTTCAATAGCTTCACAAACGCGTCGTCTACTGGTTTATCGATAACGCTGTGGACAAGAATGTCTGCGCCTTCTTCAACCGCTGCGCGCGCCGTTTCTAATTCGGTCGCGTGTACTGCGACACGAATCTTGTGCGCGTGACTTTCTTCACTTGTGGCGCGGACGATCGGGCGAAAGCTATCAACCGGATGATCTTTGTCGACGATGTACCAGATCTTCACCAAATCGGGATTTTGCGCGGCGAGTTTCCGCACGAATTCGCGCGCTCGCTCGGGCGTGTCGATCTTCACAATCGGCGGATCGCCGAGATCAAGTTGTGGTCGCGACACACTCGATATCAATGGTCCGGCCACGGCGACTCGTGGCGCTTTCGCGGTAACAACGCTCCCTTGAGCGAGCCCGGAGATCGTCAATTGCACATCAGTATTCGCGGTTCTGCGCACCTCAAAATTCCAAAATGGCCCGCCAACATCGACGACCGCCGTGATCCCGCTGCGCAAATACCGTGTGAACGTGTCGTCCAGGTGCGACTTGATCCATGCGACTTCGTCTTTGTAGGGGCGGACGCTGTTAAGATCGACAACGTCCGGCCGCGTGAACAGGTCTCCAGATTGAAAGAAGTGAATATGTGTGTCGATGTAGCCGGGCAAAATGAACTTGCCTTTGCAATCGATCACGTGGGCATCTTTTAGCATGCTGACTGTTTTTGTATCGCCCGCGGCCGCGATCTTCGCGCCGCCGATGACGATCCTTCCATCCCGAAGGATGACGATCGTTGCATTCTGAACTATCTGCGAAGTTCCCGGGTTGATCAGCGTTCCGTTTATGAGCGCGATCTTTTCCGCACGCGCCGCCAGGGCAAAGATCGCCAATGCGAAGGAGAGTGCGATTTTGAGCGTCACTTTTTTCCTTCTACCAGAGCGGCTGCTTCCCGATCGAGCGCGGCGTAATCCGGGTTGCGCGGTCGCAAATAAAATTCGTCGATGACAATCTGGACCAGCGCGGCAGCAGGCACGGCCAGAAAAACTCCGAGCAACCCGAACATTGTCGCGGTGGCCAGCGTAAAGAACAAGATGTTGACCGGATGCAATCGCATCTCTTTGCCAAGCACACCCGGCACAAGAACATTTAGTTCGATTTGGTAGACCAGCACGATTACGCCGAGGGCCAGCCAGAATTTTGTTGCGCCCATGCTCAGCGCCACCAGCAGGATGGGAATGGAAACGAGAAATGCTCCAATGTTCGGAAGGAACTCACCGAGAAACGCGAACACGCCAAATATGAGCGCCGGCTGCAGACCGATCAGCCAAAGCAAAGCGCCTATGGAGAAGCCGGTGATCACGCCGTTGATGGCGACTCCGCGCGCCCACGCAGTCATTTGTCGCATCAGTCGTGCGAGAGTGCGGTGCGCTTGTTCGCGGTAACGATCGGGCGCCAGCGCCAGATACGCGGCGACGAGCGGTCGCGGATTGGCCAGTACAAAAACGAGCAATAGCAGGGCGAAAACGATGCTGGCTGCGCCGCCGACCAGACCAATTGTCGATCTTAGCAGGATGCTCCCAACGGTTCCGGCAGCCGCACCAACCTTTCCGGCGATTTCATCACTGCGCGGCAACGCCTCGCGAACTGCCGGATAGTTGTGTGTAAGCGATTCGATGCGCGTGCGAATGCCTTGCCAAACCCCTGGCGCATTATGCACCAGCTCCTGGGTTTGCCTGGCCAGTGGCGGAATCGCAAAGAGAACGATGGTTCCAGCGACAGCGATTAACGCAAACATCAGGAGGATCACACTGACAAAGCGCGGAATCCGGCAGCTGCCGGACAGCCACACCACGATCGGGTTAAGAACCATGGCGAGGAGAAAAACGAGCGCGAACAGTAAGACTAAAGGCTGAAGGGAGCGCAGGACAAACCACAGAACGACCAACAGAAAAACAAGCCAGAGGATTCGACGCGCGCCGTGATAACTCAGCGGAGCGTTTTGGTTTTCGTGCTCGGATTCTTTCATGGAACGCGGTGTGTTGGCGGGAAGTGTCAGGCGATGTCCATCTTCGCGCTGGTAGTTTGGAATGACAAGAAAGCATGATCGCGCATTTGTCCTTCTCGGAGCACATGCCGTACGTGAGCAGATAGTTGCAAGCTGTAGAGGCAGGCGTGTCGCCTGCGTCGTTGCGAGATTCGCAGCCGACGCGGCTGCCACTACAGCTGCTATGCCTGGTTACATCGTTGCACCCGCGCAGCTGCGGGACGCCCTATCAAAATCCATTACAGGGGAGGCGCGCCGAACCTCACCGTAACTTCGTTAGAGCAGTTCTGTGTGCCCGCGTCGCATACTTTATAGACGTAACGCACGTTGCCCCCACGGACACCGATGGAGTCCGTATAGGTGCCGTTGTTGGGCACCGTGGCGATCACTACTCCGTCGCGGTAGATGTCGGTGTTGGCCGCGGTTGCCCCGTTCCAGGAGAGATCCACCGTATGTCTGCCCTGCACCCGGCGCCCATGCGCACTGAAAACACCGGCAAGTCCCGTTTGCATGTTGCGTTTATAGTTGCAGCCGCGGGTCATTGACCGCGGCAGCTCTGCCTGTCTGATCGCGTTCCCCAGCGAGGTCAGCGACCTCGGCTACAACGACGTTTCACACGCGCCCGCATCGCGACCAGCAGACCACGCCCTACCAGAATCCGTTACAGCGGCGGGCCTCCGAACCTCACCGTGACCTGGTTGGAGCAGTTCTGTGTGCTCGCGTCGCACACCTTATAGATATAACGCGCGTTACCCCCTCGAACACCGATGAAGTCCTTATAGGTCTCATTGTTAGGCGCCGTTGCGATCACTACTCCATCACGGTAGATGTCGATATTGGCCGAGGTTGCCCCGGTCCAGGAGAGATCCACCGTATGCTTGCCTTGCACTCTGCGCCCATGCGCGCTGAGCGTGATCGAACCAGGTGTAGGTGTAGGTGTAGGCGTTACCGTCGGCGTAGGTGTGGGAGTAGGAGTAGATGTCGGCGTAGGAGTCGGCGTAGGTGTAGGTGGCGGACCGGATTGCGCGCAGTATCTGCTGCCGGTGTTCAATCGGTTCCCGTCAATATCAACTCCCCCCAAACGATCATTTCGCTGCCGGTCCAGACGGCTGTGTGAGAGAATCGAGCATCGGCCGCGTTAGTGCTGGTGGCTGTCCAAGTGTCGGCGCTGGGGTCATATCTGCCGCCGGTGTTAAAGGGGCTGAGGTCGTCAGTTCCGCCCCAGACGATCATTTCACTGCCAGTCCCGACTGCCGTGTGCCTGTATCGGGCGGTGGGCGCGTTGGCAATGCTGGTGGCTGCCCAACTATCCGCGCCGGAATCGTATCTCCCACCGGTGTTCAAAAAGTTGGTGCCATCATATCCGCCCCAGACGATCATTTCATTGCCAGCCCAGACCGCCGTGTGACTGTTTCTGGCAGCTGGCGCGTTGGTGGTGCTGGTGGCTGCCCAGCTATCGGTGCTGGGATTGTATCGTCCGCCGGTGTTGAAATAGACATTAGCGCCGCCGCCCCAGACGATCATTTCACTACCTGTCCAAACTGCTGTGTTCGAATTTCGCGCGGCCGGTGCGTTCGTAGTGCTTGTGGCTGTCCAGCTGTCGGTGCCCGGATTGTATTTTCCGCCAGTGTTCAAACTGTTGATGCCATGATATCCGCCCCAGACGATCATTTCACTGCCAGTCCAGACTGCCGTGTGAGCGTATCGGCCGGTGGGCGCGTTGGTGGTGTTGGTGGCTGTCCAACTGTCCGTGGTGGGATTGTATTTCCCGCCGGTGTTCGTGTAGTTGATGGGGTCGATAACTCCGCCCCAAACGATCATTTCAGTGCCGGTCCACACTGCGGTGTGCCGTTCGGCCCATCCGACATGATAGGAAACGTATAGCTAGCACTCGCCGCTGCCACTAGTGGTCCCGCCGTGCCGTGAAATCTTTGATCGTAACCGTAGGAGCTTGTCACCAATTGCTCCGACAGCACGGGCCGGGCAAGGCACTCCGCGATGACAAAGGGATCGTTCCCGAGCGATTCGAAAAGTTCGCGCAACATCTCGGGCTGCCTGGTGTGCTGCGCCATGCGCTCCATCTCGGCCTGCAATTGCTCAGCTCTAATCGGCTGTTGCCAGTAATCCTCCAGCGCCTGAGAATTGCGCAATTAGTCTTCCACTTCTTTTCAAGCTGCGCCGGAGGCATTGCTTGATCCAGCGAAGGCTTGGGATCGGGGCGCTCCTTTGGCCAGATGCGGTGACGCCAGTAAACTCCCTCGATGGCTCGTTGATAGGACACGCGCTCTGCGAACGTCAGTGTTCTGTTGGAAACCTTCGCGGTAACATCGGGACGGAAGAAAGCCAGTGATGCTCCAGTCAGCACGGAACAGGCAGCGCCTGCGCAAAGAAG
>VBQC01000004.1 GCA_005887825.1 Verrucomicrobiota bacterium | reverse complement strand
TTCATTTTCCTTTTCACCGCTGCAACATCGACATCTCGGATGTTTTTCGTCGGACGAACCAGCGCGACGGCAATGACGAAGCTGCTCAGCTCATCGACGGCGTAGAGGGTCTTTTCGAGAGGTGTCTCGCGCGAGACGTTTGCGTAATCCGCGTGCGAAAGAATTGCCCGGCAGATTTCTTCACTCCAGCCGTCCTCGCGGAGCCACGCAACGCCGACGAATGGATGGCCTTCGGTCGGGCTGCGTTCCAGATTCGGATGGCGCTCATAATCCATGTCATGGAGAAGGCCAACTGCCTCCCACAAGTCCGCGTCGGCGCCATGTAATTGGGCGAAATGGTTCATTGAGTCAGCGACGGCGTAGCAATGTTTCCTCAGACTTTCCGATTGGATCCACTCGCGCAGAATGCTCAGAGCGCGCTCGGTCAGCGTTGCCATAGGAATAAATTACAAGACCAAGCGCAAACTGGAAATACTGATCATCTCCGTTCATCTCATTGGACGTTCTGTGGCACGCTGAACCCGGCGCCCACTGATCTAAGCTCCTGGCTTCCGCCTTCGATGCTGCATGTTAGACGTTTGATTCTGTCTTGCAAACTGTCTTACATTGGCTAGATAATAACATATGGAAACCACTCTCACTATCCGCCTCTCCAAAAGCCAGCGGGAGTTGCTGAGGCGTCGCGCCGCTGCCGGGAAACAAAGCGAGTCTTCCCTCGTTCGCGAGATAATCGACCGAGAAATGCAGCGCGGCTTCGATTTTGAGCGAGTGCGTCATCTGGTTGGCAGCATTACCAGTCCGCGGCGACATTGGGAGAAAGATTCCTGGCGGAAACATATTCGCCAACGCAACTGGCGTTCATGAACGCCTGCCTCCTCGATACCGGGCCGCTAGTTGCCTTGCTTGATCGATCAGAGCCAGATCACAATCTCGTGCGGGGCTTCATGGCCGATTTTCGCGGTGCACGACTTATCACCACGGGCGCAGTGATAACGGAGGCATTCTACTTCCTGTCCGATGTGCAAAACGGGTGGGCAAGTCTGGCTTCTTTCCTCGACGCCAGTGCAGCGGAGGTGCGCGATGTTTTTAGCCCTGAAGCGCTCGCTGCTGCGGTTCGGCTAATGACAAAGTATACCGATACACCGATGGATTTTCCCGATGCCACCCTTGTGTGGATCGCAGAGCAGATCGGGACTGACAACATCTTGACGCTGGACCGGCGTGGTTTTTCATCGTTTCGCTTCGGCAAAAACCGTCGATTCAAATTGTTGCTCGATCTCTGAGATCCCGAGCAACCACAAATTCGGGAGAGTGTGCGCTAAAAACGCCAAATGGCCTCCGCCGCGACCGAAGCCGGCGACCCGCTTTTGCGGTTGCTTTTTCTCAGGTGGGAACTAATATCCTTCCCCCTGTGTTTCCCCGACGCTATCCGATCTTCGATCTTCGATCTTCGATCTCCCACCTGCGATCTTCAACGCAGCGCTCCCGCGCTGCGGTCCATTCACCAATCACCGATCACCATTCACATCCGACGCAACGGGAGAACGCTGCGTTTACCTTGATCGAGCTCCTCGTCGTCATTGGCATCATTGGCCTCTTAATGGTCCTGATAGTGCCGGCCTTCACAAACATAAAAAGTGGGACCGACGCGACGAGCGCGGCGTACACGATTAAAGGCGTGCTCGATACTGCTCGTACCTATGCGAAAGCAAACAATACTTACGCGTGGGTCGGTTTTTTTGAGGAAGACGTTTCACAACCCTCACCCAACGCAGGGGGAATAGGCCGGATTGTGCTTTCAGTGGTCGCCTCAAAGGATGGAACGATCCTATACGATCCGAACAACCTCGCGACGATTAATCCGATCAATCTAACCCAAGTGGGTAAGTTGACCAAGATTGAGAACGGACATCTATGGACGCACACGGACGCTCCAGCCGGGACAGGGTCAACCTTTGATACCCGCCCCAACGTCGCATCCACGTACTGCATCGGGAATTCGACTCCCTCAAATTCCGCGACTCCCTTTCAGTATCCTGTAGGAAACCCTGCGCCTTCTGCACAGTATACGTTTTTGAAAGCGGTCCAGTTTAGCCCAAGAGGCGAAGCCCGAATCAACAATAATAGCAATGCTCTGCAAGCAGTGGCTGAGATCGGACTCGAACCGACGCACGGAGCCACGGTGCCTGCTTCCATCCCTGCCAACGTCGTCGCTGTTCAGTTTACGGGCGTCGGCGGCAACGTGACAATCTATCGACGATGAACCCTTTATCGTTCCCGAGCCGACTGCTCCTGGTAATTACCCTGCAATGGATTGCGATTGGGATTGACGGCCTGCCCGGTAAGATGACAATCTCTGGAACATGAAACGGCCTCCGCCAGAAACTGCTGCGTTTTCGCTCGTTGAAGTAGCTTTGGCCCTGGGGGTGGCGGCCTTTGCCTTGCTTGCGATCATGGGAATGTTGCCGATGAGCTTAAAGACGCAACAGGCGAGTATTCAGCAGACGACCGCCAACACCATTATTTCACAAATCTTTTCCGACTTGCGCGCTGATGTCCGACTCCCGCCGGGACAAGCTTCAAAGGCTTGCCCCGATCCGCCTGATCCGAATCAGCCTTGTCAGTGGGATCAGTTGCATGGTCATTGGCGGAATGTAGCAACGCCAGATACGCTATATTTCACAAACGAAGCGAAGCAAACTGGCACTATAAACGGAAGTCCCCCGGCAGATGCGGTCTTTAGGGCAAAGATTACTTACAGGTTTCCACCAACGGAAACGACGTCGCTCGCAGACATCACGGTCAGTTGGCCCGCGCAAGTCGATCCTGATCAAGGGGGTACGCCGACAGGCTCAGCTACCAGTCTTATCGCGGTTAACCGATGAAGAGGAAACCATTCGCAATCGCAACGGCGCGGCGTACGCGCGAAGCTTTCACGCTGAAACAACGTGGGCGCTCCCGCGGACCCTGTCACGATGTAGCCTCGCGCGTAGGCGGATTTACGTTGGCGGAATTACTCGTGTCGGTGTTCGTCGTTACGATCATTATCCTCATGGTCACGCAGTTGATGACCAGTGCAACAGCTATTACTCGAACCGGGACCAAACATGTCGATACTGACACCCAAGCAAGGGTAGTCTTCGACCGCATGGCGCTGGATTTCGCGCAAATGCTAAAACGAACCGACGTCGATTACTACGTAAAACAGCGTACGGGCTACAATGGACACGGCAATGGTCACGGCTGGGGGAGGGGACACAACGGAGATCTTGGCAGTGACCAGATGGCCTTCTTCACTCAGGTACCTGGCTACTACCCTGATGGGTACGTTTCAGGACAGCAGAGTCCGATTTCCCTCGTGGCGTATCGTGTCAACGAGAGCAGCTCGAGTAATCCTGCCTATGTCAAACTTGAACGTATGGCGAAGGGGCTGGTTTGGAACGCGGTCGATACCAACACAAATCAAAACACCGCCAAATATCCGATTGTTTTTTTGCCGCAGACAATGGCCCTGATCGGCCGGCCGTGGGCTCCCGCGATCAACAACGACAACAACGCCAACAACAGCATCGACGCAGATTACGAGATCATTGGCCCTGGCGTTTTTCGGTTTGAATATTACTACCTTCTCAAGAACGGACGCGTGACGGATTGGCCGTGGGACAGGTCTGATTTTCCGGACCAGCTAACGATCAACTCTCCACAAAACCTCGGCCTTTCGCAGGTAGAGGCGATTGCGGTGTCAATTGCTGTAATAGATCCCGCAGCGCGCGCGCTGGTAAATGCCGTTTCCCCTGATAGGCTTCTCGATATTGCCGCCGACATGGCCGATTTCAAGAACGCCAATGGCAGGGGCAATGGAGCCCAAAAGATCGGGGATCTGGAATACCAGTGGAAAACCGTTGTGGAATCCATCGCGTCAACCGGCCAGACCCCTTCAGGTTTGCCTGTTCCGCAAGAAGCAGCCAAGTCGATTCGCATCTACAATCGCTACTTCGATTTGAAGACATTGTAAGATGAATCGGCTGCCAAAGGCGGTCCATTCTCGGGAGCGCGCTGCCGCGCTTATCATCGTGCTGGCCTTCGTCGTGCTATTGACGGGGTTAGGCGTTGCTTATCTTTCTCGAACGACAAGCGACCGACAGATCGCTCACAGTAGTTTCAATCAATCTAATGTAGATCAGTTAGCCCAAAGCGCGATGGACAACATCATCGGCGATCTCCGGCAGGAAGTAATCAATGGGTCGGGGAGCCCTAGTCCCACAGCGAGTCCCGTCTCGCTGTTTGTCCCGACAAGTAACGCTAACATGGTGCCGATGCGCAACCCGACGCCTACGCCCGGCACGATGCCAGCTATTCCGAATCTAATTCGGCGCAGTGTTCGTTCTGAGTCTGCTAAATGGCCCGATCCTGTTAACGGGCCGGCTCTTGGGAGCCGAGCCTCGGCAGTGAATTCGACAAATCCGGCTGACGCTTCCGCGAATGGTCGTTCCATCAGCTTGGCTCGATGGAACTCACACTACCTGATCCCAAAGTCGAATACCACTGACGGCGGGTCTGACCCCATAACAACCGGTTTTACCGGGCCAAATTACTGGGCACCGGATTGGGTCTTTGTTACTACCGCAGGCGCGACTCCTTCGCCTGCCCCAGCTAACGTTATCGGTCGATACGCCTATGCCATCTACGACGAGGGCGGATTGTTGGATATGAACGCGGCTGGCTATCCGTCGCCCACGACGATATTGCAATATGGCCGGAAAGGTTCTCTTGCTTTTGCGGACCTGGCAGGGCTTGGATCATACGGCTTATCCACGACGGCCCTCGACAACGTCGTCGGTTGGCGCAACTATGCTTCCTCGCAGCCTAGCGGGACCTTCCCTTCTTTTAGCTTCAGCGCAAATGCAACGAATACTTACTACAATTTTATTCTGTCTGATCCAAATTACATTCAATTAACGAACTACTTTACGAGCTCGCCCCTGACCTACTTTACGAACTCCTTTCTCACAACCAGCCAGGCGCCTGTTAACAACAATCGAACTGACCAAGCGATGACGGCTCGACAGACGCTGATTAAGCTCCGCTCTGCAGTAAGCGCGGGCATCTCCTTTTCTAATGCTCTTCAGTATCTTGGAACGTTTTCCCGAGAAGCGCTGGCAAACATCCCTCAATGGAGCCCCACAACGCCGGACTCCATAAACCCGAATTTTCAGACGCTGTTAGTGACAGGCTCATTCACTCGCAACGATGGAACCACTGCGAACGTCGGAGACTATCTGGTAAATAAGCGCTTTCTGCTTCAGCGTCTCAACTGGATCACTTACAAAGGCCCGAGTGCTTTACGAACAATCCCGACCTCAGCGCCAAACCTCGGGGGGTGCATCCCTGTATCTACAGCGTGCGCCCCAGATTACGATATGTGGTTACTGACCAGGTCCGACGTCAACAGCATCACCTTCGGGCTCACCGGAACCTTTTTGCTCCAGGGAACGGCGGCGAACATCCTAAAATACTTTGGTCTCGTATGGCAGGACGCTACAAACCAGCCTGACCTGACACAAAGAGAACGGTGGAATTACGTCGGACATAGTGGGGGTAATTCGCCGGCGTCATCTATTGCCAATCTTGGCAGTCTTACCGGCACACGCGAACCTGACTTCTTCGAACTACTACAGGCAGGAATCCTTAACAACTCGCTCGGCGACTTTTCTTCCTCAGATCCGGCGTTGCCCTTGGTTCATCAACAGTCCAAGATGCTTCATATCCTTACAATCGGAGCCAACTTGATTGCTCAGTCACGCGCTGACTCTTATCCGGTGCGAATAGCCTGCAACGTCGGCGGCACGATCATGGAAGCTGTCGGCATGCCCCGACTCCCATGTCTGAGTTCGCTGGCCGTGTGTCCCGTTGGAGTCACACAGAACTCCGGAGGCGTGAACTGGTTCCTTATTCCAAATTTATGGGATCCATTTCGAGACACCTGGGACCTTACTGAAGCCAATGCTGGTAACACCGGAAACAAACCCCTTTCAACGCCCGGTTATTTGCGACCGCCGGTGCGGATCACTGTCAGTGGTATCGCTACCTTTGGGCGTGCACCAGCCTCACAAAGCGGCAGTGTGGATCTCGCATCAGTCACGACGTTCCCGTTGTCGTCAGGCGGCATTAGCGCAACCCTTCCTCTTGCGACGGGCAACAACGCATTTGGACGCGATGGCCTCCGCGAATCGATGCGTTTGGGTGCCTCGGACATTAACGGTTCGGTTACTTCCTTCACCCCTACGGACAGTTCGAATGGCTGGGCTTGGAACGATATAGTCCGGCCAGCGAATGATACGTCAACGTACCGAAACGATCACTTCGTCGCGTTCAGATTATCTCTCCCGGGTAACCTTATTCAGCCGGCCACTACTACCCAGAATCCAGTCCTCATACTCCAACCGGGTTTCCAAGTGAGCCTCGAGTATCAGTCGCCGAATTTGCAATGGTATCCATATTCATTTTTACAGGGGAATAATGCGACCACCACCACCGGGATTGGTTACTTAATCCCTGCGAGTCCCACAAATTTAGATCTTGCAACGAGCTTTAGCCAGTACGGCAAACCAGCGGGCTACACAAATCCCACGATTGTTGACTCCAGCAACCCGACGACGGCGACTTCGTGGAAAATCGCTGCGCTTGCGGCCGCTCCCATGTTAGCGAAGGCCGACCCGAGAAGCATTCGGTATAATAGCATGATCGGCGTTATTAGTGCGGCGGCCAACTCTGCAGGAATTATTGCATCGATCTGGCCGAGTGCATACGCAACTCCACCGCCAATGTTGCCATCAGCGTTTCCTATCCCGACTCCTACGCCAAACCCTAACCCTGCCATCTATTCGCAGTTAGGCGATAATGGTCCGGCCGGAAGCAATCCATATGGCGAAGCTGCTCCTGCAAGCGAGACCGACTTTACCCACAACGATCCTGTGCGACCAGTAATGCTGAACCGACCGCTCCGGAGTGTCGGCGAGATGGGTTACGCTTTCCGGGACCAACCGTTTAGAACGCTTAGTTTTTCTTCGGCTAGCAGCCCTGACGCAGGGCTACTCGATCTGTTCTCTACCAACAACTACAGCGATTCATCCGGCATGCGCGGTGGAGTAGTTAATTTGAATTCTCGTCAGGCGCCTGCGCTTGCCGGTGTGTTTACAAACACAATCAGACGAGAAGATACCCCTCGCAATAATCCTGGTACATCGCCATCGCCGTCGCCGCTGGCGTCTCCTACAGCAAACAACGTCGCCGCAAGCCTGACACTGTCCACAATCACCGCTCCGCTTGTAAATAGAGCCGGTTTGGCAACTCTGATTGAGAACGTACCAAACTCAACTGGATTGGGTCCGAGCGTACCAAAGACGCAGCGCGAAGCCATTGCTCGCGCGCTTGGGGAAGCGGATCAGACGCGTACCTGGAATTTGCTGATTGATGTGATCGCTCAAAGCGGGAAATACGCGCCAGGCGAAACCAACCTCGCAAAGTTCGTTGTCGAAGGCGAGCAACGCTATTGGGTGCATGTTGCGATCGACCGGTTTACCGGCCGAGTGATCGATAAGCAGATCGAGGTCATAAACGAATAGCGGAAGTCGAGAGGCTTTACTGGCTCCGCCTGCCTTCGCCAGGGCTCCGGCGTCGTAGGCCCCCCTGACGCCACGGGGGCAGTTCATTGTTCGTGTGCATTCGCGTGGCACGGCGAAGCGCGGCCAGGCGACTGTCCATTCGTGGTGACAGAGATCCCCCGATTTTCCCAATTGCCCCTTCTAGCTGGGTCGCTTGAGGACAGGCTAAATCGCCGTTCAGTCATTTTTTTCGAGAACTTCGTCCCGCCGTTTCCGTAGAAAGAGGTAACAAATGGAAACACCAGCCGCGGTGGCGCCAGCAAGCGCTTCCTCACCGATCACTATTCACTACCGAAGCACTTCCGTGCTGCCACGGCTGGCCCTTTTAAACATGAAACGCCACTTACACGAAACTGCTGCGTTTTCCCTGGTTGAAGTAACTTTGGCCATGGGTATAGCGGCGTTTTGCCTGATTACAGTCTTCGCCCTGCTACCTGTTACGTTGAAGACTCAGCAGGCCGGCATCCAGCAGACCACTGCGAACACGATCTGTTCGCAAATTGTCGCCGATTTAAGCGCTGATATGCGGCTTCCTCCGGGACAGATGTCGAAGCAGTTCAACTTGCACGGGCATTGGGCAGCGCAGGGGACGCCCGACATACTGTATTTCGCGAAGGACGGAACCTTTATCCCGAATTCTACCAATCAGAGCACCGCTCCGCCGGATTCTGTGTTCAGGGCCACCGTTACCTATCTACAGCCGCCGGTGGAAACGACGTCGCTCGCAGACATTACCGTCAGTTGGCCCGCTCAAGTCGATCCCTTGGCTGGGGGAGTTCCGGTCGGGAAAGTCGAAACATTTGCCGCCATCAACCGATGAGCGGGAAACCATTCGCAATCGCAGCGGCCCGGCGGACGTGCGACGCTTTCACCCTAAAACAACGTGGCCGCTCCCGCGGCTTTACGTTGGCTGAATTACTCGTCTCCGTGTTCGTCCTTTCGATCATTATTCTCATGGTCGCGCAGCTGATGACCAGCGCAACGGCTATTACCCGTAACGGTCACACACATATCAGTACCGACACGCAAGCAAGGGCGGTCTTTGACCGCATGGCGGTGGATTTCGCCCAAATGCTGAAGCGAACCGACATCGACTATTATGTAAAAGGACCTACGAATTATAACGGGCATGGCAATGGGCACGGATGGGGGCAAAGAAAGCAAACCGGGCAACAAGGGAGCGACCAGATCGCTTTCTTCAGCCACGTGCCCGGCTATTACCCAGCCTCAGGAGCGCAGAGTCCGATTTCGCTCGTAGCGTATCGTATCAACCAGGGCGCTAACACTGACCCGGCCTTTCTAAGACTTCAACGGATGGGTAAGGGGCTGCTGTGGAATGGCGTCGATAACCCTAATAGGCAGCCTACTCAGTCGCAGTTTACCAGCCCAATGGTTTTCCTGCCGCTCACAATAGGTGGGGCTTCACCAAGATGGCCGGACGCGGTCAGCGGCAGCGCAGTAAACGATGACTACGAGACCATCGGGCCCGGGGTTTTTCGGTTTGAATATTATTACCTGATAAAGAACGGACGGCTGGATGATGTACCGTGGGACAAGTTTGCCAGGACAGCGCAGACAACGCTTACCAGTCCGCAGAGCATAGGACTTGCGGACATAGAGGCGATTGTGGTGGCAATCGCTGTCATAGATTCCGCAGGTCGCGCGCTGATTGACCCTAATAGCCTCGATGATCTCGCCTCCGACATGCCTGACTTCCGGAGCGCGCACGGAAGGGGGAATGGCGGGACAAGAAACATAGGTGACCTCGAATATTCGTGGACCGCCGTTCTGGTTGGAGACCCCACCCAGGGGCTACCTCCGCCAGAAGCAGCGAAGGCAATTCGAATTTACAGCAAGACCTTCGATCTAAGGAGCTTGTAGAATGAATTCGTTGTCCAAAGCTGGATTTTCGCGTGAGCGAGGCTCCGCGCTCATCATTGTCCTCGCATTCGTCGTGCTACTGACTGGGGTGAGTGTCGCTTATTTATCCCGAACTACGAGCGATCGTCAGGTCGCCCATGGCAGTTTCAACCAAACAAAGGCTGATCAGCTAGTCGCAAGCGCGATGGATAATATCATCGGCGATCTGCGCAAGGAGATTGTGAACGGGTCAACCGTCATAACCCAAGCCGATGGCACTAACGTCTACACACCCACGGCCGCTGCAAACATGATTCCGCAGCGCAGTGGAAATGCAGCTGGCGCGCCGAATCTTATTCGGCGCAGCGTCCGCGCAGACTCACTCTCAGGAAGCCCAGGCATGCCGAGCCGTGCTTCGGCGGTGAATTCGACAGCGGATGTTTCGGCCAACGGCCGTTTCGTCACGCCCGCGCGGTGGAACACCCATTATCTCGTTCCGAAGCAGAATACCGGGACTGATGATTCTATCCCTATAGACGCATTTGCCAACGCAACGCCGGACTGGGTCTTCATTACTAGCGACCCTACGAACACAGACGCGGGCCGACGAGTGATTACTGGCCCCGACCCATTGGTCATCGGCCGCTATGCTTATGCCATCTACGATGAAAGCGGCTTGTTGGACATGAATGTCGCTGGTTATCCTACAGATCCCTCAACTGCCCCATTACCAGCTCAGCGCGTCGGCCGTAAGGGATCTCTGGCCTATGCGGATCTGACGGCGCTTGGGAATTACCCGATTCCTAATGCAAGTTCGCCTTATCAAGTGGATCGGCTTGTCGGCTGGCGCAATTACGCAACCACACACCCAACTAATCTCTTTCCTGCTGCTAATTTTGCGGCGAACTTCCAGACTGATCCAACGCGGGCAGCGGCGTACTTTACTTCCATCATAAATAATACCAGTGGCTTCTTAAGCACCAGCACGACGACATGGGATGTCAATGGTAATACGAGGGACATGCGGACAGACCAGAGCTTTGTTCAGCGCCAGGAGCTGATCGGGTTTCGAAAGTCTACTCAGTTTTCTTCGAATGCTCTCCAGTATCTCAGCACCTTCTCAAGGGAAGCAAATTCACCATCATTCTCCCCATCCACTCCGGCAGGCAGCACCATCGACTATGCGGCGCTGGCCACCACTTCTACTGCTGTTAACCCGAATTTCCTGCTCCGTCGCTGGACGAACGTGCCAGGCGGTTATACGCGATTCGACGGCACTACGCCGGTGGTAGGCGAGCCCCTCGTTAAAACCCGGTTCCCGCTAAGTAGACTGGCTTGGATTACTTACAAAGGTCCGAGTGCCGTGCGGACTCTACCGCCGCAATCCCCCGCTCTCCTGCCTACGAATGCTGATTACGACATGTGGGCGTTGCAATGGATCTATGGAATCCCCGCGAGCTACCTGCAATTCGGAACGGCGACGAATATCAAAACCTGCTTTGGACTAACATTTGGCGGCGCTGCTAATAATCCGTCCTTTCCATGGATATACACCAATCCGAATGGAGCCGGAATCACGCCCGCTACTCGAATCATGCGCTTGGATGAAGTCGCCGCCGCAGGGCGTGAGCCGGACTTTTTCGAGTTGCTTCAGGCTGGAATCCTAAGTGGCTCACTGGGCCAGAATACAGGTGGAGGCGTAACAGGTGGGAACGTCTTCCCGGACGTCCACATGAGCAACACCACGCATCACATTCTCTCGATCGGAGCAGCAATTATCGATCAGGCGGACCCTGACTCAATTCCCACGCGGATCCAATTTAACCCGGGCGGAACAGCTTGGACCGCGTACGGCGTGGAAAACCTTCCCTACATCGCCCAAGTATATCCGATTGCTGGGACGAGCCCCAATACTTCAACTCAGTGGGCGACCTATCTGCTTTTCCAGTTGTGGAACCCGCACCAAAACGCTTCCACGCTTCCGAACAATGTTCGCCTGCGAGCTGACGGCGCAATTGGAATATTCACCGGAGGCAATGGTCAGACTTGGATTGCTGGCACCAGCCCGCAACTCATTGCCAACGGGGGTAATGCTGGGCAGTCTGTTATACTAAACTCAGCATTTTCATTTTCGAATGCGACTCCGTTACACATAGCTAACACGACAAACGCAGCGCCTGCACCCGGAGCAGCGGGAACGTTTGTCGTGCTTGCCGCGCCCCCAGTGCCATGATTTCTGCTCGCTATTACTCACAGTTGTTTTGGTTAATCAAAAGGACCTTGCCACCGGTTCTTATGTTGGCAGGGACAATCAGCGCTCTCGGCTCTAACAACCCCGTCATTACAAGCCCTCTTACCGCAACTGGAACGATAGGGGTCGCGTTTACGTACCAGATTACCGCTGATCAAGCGATCACCACGTGGGGTGCAGCCCCGTTACCCGCGGGTTTAAGTGTGAATACGACAACCGGATTGATCTCCGGCACGCCAACCACGCCGGGAGGAACTAGCGTCACTATTAGCGCGACCAATAACCATGGAACCGGAAGCGCACCGTTGTTTATAACGATAGTGGCTCCCAGCTTTGTCGGCCTTCGTCTCCCGGATTTCTTGATGGCCGCAGGGACGCCAAATAACCCGCGGTTAATGCTTCAAATGGGCGCTAACGGCACAACCACGCCGGCAAATCGATTTAATGCGACGCTCGAGGTGGATGCCGGGGGCGGCACATGGGTGCCATACAATCGCTTTGTGGGCATCGATGCCTCTGCGAGCTGGATCACCGATGCACCGCTCCCGGTCCGCGACTCCGGAGGCCTCACGGGTGCGCCTCAGGCGTTTAGCACTGCTCAGCTAACGCAAGCTCCGCCCGCTCCGCCCGGGGTCTATATGAAAGCCGATCCGCGGGCCACGCGTTTCGGTATTTTCCAGATGGACACAGTCCTGACGACGGCAAAGTCAAGGATAATGCTGCCCCTTTGGCCAAGCCCAACCGATTATCCGACGGTGACAACAGTGCCAAATGGCTTTGGCGGGGCGGTCGCCACGACTTGGCCTGGGCCTGTCGAGCACGCTCCTAATCGTTTTTCTGGCGCAGCTTATTACCCGGCTACATTGTGTATCAACAGTTCTACCACGGACGCACGTGATAATGCTACCACCACCTACGCCGATAACGATGGCGTAACCCGGCCTGCTGACGCTATCTATCCCGGCGCCGCGGCCACTACCGGATCATCGACACCTTACTACACAACTTCGACAAGTTATCATCCGATCATGCTTAATCGCCCGTTTCGAAACGTGGCAGAGCTAGGCTACGCGTTTCGCGATCTGCCCTGGAAAACTTTGGACTTTTTCACGGACAAGAGCGCGGATGCGGGTCTTCTGGACATCTTCACGATTAGTGATGGCCCTGCAATGGTTGCTGGATCGGTCAATCTGAACAGTACGCTGGGTACTGATCTTCAGCCAGTTTTGGCTGGGACTATTTTGGATGAGATCAATTCTACCACTGTCAACAAAACAGGTGCAGGCGCAACAGACGCGCCGGTATTGGCCGCGAACATCGTGAATGCAACAAATCCCATCGTGAATCTAGCGGCAACTCCCATGCAGAATAAGGCAGAACTATTAACTCGTGTGTTCCGCGCGCGATGACTTCTGTCTCGCAAACGCGTGTCTGGAACGTAGTGATCGATGTAGTAGCCCAGTCGGGTCACTATAAGCCAAATGCACAAAGCCTCCAGAATGATTTCATCGCGGAAGGGGAACAGCATTATTGGGTCCATGTTGCGATCGATCGGTTTACCGGGCAGGTGCTCGACAAGCAGATCGAGGTCGTAAACGAATAGGAGTTTTCGCGACGCCGCGAGAAATCACCTTCAATTCTCCCGATTTTGATCGACGTGATCGCGCAAACCGGGGGATATGCGCCCGAGGACGCTAGCATCATGTGTGTATCCAGATCAACTAAAAGCCGGCTCACAGATCCCGACTTGACTGCTTTAAGCAGTCAAGTTTCACTCTAGGCTCTGAGAGAAATTGCGGTGAGCCAGCGGCTACGGCGCCATGAAGAGTTCAAAGCTTACTCGCGGACGCTTTCGGAGTTGATAGTTGATTGAGCCTCATCGAGACGATCCAAGCGCGATCCAACGAAAAACTCGACTGCTTTAAGCAGTCGAGTGTCAAGAGCCGCAATCTATGTGTGCGTGTGCAAAATGGAATCCCTCAAAAGTGGTTTACTTCGTCGGATTCTTGTCGGTGCGCGACAACAGATGCCATTTTGTTGGCCGATCAGCGGGCAATCTAGGGACATTTCGCCGTTGTTTGATTTGAGTGCGGAAGCGTCGCTGTCGATACAACGCAGCTTGTTTTGCCCGCGGAAGTCGCTCGCTCATTTGAACAATGCGAGCCAGCTCTGGATACAGCGGGTGTTTCTGATTCGCACCGTAAAACCGGTGATAACCATTAGGCCAGCTAGTCACGAGGCCAACTGTGTTGAGTTTACGCAGCTCGTCCTGAACAGTGCAAAGAGCGAGGCCGCTCAAGCTCATTAATTCGCGGACATAGCGCTGCTTTGTTGGCGTGGCGAAAAGCAGGCGCAAAATCGCCGCGCGCACTTGGGGAAACAAAACATTCAGAATCGACCTTTCTGATTTCAAAGTAAGATGATTTGAAACTTGACTGCTTAAAGCAGTCAAGTTCGAAATAGGACTAAAATAGAGAGGGAACCGGTTACCTGGCAAGATAGCGGACGACCCAAATTGACAATACCAAGATCGACACCGTCGCGATCATGAGACTCGCGTACACTATGCGATCCTGGCGGCGGCCGCGCCGCGCGGCTTCCGCGTAAGGGATGCGTGTGAACGTGACCATCGTATAGAGCGGCAGGTAAATGCCGGGCAGCGCTGCTTCCAGGAAGTGATCAAGCTTCTTTTTCGTTCGAAATGTTTTCGATGCGGTTTTGTCGCGCATCTCGATGAAGTTCTTCAAAGCCAGGTCGGCGAGCGCGTCGGCATTCTCTTTCCGTCGAGAAAAGTATTCGGCGAATGCGCGCTCGCGGTTGTTCGGGAATTCGGCCAGGCATTCGTCGAGCACAACGCAATCTTCGAACGCGGCGTTCATTCCCTGCCCGTAGAAGGGCACGACCGCGTGGGCGGCGTCGCCGACAAGTGCGACTTTGTCTTTGTAATACCAGGGCGCACAACGAATCGTTACTAGCGAGCCGGTGGGATTTTGCCGGAAATCGTTGAGCAGTGTCGGCATCAGCGGTACGGCATCGGGGAATTCTTCCCAGAAAAAGTCGCAGACTTCATCGTCAGTCTTGGTGGTCGCGAAGCTGCGCGGCCCTTCGAATTCCCAAAAAAGCGTGCAGGTGAACGAGCCGTCCGGATTGGGCAGCGCGATCATCATGAAGCTTTTGCGCGGCCAGATGTGGAGCGCGTTCTTCTCCATTCGCCACGAGCCATCCGCCGCGGGCGGGATGGTCAGCTCCTTGTATCCGTGGGCGAGATAGCTCTCGTCGTATTCGAAATTATCGATCTGGCGCTGCATCGATTGTCGCACGGCGGAGAACGAGCCATCGACACCGATCACCGCATCGGTGCGAACCGCACTGGTGGTATTCGTTTCCGTGTTGAGAAGGTGCGCGGTCGCTTCGTCAAGATCGACATCGGTGCAACGATGATTGAAGTGAACTCGCACGTTGGGATAGCGTTGCGCCGCTTCGATCACCGTGGTGTTCAGCGCCGCGCGGCCGATTGAGTTAATGTGCTTGTTCGGGTCGACATCGTACTGTGCGAAATGCAGACCGCCTGATTTGTCATGGATCATTCGCCCGCGCATTGGGATGGCGTGTCGCAACGCTTCATCCGCGATTCCGATCTGCTCGAGTGCGTGAATCCCGCGTGTTGAAACCGCGAGATTGATCGATCGTCCGCCGACAATATTGCCTTCGCGCGGATCAGCGCGGCGCTCGTAAAGATCGACATCGTACCCGCGCCGCCCCAAATATGCGCCGAGCAATCCTCCTGCGAGGCCACTGCCGATGAGAGTGAATCTCTGCTTCATCGGCAAGGAAATGTGTTTAGCGGACACATGTGTGACTTTTGCGTGAAAGGTCAGTCATGGTAAGAGCAAAAAACGTCCAATGCCCAACCCTTAACTTCCAACGTTCAATAGCAGCCCACGCTTTTGTCGCCTGATACGCTGGATATGCCGACAAAAATTGTCGGCATGAGTAGCGAGGACCAGCAAATCCGCAGTATCGTAACTCGGCAATGAGTTCCATTCTTACAGAATTAAAGAGACGCAAGGTTTATCGCGTCGCGCTCGCCTATGGGATTTTCGCATCGGCCATGATTCAAATCGGCGGAACTATTCTACCGATTTTTCAGGCGCCGCATTGGACCCAGCAGGTATTTATCGTGCTGGTCGCGGCCGGGTTTCCTGTCTCCCTCATTCTGGGCTGGCTTTACGACATCACAGCTGAAGGTATTCGACGCACTCCCAACGCCAAAGGTCTGCGTGTCTATAGCAAGCGACAATTATGGCTGGTTGGTATTGCCGGAACGTCCATCGCTGCTGTCGCACTTGCCGGCTATTGGTTCTGGCATCCCTGGCAAAACGCAACCGAAGAAACCTCGGATGTGTCCAGCAACGCTATTCCGACAAAAAGCATCGCGGTGCTGCCGTTTCAAAACTTAAGCCCGGACAACGCCGGCACTTTCTTTGCCGATAGTGTGCAGGATCAAATCCTGACGAACCTGGCGAAGGTCTCCGACTTGAAGGTCATCAGCCATATCAGTGTTCAGCAATACCGTAATCATCTTGGCGAGAACGTGCGTGAGATCGGTCGGCAACTCGGGGTCGCCTACATTCTCGAAGGCACGGTGCAACGCGCGCCGAACCGGTTGCGTGTAAATGCCAAATTGATTGATACGCGCACGGATTCACAAATCTGGGCGGAAAGCTATGACCGTGATGTGGCCGATCTGTTTGTCATTCAAAGCGATCTGGCCCAAGCCATCGTTAATCAGCTGCAGGCCAAACTCTCGCCCCAACAAAAGGCCGAAATGGAAGAAACGCCCACGCGAGATTTAGCGGCGTTCGATCTGTATCTGCAGGCCAAGGAGATTGTCGACACTTACACGCAGCTTCAGGACCCCGGGTCGTCGTTGCTCAAGGCTGTGCGGTTGCTCGACGAAGCAACCGAGCGTGATCCGAATTTTGTTTTGGCCTACTGTTACGCCTCTCGCGCGCACAATCTTCTCTATTTCCTCGACCTGGATCCAACGCCCAAACGCAATCTGCTTGGTGAAGCAGCAGTCAACAATGCTCTGCGGTTGCGGCCCAATTCCGCGGAGGCGCATCTTGCCATGGCCGACCATTATTTTCGCTGCCACCGCGATTACGAGCGCGCACAGGAAGAATTGGCCATAGCGCGCCCGGGCTTACCGAACAGTGTGCCGTTCTTCAATTTGTCCGGCTATATCAACCGACGGCAAGGTCATTGGTCCGAGGCGGAACGCGATTTCGCCACCGCGGTAAAGCTGGACCCGCGTAATCCGAATGCGGTTAATCTTTTGGCCGACACCTTCATCCTGGAGCGCCGATTTCCCGAAGCCAAGTTGG
>VBQC01000003.1 GCA_005887825.1 Verrucomicrobiota bacterium | reverse complement strand
GAGGGCGACAAAACGAAAGCCGCTGCTGCGTTCACAGCAGCGCATCTAGTTCTCGAATCTCGATTAAAGAACAAGCCAAACGATCCGCGGACCCTGGCGGTGCTGGCGCAAGTTGATGCCAATCTCGGCAATAAGGAACTCGCGCTGCAGGAAGCGCAAAAAGCTGCTGCCCTTGTGCCAGTGTCAAAGGACGCTTACGACGGCCCGCTGATTTTGCAGGGACTTGCACAAGTTTACACCTGGACCGGCGACCATGACCGCGCATTGGATGAACTGCAGACTTTGCTCGGCATGCCGGGCTACATTTCGTATGGCTACTTGAAAACAGATCCCGCTTGGCAGCCACTACGGAATCACCCACGTTTTCAACAGCTCCTTGAGTCGATGGTTTCCAAGAAATAGCGTCCGTGCAGTTTTAGGTCCGCCTTTCGGAATATTGCGGAAGATCGTCTGTGATCGTGTCCCACGGAGCGCGAGAATCGACAAAGGTATGAAATTGTGGCCGAATCCCTGGGTCATCGTCGAAAGCTCCCATACGAATCGATACCTGAGGACCATCCGGCCAATCGCCGCCAAATAGACTAGAACCGCAGTTCGTACAGAATGCCTTCACAGCGCCTTCGCCCCTTCCGTAAACTTTGATCAATTCTTCGCCGTGGACGAGACGGAACTGTTCCTTCAATACCCGCGTTTGCGTGCACACGGCCGTCCCAGAATGCTTTCGGCAGCGATCGCAATGACAATGATTGGCCTGCAGAAAAGGAGGGTCGACTTCAAAACGCACGCCGCCACACAGGCAGCTGCCACGAATCGGCTTTCTCATGGGAAAGTATAAAACAAAACTCGCGTCGGCTCGAATCTGCGCTTATCAGCGTCGGTGCTCGTCTGCATAATAGAATGGCTGCAGCGTTATGAAGATTTTATCAGTCAACGTCGGGTTGCCGAAGGAGGTAATCTGGCAAGGCAAGGCTGTCACGACGGGAATTTTCAAGGAGCCGGTGAACGCGCCGGTGACGTTGCGCAGGTTAAACCTGGACGGCGATCAGCAAGCCGATCTGACTGTCCACGGCGGCGTGAATAAGGCGGTTTATATTTACCCCTCCGAGCACTACGGCTATTGGCGAGCTGAGTTGCCGGGAGTGGATCTGCCCTGGGGAATGTTCGGAGAAAATTTCACGACCGAGGGATTGCTTGAGGAGGCCGTCTATATCGGGGACAGATTTCGAATCGGCGAGACGGAAGTCATGGCCACGGAACCACGAATGCCCTGCTACAAGTTGGGCATTAAGTTTGGTCGCGCTGACATTATTAAGCGGTTTCTGGCCAGTCGTCGCACCGGTTTCTATTTTGCCGTGGTCCGCGGCGGGATGGTTGGTGCCGGAGATCCGATGGAATTAATCGCCCGAGCACAGCAAGAGATCAGCGTGGCCGGAAAGACGATCTGAAAGGGCTGCGCCGAGCCATCGGAGTCGAGGTCCTGCCGGAAAGTTGGAAAGGCTATTTTCAACATCGGCTCGAGAAGCAAATGTCATAACTACGGAATTACATTAGATGGTTCAGTCCGGAGCGAGCCTCGGCGGATCGCTTGAGCGGTTAATGGTTAGTGCCTGCGGCAAGAAACTTCTGTAGAGGATCCCAACAGCGCGATTTCCAACCCGGGTTGAGGTGCCTAAAATCGCCTTCGCTGAAGCTGGTGTGATCAAGAACGACCATTGTTTTTGAACCCTGCTCTTTGAGTTCAAACTTAACGAGCGAAGCGCTAGACCTCCGAAACATGTTGATCGCCCGCGCATGTCATGGGAGTGACGTCAGCGCTGCGCGGTGGTCGTTTTCGCCTTTTGGTTGGCCGGCCCGTAATCCTGCAGCCAGGCGGTCCATTGCAGGTTCTCTTTCCATGCCGTGATCCCGGAATGGCCGTAATGCTGTTCCAGTTCGTACTCGTCGTCTTTTTTAACGGTGCACCAAAATAATCGGCCCGCCCTGCGCCACCCGTCGATGGTGATTCCGTCCTGAAAAGGCTGGTTACGTGCAGTCACCACCAGGCAATTGTTCTCACTCGATGTTCTTTCATAAGCAACACCCCAGTGTAGCACCAGCGTCTTGGGCTTAAGTTCTTTCAGACGCGCGCCGATATCCTGCGTCCAATGACCGCACCAGCCACGTTTCCGCGCGCCGATGTTGACCAGGAAGCATTGAAACTCTGGGTTTAGAACGAGGTGATATTGCCGAGGGAGACTGCGCGCCGTCGTGTGAGCGGTCACGGACAAGAGCTCGGCCTCGCCCGGATCCACGTCAGACGCCAGCGCTGCCAGCGCCTTGCTCAAGTCCTTGATCGATCTCTCGTCTCGCGCCGATGCCGGGTCGAGCACAAGCAGGAATCCGAAGATAAAAATAATACAGCGAATCATTTTAACGTTCCCTTTACTCGTTAAGCATGTCGCATCCCGACATGGCATTGCAACATAAATGCGGCGGTCACAGACCGCCGCTACAGAAACAGAAGTTCATCCGTTTCATCCGTGACATCCGCGGTTAAGCGCAACTTCATCGATGCTCGGTCAGAATTTTCGCGAAGCGCCAGACGTCATGAAAGGTGTTATACAGCGGTGTCGGCGCGGCGCGGATGATATTCGGTTCGCGGAAATCGCATTTCACGCCGCCGGTTTCGAGTTTTTTGAACAATTCCTTCGGATGTTCGTTCGCTAAGATCGACAACTGACAGCCGCGCGCATTTGTTTCGCGCGGTGTAATCACCGTGAATCGCTTCGATGAATTTTGTTGTAATAGAAACTGAAGGTAGCCGGTCAGCTTGATCGATTTCGCGCGAAGCGGTTCAATTCCGCCGGCTTCATCGAAGATCGCAAGCGAAGCGCGCAGCGGCGCCATCGAGAAAATTGGCGGGTTGCTGATCTGCCAGCCGTCGGCTGATGGAACCGGAATAAATTCTGGCTCGAGATGCAAACGGAAACGTGTGTTTGGATCGTTGCCGAACCAGCCGGCAAGACGCGGCAACTTGGTGTTGGTCGCGTGATGCTCGTGCACGAATGCGCCAGCGACCGCGCCGGGACCGGCGTTGAGGTATTTATATGAACACCAGACCGCGAAATCGACGTTCCAATTATGCAGCGCCAGCGGCACATTGCCGATCGAGTGCGCCAGATCGAAACCGACCGCGCATCCACGCTTTCGCGCCAACGCTGTGATTTTCTCGATGTCAAACAGCTGACCTGTGAAAAAGTTCAGCCCGCCCATCATCGCGACCGCGATTTGCTCGCCGTGCTTGTCGAGCGCAGCCTCGATGTCCTCTTGTCGAATCGCGAACTCGCCTTTGCGCGGTCGCGCCAGAATAAGCACCTCCTTCGGATCCAATTCGTGATGAACGATCTGCGATTTGATCGCGTACGTGTCGGAAGGGAAAGCCGGCTCTTCCATCAGGATCTTGAAGCG
Source organism: Verrucomicrobiota bacterium (assembly GCA_005887825.1). GTDB lineage: Bacteria > Verrucomicrobiota > Verrucomicrobiia > Chthoniobacterales > UBA10450 > Udaeobacter. Next base: position 37,113 of record VBQC01000003.1, on the reverse strand, counting down.
CGATTTCGTTGGCCGGTAAAACGTCGCCATCATCAGGTGAATGTTCACCGTCAGGCTGTTCATGCAGACGACTTCGTTCGGTTGCGCGCCGGCGAGCCGCGCCGTCGGCTCACGGAGTGACTCATGATACGAATACCACGGGGTACCGGCGCCGTGATGGGCATCAACCCCGCGCTTCGCCCAATCGTCTAATTCTTGTTCGACGATTTGTCTCGCCGATTTCGGCATCAGGCCCAGCGAATTTCCAGCGAAATAGATGAACGGCTTGCCGTCCGCACCGGCAGGCAGATGAAATTTCTCTCGGAAATGATTGAGCGGATCCTCCGCATCGAGTTGATGTGCGAAATCTTCGTCGGCAGAAAAGTTCATAAGAGAAAAGCCCCAGTCTTACTTCTTAATTCTTACTTCTTCCTTTGTCAGGTGGCGGTTGCATGAACTCGATGGTTGTTCCGTCGGGGTCGCGAACGTAGACGACACGTTTCCCGGCGTTCGGGCCTGTTTTGAGGATTTGCGGTTTACCGGCCGCTTTCCAGCCAGACGCTGCAATCGCGCTCAGCACAGCGTCAAGATTATCTACGGTGAGGGCAACGTGCACCGATCCGACATCGCAAGGTATGAGCTCGGCACGCTTTCGATCCGATGGGGCGCGGTATTCGAGCAACTCGATCTTGTGCCCGGGAGCCTTGAGAACGGCGATCCAGATATCGGCGCCCGGCACTCCCGTGACTTCACTGGCGAGATCACCGGTATGATGCGCCCGATGGGAAAGCTCGAAGCCGAGAACATCCCGCCAAAACGCCACAGACCGTTCGAGGTTCGTGACGGTGATGCCAGTGTGATCCGTTGCGATGATCCGAAATGGCCCAGTGCTCACGTGATTCGCTTATCCCACCGCCGCGATCACCTTGAGCTCAATCGCAATCGGTGTGGGCAGCGCGTTGACCTCAATCGTCGTGCGGGTCGGATTTGGTTTGCCGGGCCCGGCAAAGTGCTCCGCGTAGAGGCGGTTGTAGATAGGGAAATCTTTCTTCATGTCTGTAAGGAACACCGTGACGTCGATGATGTCTTGCCACGACGCGCCGGCGTCTTCCAGAACGAGCCGAACATTTTCGAACACCGCGCGACACTGCGTTTCGATGTCGTAGCTGGCGATTTCGCCAGCTGAATCGAGCGTGACGCCGGGAATTTCTTTGCTGCCGCGAATGCGCGGTCCGATGCCGGAAAGGAACAATAAATTGCCGACGCGCTTCGCGTGCGGGAACGCGCCCACCGGTTCGGGCGCGCGCGGGCTTTCGAAAGATTTGCTCATTTATCAATGATTGGTTCGCTTCAAGGTTTGAGTTTAAGCTTCAGAATCCGATTCGTTGACGATCTCAGATCGTAATCTTTTCACCGGCGGCAGGAGATCTTTGAAGGTCGCGCCATAAATTTCCCACACGGTCAGGAATAGTCCGCACACTATAGGTCCGACAATGAACCCGATCGGTCCAAAAAGAAATAACCCGCCGAGTGTGCCGACTAGAATTAGAAGATCCGGCATCTTGGCATCTTTCCCGACGAGGATCGGACGCAGAATGTTATCAATCGTTCCCACCACCGCGGCGCACCAGGCGAACAAGAGCAGTCCTGCTAGAAGCTGACCGGTCACGATCAAATAGATCACGGCCGGCACCCAGATGAGGGCCGCGCCAATTCCCGGTACAATCGAAAGGATCGCCATGATCGTGCCCCAGAACGCTGCGCCATCGATGCCCGCTAACCAGAACGCGAAACCCGCGAGAGCGCCCTGGATAATGCCGATTACGAGTGTGCCCTTCACGGTGGCCCGCGTGATCGAGATAAATCGTTGCAGCATCAGCGCCTCGTCCTCGTCACTCAGCGGCAGATAATAGAAAATTTTCTCCAGAATTCTCTCGCCGTCTTTGAGAAAGAAAAACATCGCATAGACCATGACGAACAGATTCAAAAGAAAAACAGCCGTGCTGGCCGTCATTCGCGATGCTACCGTGACCAGGAAGCTTCCGATAGATTTTGCCGCCGCGCCGACACTCTCGACTAGTTGTTCCTGGCTTGGCACGTGATCGGCCAGGGCCGGAAACCTTTGCACGAGCCAATCGTGTGCGTTGAAAGTGCTGGCGGCACCGAAATGTTGTTGCACCCACGGAATCGCTTGATTACTGACGGCCAGCGCCTGTTGCACGACCACTCCAAGAAATGCGCTCAATGGCCCAGCCACGACGATGAAAAGAATCAGGAGCGTGACGATCGCGCCGAGCGATCGCCGGCCTCGGAGCAGCCGCGTAATCCACCGATAAAGTGGGTGGCATAATCCGGCCAGCAATGCGCCGAGCAGGAGAGGTTTCAGGAAAGGCCAGGTTACGGCCAGAAAAAGCGCGGAGACCGCGACTACCAAAATGACAACAAAGGCGGTGCGAAATCTTCTCCCGCCAACGTCCGCTGGCTCCATTCGTAAAGTATTACACTAGTCGGTGAGTAACCGGAACAACATCCGGACCACGGGAGCGCCAACCTCTAAACGTCCACGATAACTTTGAAGAGTTACGCAGGAAAATGGGGTTTGAGATTGCAGCTCAACTGTGATTATGCACGGGATTAGCCGGGGCAGAAAGCGAGCTGAACCTTTTTGCGGATCGCGCGCGAGCTTTCAGCGCTTCCACTTCGCGATCTCGCGGCGGAGTATTCGTCACCAGGGAATTGAGCAGTTCCCGCGCGACCTGCGTCACGCCATCTACCGCCCGGGTGAACGCGTGTTCGTTCACTTTGGAAGGTCTGGTGAAACCGCTCAGTTTTCTGACAAACTGGAGCGAAGATGCGCGAATTTCTTCGTCCGTGGCCGGCGGTTTGAAGTTATGCAGAGTTTTGATGTTTCGACACATAAGTTTTTGTTTGAATAGTTCCCGTTCATCTTGGTGCAATCTGAACCAGCTGTAAGCGATGAGCTCGTTTCAGCCGCGTTGAAGAATTTGAGCCGTTCTGCAAGTAGGCGTGTCACAAGTTCCAATTTTTTACGGCGCCCGCGATCACGAAGTGAGTGGCACGCTCGCCTCGATGTTGAGTTGAAGATTGTAGCCGTCCAATCATTTTGTTTTCTTTGTGCGATGACAGTCGCCGATTACTTGAACGACCTGGGAACCAGATACCCATCATCGGATGTTCAACTAGATGTTGGCGGCAACAAATATAGCGCAACCGATTTGGTAGATGGATTGAGCGAGTCTGATAAAAATCGGCCAGTGGCAATTGAGACCGGAACAGCTGGCTGCTTCATCCGCGACGCAGTAACCGAGCAAAGACTCTTTCAAGTTGTTTGGTCTCCGAATCGGGAGGGCTGGCATGTGCCCAATCGCGATATAGGGGCGCACTATTATGTAACCGCGAATTTCTATTTAGCGTCACTTTGCGGCGACGTCACCACAATGCTTGATTCAGAACTGATCGAGAGCCTTCCCGATTCCGTTGCGCCGTGCAAGAAGTGTTTGAATCGGAAACAAGTTCGGTCCGAAAAAGGAAACGCAGCTCCCGAAAGCCCAAATGTCGGTAGCGTTCCACTACCAACTTTTACATTCTCTTTTTCATCGACGCCGCTGGAGGTAAAGCGCGGCCTCCCGGTATACGAAGCTGAGATCAGAGGAGAGAAACTCGAGCGACGAGACATGATCGTCAGCCGGGGCGATGACCAACTCAAACTTTCGATAGATGCTGTGCGCGACCAGCATCGCGCCGGTTTATTGCCTGCTGAATTGCCTGTGCTTGTCACGACGTACAGATGTGAAACAACCTATTACTGCGGGGAGGGAACGGTAGGAAGTGTTGTTGCAGCTTGGGAGTCCGCCCCTTTAGACAATTTCGATAAGCAAGACGTGTCGCGAATGATTCATGAGTTCAGCTTTCCAGAGTACGAGGTCACATCTAAGGCACAGTATTCTGACCTGAAAAAGCTGTATGCGCGCTGTGATAATTACTACCGGTACATTGCTGCGCGCGACAAAGACTTTAAGCGACTGACAAAAGCTGCGGCCAAAGATTTACTCTTGTCGCTCGATGACGCTGATGCGACGTGGGATTCGACCGATGGCGAAAAGCGTTTTGCAGACGAACTTCGCAAACGTCATCCCGAATTGATTCGAACTGAGGTCGAGAAGAAACGCAAGAGAGAGAAAGAAAAAGAGGCACTACTCCAGCGCGAATCACGCCGACCACTAATCGAAACACGAAACAATCTCACAAATTTTCCGCATAAGGATATGCCGATAGAAGTTAAGGACATCGGCACTGTTACAATTCGCGAGCTCAAGCCGAAAATTCGGGATGGCCTAATTTCGCCGGAAACGTTGGTTCGTTACCGACAGGACGCAGAGTGGGCTGAATTATCTGAATTTCTTAACGATTGGATGCGCCGAAAAGCAACGATCAAGCAGATCGACTATCTACAAGCACTGCAGCGACAGCACGGAATTGCATCTGATATTCCACTCGATATTTCGCGCGAAGAGATTTCTACACGAATCAGCGCATTAGCGCCGCAGCAAGATTACTAGCAAGTAACTCTTACGGCTAAAACGCCGATCTACTTTGCGATGCACACGTTTTTCGGCTCGGTGAAGAAGCGTAACGCTTCTTCGCCGCCTTCGCGGCCGACGCCGCTTGCCTTCATGCCGCCGAACGGCACACGCAGGTCGCGCACCAACCAGCAGTTCACCCACACTGTTCCAGTGTGAATCTGTTCCGCGACGCGATGCGCGCGATTCAGGTTTTGAGTCCAGACGCTTGAGGCGAGGCCGTAGTCGCAGTCGTTGGCGTAGCCGATCACTTCCTCTTCGTTGTCGAACGGCGTGATCGTGACGACAGGACCGAAGATTTCTTCGCGGTTTGTGCGACATGACACTGGCAAACCAGTAATAACAGTCGGCTGGAAAAAGTAACCATCGCGGCATCGTTCGTTGATCGCTTCCGGCGCGGAACCGCCGACCGCGATCTGGCCGCCTTCCTTCTGCGCAAGATCGACATAGAATTTTACTTTTTCGAGCTGCGCTTTGTTCACGATCGCGCCTTGCTCAGTTTTGTCGTCGAGTGGGTCGCCGACTTTCAAATTCGATGTTTTCTCGATGAAGCGGTCGACGAAATCTTTATAAGCCGAGCGTTCGACGAACAGGCGCGAACCGCAAAGGCAAACCTGACCCTGATTCGCGAACGACGAGCGCACGCTTCCAGCAATTGCAGCGTCCGGGTCGGCATCGGCGAAGATGATGTTCGGGTTCTTCCCACCCAGTTCCAGCGAAACTTTCTTGAACAACGGCGCGCATGCCTCGGCGACCTTGCGCCCCGTGACAGTGCCACCGGTGAAGGAAATTGTGTTGATCTTCGGATGCGCGGTGATCGCAGCGCCGACATTTGGTCCGGTGCCATGTACGACGTTGAGGACACCGTTTGGAAGACCGGCCTCGCGTGCGATTTCGCAAAGCATGTAAGCCGTCATCGGTGTTAGCTCGCTCGGCTTGGCAATGGCGGTGTTGCCGACGGCGATGGCGGGCGCGATTTTCCAGCTTAATAAGTAGAGCGGCACACGCGGCTGGCGCAGAGTGTAGTTGAAAGCGATGTTGTCCGTGATGTGCGCTTCAGTCTCGGTGTGAAGGATCGCGGTAGCGAAGAAGCGAAAATTGCTAGCCGCGCGTGGAATATCCAAAGATCGCGCGAGCGAGAGCGGTTTGCCAGTGTCAATCGACTCGGCGCGCGCAAGTTTCTCGAGATCGCGCTCGATCAGGTCGGCGATGCGCAAAAGAATTTTCGAGCGCTCCGCTGCCGGCTTCCGCGACCAATCCGCGAATGCTTTCTCTGCTGCGGCCACAGCAAGATCGACATCGGCAGCATCGCTATCGGGGACTTGTGAATACGGTTTGCCCGTCGCCGGCTCGATGTTATCGAGATAGTTTCCACCGACCGGTTCAACAAATTCGCCGTCGATGAAGTTGTGAATCTGGAAAGGTTCAGCGCGCACAAAGATTGCTGTAAATCGAAGTCAAGGTGCAATGGCAGGCTGGCATTAGCAAGGCTCCTTCAAGCCTGAAAATTCTTCTTGCGGAAACGAATGTTTCCAATGTAGCTCGCGAATGCCAGTCTCATCTCTACTCAAAAACCGCATAAAAGAATCCGCCGTATTCCTTCTTCTGCTCGCGCTTGCCCACCCGTCGCTTGCCGCTGGGTCGGACAATGGCTTCAATCAGAAATTCGGGCCGCGTTTTCAAGGCGCTCCGACGCCGATTGTGCCGATCATCGCGCCGAGCCGATCGCTCGACGTACTGCATCGTTGGAATGAAATCGCGATTAATGCCACCGGTCTCGATCACACTCCGGTCCCGCCCGGCGACCCCCGAGTTTTCGGCGAACAACTTGGGCCGGGCCGTTCCAGTCGCGCGATGGCCATTGTGCACATTGCGATGTTCGACGCCATGAACGCGATACACGGTGGTTACAGAAGTTACACCGGTGTGTGCGCGAGGCGCGGCCCGATATCCGACGACGCCGCTGTCGCCCAAGCTGCGCACGATACATTGGTCGCACTTTTTCCGTCGCAAATCGCAAACTTCGACACGCTGCTGGCGGAGGACTTGGCTGGCATCACAAACGCCGGCAAAAAGGCCAACGGGATCCGTCTGGGCCAACAAGCGGCGTCCGCAATCCTCGCCATGCGGGTCAATGATGGCTCACAAATTCCCGAGCCGAGCGTCGGCGACGATTATTTTCCGAGCGACCAACCGGGGCATTGGCGGCAGGATCCAGTGAGCTTGATCCCGCTCGCTTTGGGTGCGCACTGGGGCGAGTGCATTCCATTCGTGATCAACTCAACGACTCAATTCCGCGCGCCGCCTCCGCCCGACATGACGAGCGCTGCTTACACGGCTGCATACAACGAGGTGAAAAACTTAGGTGGCGATGGGGTGATCACCCCGACCCAGCGCACGAGCGAACAAACATTCATCGGCATTTTTTGGGCTTACGATGGAACGCCCAGCCTGTGTGCGCCGCCGCGGCTCTACAATCAGATCACGGTGAATATTGCCGACCAGCGAAGAGTGCGTGGAATTGAATTCGCACGCTTGCTTGCCCTCGTTAACGTCGCGATGGCCGACGCGGCCATGACCATTTGGGAATCGAAATACTATTACGATTTCTGGCGTCCAATAACTGGCATTCGTGAATCCGATCCGGGCACAGGGCCCACCGGTCTCGGCGACGGCAATCCCGACACTGCAGGCGATCCCAGCTTTACGCCGTTAGGCGCGCCTGCCAGCAATCTCTCTGGTCCTGATTTTACACCGCCCTTTCCAGCCTATCCGTCGGGCCATGCCGGATTTGGGGGCGCGCTTTTTCGGACCATGTGCCGCTTCTACGGGACGGATCAGATCGCGTTTACGTTTGTCTCCGATGAATTTAACGGCCAGACGCGCGACAACGATGGCACCGTCCGCCCGTATCGACCGCGCAGCTTCTCAAACCTGTCGCAAGCCGAGGAAGAAAACGGCCAAAGCCGAATCTATCTTGGCATCCACTGGACTTTCGACAAGAGGGAAGCAATTGCGCTGGGGCGGCGCGTGGCAGACTACGTTTTCGAACACGCCTTTACACCTTGAGCACGACTCATTCCGATGGTTTCTGGGAACATGCTTTGCCCAATCCGTCTTGTATGAAGCAGGTTCGGTTCGTTGGTTTGATCGCTTGTGTGGCGGTCCTCGTCGATTGCGAGAGCACTCAAACGATCGACATGGGCAAACGGCCAAGATGAATTTGCCGTAGATAACGTTTCGGATCGGGAATGCCTTAGTGCGCACGGGAGAGTTTCACGTTCAAGGTCCAACACTCAACATCCAACGCGGAAGTGTAGAGATGCTTGTATCAAGCGCTTATTTATTTTGAGTTTGGTGTTTGACACAAACGCCTTCGTTAGCATAGACGCAGTTTGGTCTGGAAATTTTGAGCGGGCGAGATTGTCTCGCCGGGAGGAAGCATTGCCAGTAAGTTGTGAGTCTTAATCTGGCAATGCCCGATGCGCGTCATCGTCGCCGCTCAAATTCTTTTCATCACACCACCAAAGGCTAGGTGCAGTAAGAAAAAGCAGCACCCGTGCCAAAGGGCAAAGCGTTGTTCAAGAAATTTCCTAAGGGTCTACTACCAATGAGTTAACAGGACGATGCAATCCCTCGAATTTGCGGTGCCTTTGGCATCGAATCGTAAAGTAGTCCGACAATTCGCCAGCAACCCAAAAGGAAGAGAGCATAAACACCACGGGCCACGAGGATTACAACGCACAAAGGGACCGTATGAATTTCCGACGGTTGCTCACTCCATGTGTTCTTAACGGCTCCGACCCGCACACGATCCGGGACGGCGGATGCTCTGTCCGCCCAACCACCCAAAGCGAAAAAGAGCCACGCCCTGCGAAAGCAAAAGACATTCGGCGTGCGCTCGCCAGTCCCGTCTCTCCCGTCGCTTTGATTGCTCGCAAAGCTTCCTGACGTACCGTCTGACGTCATTCGGCAATCCGTTGTTCGAGTTCGTTGTGACGCCCCACCCTCCCAGTGTGCTCGCAGCGATTCCGGCGACAACGGACGCGCCGCTTATCGGAGCTCCATCGGCGGGGCGTCACGGAGCCGGTGGAATCCACCTGACTTGTGCGAACGCGCGTGGACATGCCCAAACATGGACAGCGTTGTTATGCAGAAGCGTTATGCATTACCTCTGCGCCGCCGACATATGAGGGAAACGGTGAGGGAGGGATTTGAACCCTCGGGAGACAAAGATAGTACAAAAGTTGTCTTTTTTGCATGCTCTGGCATGTTTCCGGCTCGTCACCTTTTACGTACGGCTGGCATGGCAGAATCACTTTTCTAGATTTTCATTGCCCTGAACTCTAGGCAGTGCAGACGTGCGAGCGGTTTTTTCCGGACAATTCGGACACTGCAACGGCATAATTCTGCGCGATTCGTGCAAAGCGCGATTCCCGATCAACGGAAAAGATTCGACAGAGTTGCATCCCGTTTTTAGTCTTGCGCCTGTGAGCGATTACGACAGCGATTGTCGGATCCTTGAGGTTGAGCCGGAGGCGTCTCTCGAAGAGATAAGACAGGCATACCGTGATCAGACGAAAGTATGGCATCCCGATCGATTCCCGAATGACATCAGGCTTCAGAAGAAAGCGGAGGAGAAGCTCAAGCAAATCAATATGGCGTATCAGCGACTTTGTGGGCGGCGCGGAACGTATGAGTTCCTGATACGGAGTCGCTCCACAGATCCACCTCCAGAGCCTTCGCCGCGTTGGATTGCTGTCTTTGTGAGCAGTTGTGCCCGCAGCTTACAGAAAGGCATTGTTGCTCTCCATCGGATGCTTAGGAACAGCGTGATCGCTATCACAAACCCCTTCGCGTTCTTGATGGCAAAAACAGTCAAAGTAAGCAACAAGGTCTTCCAATGGTGCCTTCGCCAGAGGAGATCGCTAGCCACTGCTACGATAGCGTTTCTTCTCGGCCTTGCTTTAGGCGTTGGACTGTTACCACGCCAGTCCGAAACTTGGGCTAAAATTAACAATCTGCGCCAGAAGATAATCGAAAGGGCACGTTGGATGGCACAAGTGGCAGTAGCCAAACCATCGCCTCCTGCACCAACCGTGTTCTCTCAAAGGGGGCGAGTCACTGCGTCTTCGGCGGAGACGGCGGTCGCGACCCCTCCTCCGGAAATGGCCAAGACCTACGAATCCATTCAGCCCTTCGACCGGTCGAACGAAGTGTGGCGCAAGTTGCCAGAGATGGATCCGTCCGCTGGCGCGGCATATGAGTTGGCCGATCAGCGCTTCAAGTTGGGAGTGCCGATGTCGCCGATGGCGGATGCTGTAACCACGACCTCAAGCGCGCCTACAGTTCGCCCATCAGGAGACGTTTTTCCCTGGAAAACGAACGTCGTCACGACAGTTTTTTGGGTCGGTGAAAAACAGGGAGCGGGAAAAACGTCGCCACAGCACCAAAGCGTTTGGGACAAGTATTGGCTGAAGAACTTTGGCGGAGTGGACGACCCTGAGCCGTCAGCCCGCCATGATTACATCCCGATCTCGTTCGTGCCGCGTCAAAATCCTTTCTACTGTGCGCTGCCATACAACGATGTTGAGCGGGGGCAGTTCAAGCCGGAGGCGCCGATTGTCATCCCTTGGTTCAAGCAGGTGCATACAGAGCCGGGTCAGTCCGTGTGCAAGGATCGCTGGATAGCCATTCGAAGAGGGGATCGCATCTGCTACGCGCAATGGGAAGATTGTGGCCCGTTTCGCACCGATCATTTCCAGTACGTTTTTCAGAATGACCGTCCAACGCCGAACGCAAGTCATGGTGCAGGCCTGAGTGTTTCTCCAGCCGTCCGCGATCATCTCGGCCTCGCATCAACCGACGTGGCGGATTGGCGACTCGTCGAAGTAAGCGATGTCCCTCCCGGCCCCTGGCGCAATTACGGCGAAAACAATCACTTCGTCATTGCGCGACGCCAACTAGAGCAGGGCTTGGCCGAGCAGAAAGAGTCTGCCAATCCAGCTGCGGCGAGACCAGCGCAAGGCGCTCCCGCCCCGGACGAGAGCGTGATCTCGCCTCCCGCGGCGAAACTAGAGCAGAGCTTCGCCGAGCAGAAAGAGTTTGTTAATCCAGCTGTGACGAAACCAGCACAAGGCGCTCCCTCGCCAGACGAGAGCGCGATCTCGCCTCCCGCGGCGAAACTAGAGCAGAGCTTCGCCGAACAGAAACAGTTTGTTAATCCAGCTGGGACGAAACCAGCGCAAGGCGCTCTGGCCCCGCACGAGAGCGTGATCTCGCCTCCCGCGGCGAAACTAGAGCAGAGCTTCGCCGAACAGAAACAGTTTGTTAATCCAGCTGGGACGAAACCAGCGCAAGGCGCTCCGGCTCCGGACGAGAGCGTGATCTCGCCCTCTTCGGCGAAACTAGAGAAGGGCTTCGCCGCGCAGAAAAGGTCCGCCAATCCAGCTGGGACGAAACCAGAAGGCGCTCCCGCCCCGCGCGGGAGCGTGATCTCGCCTTCCGCCGCGAAAGCTGTTACGACTTACGCGCCGCGCCCCGAGTATCCGCAGGAAGCCCGTTCGCACCGCATTGCAGGCAGTGGAGTTTGCGTCGTTTCGGTTGATCCTGCGAGCGGGAGCGTAACCAACGCTTCAATGGCGCAGAGCACGGGAAGTCCGCTGCTGGATAAATCAGTCCTCAGTACGGTCCGCACGTGGAAATTCAAACCTAGAACAGTTTCGAGGGCCAGCATTCCTGTTGACTTCACAATGACGGGGAACACCCGATAAGTAGGCGGCCCGCGCTTGTTCGGACAAAATCGGAGACACTCGAACTGTAATTCTGCGCGAATTGTGCCAAGTGCCGATTCTCCCCAATTACCATTAACGCGCTGATTGCCGTAAGGTTCCGTCCAAATCGCGCGAATTTATGAAATGTCGTAATCGGTTTCGAATCCGTTGCCCGCTCCCTTTTAGGTGCGCAGAAAAGAACGATTTCTCGACAAATTCGAGACAACTTTTTCCGCCCAAGCGTACCATATTTGGCGCAGTCTGTGAGACCGGATCCCGGAGAAAAGAAGAGTGCGCGTCAGCAACGAAAGATTGTTCCTTCCGAAAAACTATCGCCTAACAATCCCGAAAACATAACAACGGCGCCCCAGGGGGGTCTGGGTAAAAGTCATCTACCAGGAGGGTTACCGCTACTCGGCCGTAAGGTTGCACTGAATTCCATTTTTGCGAAGTAAGTGCAATGCCGGCGGTTCACGATGGCGCTTTCCTTCGGCGGGTTTTATTTGGCCGTGATTTTTGGTATGGCCTGCGCCGATTACAGACGAGGCGGCAACTCCGGCGGCGTTAATTTTCATTTGGTTTTTCCTTTTCTGGGTTGGCTGTTTTATTGAATTGCGCTGTCCGTATTCACGCAAAAGACCTCTTCGCGGAGCACGCTCCCGTCACCGAGGAGGCTCACGAGTATCTCAGTCTTGCTTTCTTTCTTGACCGTGAACGGATCGATTATCACTGCGACCGGACTGCCTTCTCCCCCTATGGCAAAACGCATTTTTGTGAAATCACCGGCGCAGATATTTCGCTATCGTCGGTCGCGACACGCCTAGACGGCGGGCAACGTTTGACGCGGCGAGGATCCGGATTGGTTTGCTGTTCACACCACAGACGGGCGTGTCAACCAAACCAATCCGTTAACCGTTGCGAAGTTGGAAGCTCAGCTTCACCATTTCAATTTCGCCGGTATCGATCGGAACTTATCGAAAATATCATTGATCAGGTCTTGAGTAAGAAGTTTGCCCTTTGCGGGTTTTAAGGTCGCAGCAATGGCTTGCAAGATTTCATCATGGGCCTGAAGCACGGTTGCGATCGGAATTCGTGTCTTGCGAAGATCCTCAGCTCGTATTGCATTTAGCTGCGCCGCGGTGCGCGCTTGCTCGGCGCGCGCAGCTTCGAGTGAGTCAGTTTTGTAAATCGCTGCCAGCGCATGCTCGGAGCTGTACAATTTCGCGCCCTTCTTACCGGCTTCGAATGGCAGATCTGCAAGACGCTTCGAAATAGTATCGCGGTGGCCGCCGATCAGTTCCGCGATTTTTAAAATGGGCAGCTTCATTGCGTAATTCACCTATGAAGTCAACGGAGTGACGCTGCCACTAGAGCCAACAATTCATCTGAAAAACGACGACAGTTGGATCAACCGCCGACCACCCTCCCTTTACCTAGGACCCGCGAAAAAAAACATGGCACTCGACTCCGAGTAAAGCATTCCTATTGGCGGCGAGTACGGCCTCAACTGACTGTGTGCTGCGTAGCAAGGCTTGGCCCGGAAATCGCAATTATTGGGCGATTTTAAACGACGCAAAACGGCACCAAGTCGACGGAAAAATTATAAGTATTTTGACGATTTTTCGGAACTTGGGATTCCCAAATCCCGTAGTTGACTATATGACGCAGCCCTCCGCGTCGCTTGCGCTGCTCAATGAGCCCTTTTGGTTCCGGCTAAAGGCGAAGCCGAAGCGACAGCAACCTTGTCGGAAAATGCCGCCTAAAGAGATTACGGAGCTTAAAGATGCCATCCGAGCAACGCATGGTCGTGAATCGCTTCACGTCGAATCCATTCCTGTGAAAGAAGTTTCCGAGGGTCAAACTGCATGGGAAGGGACCGTTGAAGTTTTCGATCTTGTCGGTCATCCCGAAGCGAAACGCGCTTACGCGTGGACGCACCGCGACGGCGATGAAAACAAGACAGTGGTTGTACTCCAAATCCCGCCAGTCGATTCACCGCAGTCAGCCGTTAAAGTGGTAATTGCGAGCAAAGCACGGTCAGATTAGCTGACAGAAATGGTGCGGCCTGACCAACATCGTTTGGCCCGAACCCATTGCGGATCGATATGAAAGTGCTCGCGCGTCGAATCGAGCGCAAGCTGAACCTTGGCGAATCGACGCACTGTGCTGTTTACGAGGCCCGCCGTGAGCGTCACCCATGGGAAGGATCCCGAAAAATATAGCAATCTCGAATCCGCGTAAGCATTCTGTCTGCGGCGCGCAACATCGCGCGATACCGCATCGCGATGGCGAGAGGTAAAAGTAATCTACTCAGGGATCGAAGCCCGAATTTCCAAATCGTTTAGAACTATCAAGCCGTGCTCAGCCTTGTAATAACGGAATATTCTTCCCATCCCAATCACGCCAACCGCGATCTGAAACTCGGATAAACACGGTCGAGGTCGGAAAGAATCGCGTTCAGAAGATCATTAATATCGTCATGGACGCTTGGCAATGACGCAGGCTTTCCAGTGCGCGGATACCTATGACCTCGGTGAAGCGGATTGAGGCAAGTTGAAAATACAGACTCGCGAATTGATCCCCAATGCGCGTGGCTGAAGCCAGATGTCCAGCCATAATAGCGATCATAGATGCTTTTTAGATCAAGGTTATCACTCAACTTCCGCAGATCGGCGCCGGCCCAATGACCCAAATCGATAGAAACGAATTCTTCCTGGAAATCTTCGTTTGCGATCCTCCTCAATAAATCAGCATCGGCGTAATGCGGTGAGTCAGGCAATAGGGATACCAATTTCGCCTGACCTGCGCCGTAAGCCCGCCACGACCGCCATAGTTCTGGATTATCTTCAGTTACAAGATGCCGCAGCGTAATATGAATTTCCAAGAAAGTTCGTAACGCGAGTCGACCAAGAATGCCGCGGCTGTTATCGCCGGAAAATGTTTCCTCTGCTAACCGGAGGGCAAAGAATGCCATGCCAAAAACGGCATCATGTTTCGCACCAATCCCTGTAGTCGAATGGGTATTTTCCCAGTGCACTTCAAGTTTTTCACGAATTTTTGAGAGCGGTCCCGAAGAAATGGTGCCGGCATCGGGAGCCCAATCGGGTTTCGCGTTTGGAGTAAGACCCATACACGGCGTTTTTTCCCAACATTCGGTCCAGAATGCCTTTGGCCAAGTGAGGCCTTGCTCTTGGCCCATGCTCATAGCTCCTTCCAAGGCACGAATGGCCGGTCGGACCTGGCTTTGATCACCAAGATGCGGATAGCCGTTAAACAATTTCAGTTCCTTAGCAGGAATGCTGGTGCGCCGTCCGAACACAGCGCACATTACCCTCACCCATCGACAATCGGTCGCTTCCTGCGACTGGTGAAAGAGAATAGGGCGAAGGGCCTCCGCTAGAACCATCGGCGCAGACGAATCGGGCGTTTCGACTTGCAGCTTCTCTTGCCAAGTACGGCGCGCTGGTAGCGTTTCAAATAAAAGGAGTGGAGCCAGAGCTTGCTTTGCGAGATCTGATGGCATAGGTACGCAATCACTGTGCTTCGAAGAGAGTCTTCAAGATTCGCAAAGCCGGTGAGTGTGCAATCGTGCAGTGATTCTCGATCGGGATTTTCCCAGACAAATCGCAGAAAATCTCGAAGTTCCTTGCAACTTTGCGACCGAGTGCCGAAATCAAGAGGGCGGACCAGATCATCTCCGGCAACCTGTCATTCATCCAGGACACTTTTCGTAAGCCCAATCGAGCGAAAGGTGGCTGAAGGACTTTGCCCTTTTTCTGGTGCCATGAAATCGGCGTGCGAGTTTGATGTCGCGATTTTTTCTTCGGGCTCTTACTCACCGCGACTCGACGCTTTCAAACACTTTTAGTTTTACTTTTATTTTGGCGCATGGGCCCCTGTGTTTCATAGGGAAAACGGTGAGGGAGGGATTCGAACCCTCGGTACCCTTTTGGGGTACGGCGCTTTAGCAAAGCGCTGCTTTCGACCACTCAGCCACCTCACCAAAAAGCGGCTGCGAGAATATGAGATGGATAGGATGATCGTCAAACATCCTCGTTGCAGATCGTTGTGGCCCGGGTGGGTGACCCCGGCTTCATATGAAAGAATCGGAACACGTTCAAACTTAAAAAAATGCGACGCTCACAGAGCGCCGCTACAGTTACAGCGGTACTGCGATGAAAAGCGATGCAATGGTCAGTGAAGAAGAAGCGCGCGAGAAAATTCTCGAAACAATTAGCCAATTGCCGGCACGATTGTTGTCGACCTTGCACGCGCTCGATTGTTTCGCTGCGCAAGATTACCTCGCGCGATTGCCGCTCCCGGTGTTCGACAACTCAGCGATGGACGGTTACGCGGTCATCGCGAGCGATTGTCGATCCGGTGAACGATTGCGCGTCATCGGCGAACAGCCGGCCGGCCTTGACAGGCAACTCCGCGTTTCTCCCGGCGCCGCCATCCGCATTTTCACTGGCGCGCCAGTGCCTGCTGGAGCGGACGCGATCATCATGCAGGAGGATGTAACACGCGATGGAGCTGAGATCGTTTTGAATGTGGATGTCGATCATGGCGAATTCGTCCGAAAGCGCGGTTGCGATTTGGCTGAAGGTCAAAAAATCTTGCACAAGGGCGAGCGAATTCGTGCAGCGACAGCCGCGCTGCTTGCGTCACAAGGTTTCGCCGAGGTGACCATTGGCGGCGAAGTGGATATGGCGATCATTTCGACCGGCGACGAACTTGTGAAGCCCGGAGAAAAAATTAAACAGGGGCAGATTTACGAGAGCAATTCGGTGCTATTGCAGGGGTTGGCGCAACGCTGCGGCGCCTCTGTGCGATCGGTGGAGTATTGTCCGGATGATCGCGATTCTTTAACCGAGAGCCTTAAGCGCGGCATTCAACACGACGTTCTCATTATTAACGGAGGCGTGTCGGTAGGCGAACACGACCTGGTCCAATCAACATTGCGATCCCTCGGTGCCAAGATCGACATTTGGCGAGTAGCGATCAAACCGGGTAAACCATTTCTCTTTGGCCGCGTTGACAATTGCGCCGTCTTTGGCTTGCCCGGGAATCCAGTTTCCGCTTTCATCACGTTTCTGCAATTTGTGCAGCCGGCGATTCTGAAAATGATGGGCGCAATTAATCTCCATCTGCCGGCAGCGCCGGCGAGGTTGGTTGTCGATCTAACCAACGATGGCGATCGGCCGCATTACGTACGCGGAAAACTCGAAGACGGAAAATTTACGCCAGTCGGCCGGCAGGAATCGCATGCGCTTTTCGGTTTGAGCCAATCGAATGCATTGTTGCGCGTCGCCGTCGGCGAGTCGTTGAAACCCGGCGAAATTGTCGATCTTCAAATCTGGGATGGCTAATTTTTTTCGCCTGAGCGTGGTTTGACAGGCTACGTGCGCATTTCTAGCTTAGTCGCCTTGAATACGGGAGCGCTCACCGCGTTTGCACGAAGTCCGACCGATCAAATTCGTGCGGATGCGGAACGGCTTTCCCACATCATTTTGGAGATGCAACGCTGCTTCGTGCTGCGTCTTTGCAAGCAGCTTGCACCGGGCAACGTTTCGTTCTCGCAATTTTTTCTTCTCGCTTATCTCGATCAAAAAGAAGTGCTCACCATGTCGGCAATTGCGCAGAAAATGGGGCACACCACCGCGGCGGCGAGCGGTTTGGTGGCGCGACTGGAGAATCTTTCTTACGTGATGCGCTCGGTCGCGCGAGATGATCGCCGCAAGGTGATGGTCTGTATCACTCCGAAAGGTTCCGCTCTGGTCCGACGGATTCGCGAGGAAATGGTTGGCAATCTTGTGAAAGTCCTGAATCACCTCACGCCGGATGAACAAAAGGCGTGGCTGCACATTTACAGTAAAATTTATGATTACTGCCAATCGAAATGATTTTCATCTATTGGCCGGCAATGTTATCAAACCACGGTAAAAAGCGCGCAGTTTGAATCTACGCGCCTACGATTACGCGTCTAATCTCTCGGGCTACATCTTCTTCATGCGAAAATATTTTGTAATCTCCGGGTTCGCGGCGGCGGTCATTGCCGCAAGCTCGGTGGCGCGCGCCGGCACAGGCGAAGGATCGACATCGACAGGCAGTGGTACATCCTCTTCACGCAAAGTTCCCACGTTTACTCTTGATCAAGCGATCCTGACGGCGCTGCAACGCAATCCGACTCTCCTCATCGCGGAACAAGAGATCAAACGGACGCTGGGCGTGATCATTCAGATCCGGGCGCAGGCACTGCCGAACATCACCCCCAGCGGGAGTTTTGAATGGATTGATCCGAACCTGCGTGCGAACATATTTCAAAGTTCGACGACGACTGGGACTTCGGCTACGGGCGGGGCTGCATCCATTGTTGACTCACCCCCGTCGCAGGTCGGGGCTGTTCAAGCACTGGCCAGCCCAACGCCGATACCAACTGCCACGAATACTCAGCTGAGCGATGTAACTTACAACATCCGCGTGACCGGAACGCAGCTGGTTTTTAACGGAACAACCTGGCCGTCGATTCGCGGGACCTTCTTTCAGCGAGACAGCGCCTACTTCGCGTTCCGCAATACGCTGGACCTACTCCTCGCGACCGTGAAAACGCAGTTCTACCAAGTAGTGGTCAATCGAGAGCTCATCAAAGTGCAGGAGCAATCGGTGCACTTGCTGGAAACTCAGTTGAAGGATCAGCAGAACCGCTTTGAAGCGGGAACAGTTCCACGTTTCAACGTGCTGCAGGCGGAAGTCGCTCTCTACAATCAGCTTCCGCTACTGATCACCGCGCAAAACAACTATCGAATATCGAAGATTACTCTGGCCAAGACCCTGGGCCTCGATTTTCAACCACGACGCGGTGAAAACCCGCCGTTGGAAGTCGTAGGCGAAATGCCATACTTTCCGCGCAGCATCGGGCTTGCCGATGCGATTGAGCTTGGAAAACAGCGGCGCCCATTTCTTAAACAGGCGCGGGCAAACGTCTTGAACCAGAAGGAGCAAGTTCATGCGGCAGCGGGTCAGCTTCTTCCAACCATCACCACAACCGGGGGCGGCGAATGGGTCAGCTCGTCAACCAATTCGAGCTGGCACGATATTTCAAAAGGTTGGATCGCGCAGGTGCAGGGGAGCGTGCCCATTTGGGACAGCGGCGCGATATATGGCCAGGTCAAGCAACAGCGCGCCCTTCTTTCGGAAGCCAAACTGACTTACGACGATGATGTGCGCCAGGTTGAACTGGAAATACAGACCGCGTATTCAAATTTGCAGCAGAACCGCGAACTTATTAAGAGCCAGGAGAAAAACGTGGAGCTAGCCGACGAAGCGCTACGCCTGGCCAAAGCTCGGCTCGACGCTGGCGCAGGGGTGCAGTTGGATGTCCTCAACGCCCAAGTCCAGTTGCTCACGGCGCAAACGACGCGTTTGCAAGCGTTTTTCGGATACAATTCGTCCCTCGCGGAGTTCGACCGGGCCACTGGCGCGCAGAGTACCTACACCGAATCGTTCGCCAACCTGGCGCCGCGCGCGACGCGATCGAGAACCTACGATACCAGCAGTGGCGTGGACGCTGAAGGAAAACGGAAAAAGCGGTCGGAATAGCGCGCTGCGAAATCCCGAATTCCAAATCAAAGCGACGCGAGGACGCGTCCGCACTCCGAAAGTCCCGCGACTGCGGGACGAAACGGAACAGGCTCTCCTGCGGATTTTGCACGAAGTGCTGTGGGAGTGCGATGCGTCTTCGCATCGCTTTGCCCACGATCATTGTATAATGCGGATATCAACAAATGGATCTTCCGTTCGAGCAATTTCCCGCGCTGAACGCGATCGGAATCTGCCGTCACGTTTTCACGCAAAGAATTCCGGGTATCGACGTTTCGCATAATAAAGCCGAGGCGTTAAAGCGGCTCGATGCCGCCCATCGCGAAATCCGCCGCGCAATCGGCGTGGCCAATTGGCCGCCGATTACCGCCGAACAAATTCACGGAAACAGAATCGCAGTTGTCGATCTTGCAGACTGTAGCGGCAGCCGTGTCGGCTGCGAAGATAAACATTTTCCCGGCTGCGATGCAATCATCACAAATCAACGCGCTGTCGCGCTGGGTATTTACGTTGCCGACTGTTGTGCTGTTTACATTGTCGATCCGAAAACGCCGGCTATCGGTCTAGTGCATTCCGGACGCACAGGCACCAAGCTCGACATCGTCCCGAATGCAATTACGCAAATGATTGAGCGCTTCGGATCGGATCCCGCGAACATGGTCGTGCAACTGAGCCCTTGTATTCGTCCGCCGCACTACGAAGTCGATTTTGTGGCCGAAATTGTCCAGCAATGTCGCGCGCTGGGCGTGAAAGAAATCCACGACTCCGGCGTATGCACCGCCTGTGACCTGGATCGTTACTACTCTTATCGCGCCGAAAAAGGAAAAACAGGTCGCATGCTGGCGTTGCTTGGGCTCCTGTGAGGTAGCACAAACATCTTGTCTACGGGGCCGATGGGCGTCCGGCCTGCCGTGTCCACTTGTTGGCGAGACGCCCGCTTGCCCCACAGGCTGGAAGCCTGTGTCACTCTAGATCGACTTCTCTTCGTCGGTACCGCGCTTATAGGGGCAAATCCCGCGTTTCTTTGCGTGGGCGACGAAATCGAAAAACTCCCGGGCGGGCGCGCCGAGATCAAGCGTCGCCGCTTTCTCCAGCGTCTGTGAAATGTTCAGTCCGCTGGCATAAAGTAGCTTGAACGCGTTTTTAATTTCCTCCCGGTCTTTCGCGCTGAAGCCAGCCCGCTTCAAACCGATGGCGTTGATTCCAAAAACAGAATTGCGTTCCGCCGCAATCGTAAACGGCGGCAGATCTTTTCCGAAAGCGGAGCTGCCTTGTACCATCACTAGTCGTCCGACACGCATGAACTGGTGAAACGTCGATCCACCGCCCAGAAACGCCCCGTCGTCCACGCGAACGTGCCCGGCTAACAGACAATTGTTAGCAATGATGACGTTGTTTCCAATCTCACAGTTATGGCCGACATGCGCCCCCGTCATCAGGAAATTGTTGTCGCCGATCTTTGTCGCGCTTCCGTCGGGGCTGCCGCGATGGATCGTGCAATATTCGCGAATAACGTTGTCGTTGCCGATCTCGACCTTCGTTCTTCGTTCCGATGAGAACGAAAGATCCTGCGGGGGCGCGCCAATAATCGCGCCATGCCCGATAAAATTGCCCGTTCCGATCGCGACACCTCCCTCGATAACAACGTGCGACTGCACGATTGTCCGATCACTGATCACCGCTTGCGGCCCGATCACCGAGAATGGGCCGATCTCGATATCGGCGCCGATTCGCGCCCCTTGATCGACAATCGCCGTCGGATGAATTTTCACAGGACGCCTGCTTCCTTGAAGCTGAAGTAGCCGGGGCTTCCTTCGGCAGGCGCGCCAATGATGATGTGATCGAGCAGCTTAATTTGCAGAAGCTCGGCGGCTTCGGCCAGACGCCGCGTCAGGCTGTGGTCGGCCTGACTCGGCGACGAATCGCCGGAGGGATGATTGTGCACGACAATCACTGCGTAGGCCGAAGACACTACCGCTGGATGAAAAATCTCACGCGGATGCGCGATGCTTTCGTTTCCACTTCCCAACGACACTTGTTCGATGCGGATGAGATGATAACGAGTGTCGAGCAGGATCACGCGCAGCGATTCCTTGCGCAGCATGCGCATTTCTGCGCCAATCAGCTCATTTACAATTTCGGGCGAATCGATCTTTTGCTTCGACAATGTCTCGCGCGCGAGGCGCCGGCCAAGATCAAAAGCGGCCGCCAGCTGCACTGCTTTGGCGAACCCAACGCCGTCGATTTTTGCAAGCTCATCGACGGTGCATCGGCTCAATCCGCGGAGCGAGCCGTAATCGCTTAGCAATTTGCGTCCAACTTCAATTGCATTTGCGCCGCGGATTCCGGTGCGCAACAAAATCGCGATCAGCTCCGGATCGCTAAGAGCGGATGCACCGTGGGCGGCGAGTTTTTCGCGTGGCCGCTCGTCCCGCGGCATCTCGCGGATTTTAAGCTGCGACATTCCAGAAACGCGCGTTAGATCGACATCCGGCGGCAAAAAATGATCGCAAATCAGACGCGAAGTTGATCGAACATGTCGCGCAGCGCATCGCCTAGCGCGAAGAGCGCGTCTGCGTACGGATTTGCCGCGATTCCATCCAGCACGGTTTGCGCTTCGCGAATCAAGTCGCTGCCGGCTGCGATTGATTCGTTGAGCGCGCCGTTGGTCGCGCCGATCCTCAGAAGCTCGGTCATCTCTTCGATTCTTTCCTCAAGCACGAGTCGGCAACAACGTTCCCGTTCAAAATCAGAAGCGGACCGCAAAAAGATCAACACGGGAAGGGTGAACTTACCTTTGCGCAGATCTGTGCCGAGTGTTTTGCCGGTCGCTCTCTCGCTGCCGGCGAGATCGAGGCAATCGTCATAAATTTGATAGGCCGTGCCGATTTGAAATCCGAAATTCTTGAACGTTTCGATCACGTTTGAATCGGCCTCACTGATGAGCGCGGCCAACTCCGCCGCCGCGGCAAAAAGCGATCCGGTCTTCTTCTCTACGATTCGCAAGTAATCTTCGACCTGCAGCTGAAGATCAAACCGGCGCTGCGTTTGGATCATTTCGCCCGAACAAATTTCGCGCGCCGCCCGGGCAATTGCGCGACTGATGTCTGCGTTGTCAAAATTTGTGGAGAGATTTAGCGCATGCGCGAAAAGACAATCGCCCAAAAGAACGCTGAGCGAATTGCCCCAGCGCGCGTTCACAGTGGGCTGTGCCCGGCGGCGCTCGGCCTCGTCCATGATGTCGTCGTGCACGAGCGTGGCGATGTGGATGAGTTCGACGATCACGGCAAGATCGACGTGTCCCGAGTTGATTTCGCCAGTTGCGCCGCCGGCCAGAAGCGCAAGAAGCGGTCGCAGCCGTTTACCGCGGCCACCGACAGCATAGGTCACATAGCCTTCGATGTCGGGATCAAAGGCCGCCGCTTGCTGAATAATTCGCGTTTCAACTTCCTGGAGATGCGGTTGAACCAACTGTGCCACTCGAGCCAGCGGGCCGAACGGAAGCGCGGTTGGCGTAACGTGAGCCCGAATGACACCCGAGCGTGCAAATGCTTCCACGAGCCGAGAATAGAGGGGCGGCTTGTGTGTTGTCAAAGCATCACGCGCGTAAATTTTCCGGGGAGCAGTCGCCGCGGCGATTCAGCCTGTAATCTTCGGCAGCTTGCCCAAGACCGCTCAACGCTTGCGCAACCATGCGTCGGCTCGGTACTTTTGCTCCGCCAGTTCTCGCGCCCGATCTAAAGTCTCGCGATTGATCTCTCGCTCGCTGCAACTCGCTGATAACGCCTGCGCAAACCGTTCCGATAGACCATTCCTAAGATCGCTATATTGGATGCTGCCTTGCTGAAGCAAACCGCGCCGGGTGCGTCGCTGTGCTGCTCCCGCGATCTTGCGCCCATTTAACATCACGTCTGCGCGCACAGGATTTGCGAAACAGCTGTAGCCGCGATCGATAATCACGGCCCCGGGGTCAACCACGCCAGGGGCTAATTCTGCGGGCTCGCCATCTGCAACGAGCGCATTGCGTAAAGCCGCATGGATCGCACCGTAAATCGACCTCGACGATTCACTGAAAACCGGATCGTTTTGGGGAATAACAATCGCATATGTCAGATCGTCACCGTGAAAGACAACGCCACCGCCCGTCCAGCGCCGGACCAAATCGCGCTCGACTGCATGATTGGCGACATCGGCAAATTTTCCAAAATATCCAAACGAAAGAGCAGGGGAGTTCCATCGATAAAAGCGAATCAACGGAACGGTTGCAGCTTCGAGCAAAGCTTCGTCGATCGCCATATTCATCGCCCCTGAGCGTGACGCGAAATCGTGATAAACGTGCAGCGCATTGAAGGGTCTTCTTGTCATGTCGAGCGAAGTCCAGACATCTCTCATTGCAGAACGCGAACTCTGCTTTCGGCTCTGGGACAATTCAATCCCCAAAAATATCCGATAGGCCGCACTTCAGCCGCTTCATAATTTGTCGAAGTCCGCGAAGTGTGATGCTCTGATCGCCGCGCTCGAGGCGATGCCGAGTTGATGGCGGCAGACCAAGGGCAAGCTGAGTCTCGCCCCACCAGAAATAAGCAATTGAGTCAATCGCCCCTATCACCATTCCGCCGCATCCAAAGTCGTCAGCCTTCTAGCCCGCTCAGAATCTTGTTGACGGCTTCGCTCGGACGCGGATCTGCGATAATCGGCCGGCCAATGACCAGATAATCTGCCCCTGCATCGAGCGCTTCGTGCGGCGTCATCACACGTTTTTGATCGCCAGCTTCAGACCACGACGGACGAATTCCTGGGACCGCCAGCTTTATTTTCGTGCCGAATTGCTGACGCAGCATTTTCAGTTCGTGCGGGCTCGCGACCAGTCCGTCAATTCCTCCTTCGACACCTAATTTCGCTAACCGTAAAGCGTGATTCTCGATCTTGTCGGGGATTCCGACTTGCCGAAGCGTTTGCTCGTCCGCGCTGGTCAACACAGTGACGCCAAGCAACGAAAGTTCTCTCGGCTTTGCAGAAACAGCGGCTCGAATCATTTCTGAACCGCCGCACAAATGAATCGTTAACATTTGGGCGCCCAGTTTGGCGGCGGATTCTACCGCCTTCGCGACCGTGTTTGGGATGTCGTGCAATTTAAGATCGAGAAAAACGTTTGCGCCGGTCGCACGAATCGCGCGCACGATTTCCGGACCTTCTGCCGTGTAAAGTTGCAGGCCGACCTTGAAGCACGAAATGTCGCCTCGGAGTTGCTCGACCAGATCAAGCGCCTCCTTTTTCGTCGCCACGTCGATGGCGACGATGATTTTGTTTTTTGCCATGTCGAGCGAAGTCGAGATACCTCTCATTTACTCTTTGAACAGTGAGAGATTGCTCGACTTCGCTCGGGATGACAGAAAAATTATGCCGATGCAAGTTTTCGCACCTGCGAAGATCAATCTTTGTCTGAAAATTTTGGGACGCCGCGACGATGGCTTCCACGAAATCGAGACGTTCATCGCGCCGATTTCGCTTTACGACGAGATTAGGATCGACAAGGGCGATGCCAAAGAGGGAATCGAGTTTCGCTGCGATGACCCATCCGTGCCGAAGGGCGACGAGAATCTCGCCGTTCGCGCGGCGAAAGCTTTCTTTGCCGCGACGAAGATCGACCCCGCGGTTTCGATCAAGCTCAAAAAGAAAATTCCACATGGGGCGGGATTAGGCGGCGGAAGCAGCGACGCCGCTTCGGTACTGCTGGCGCTCAACGAACTGTTCGAGACGAAATTGCCGCGTGAAGCGCTGGCGAAAATGGCGGAGGCAATCGGGTCGGATGTTCCATTTTTCGTTTTTCAATCAGCTGCGATATGCAAGGCACGCGGCGAAGTGGTCACTCCGCTAAAATTACAGGAACGATTGTCGATCTTGCTGTTCAAGCCTGATTTCGCAGTCCCAACCGCATGGGCATACTCGCGCTGGCAGGACTCGCGAGAAATTCCCGGTGTCTCTTACGCAGCTCAACAATTCGCTGGTCAAACTTTTATAAACAACCTGGAGCGTCCCGTTTTCGAGAAATTTGTTTTTCTTGCGCAGCTGAAGATGTGGTTATTGGATCAGCCGGAGGTCGCTGCAACGCTGATGTCCGGTTCTGGTTCAACGGTGTTTGCCATCCTGCGCTCCAATGTCGACGCACTTCTTATCGTGGAACGTGCGAAGGGCGAGCTCGATCCGGAATTGTGGACGTGCGCGTGCCAAACGATCTGATTCTGGGTAGCGCCCATCGCTGGAGAGCCTGGCGACTGCCGTAAAACTCGACTGCTTAAAGCAGTCGAGTTTTTTGAAGCCGGAATGTCTGCGCGGAACAAACACATCCAATGGACGAATCAATCCTGTGAGGCGTCTCTGCCAGCTCCCGAGACGCGCATGTTAGCGAGGTGCGCTCCCCAGAATTATTCGCCCGCGCCGCGTTGTATCGCCGCGCGCGCGTGTTCGCGATTGAGTTTCGCAATAAAGCTGGCGCTGATCTCAGCAGGACAAACCGCTTCGCATTCGTACGTGTTTGTGCAATTTCCAAATCCTTCCGCATCCATCACATGCACCATTTTCAAAACGCGCCTAACCCGTTCGGGATTTCCCTGAGGCAACAGGGACAGATGCGAGATTTTCGCCGCGGCGAAGAGCATGGCCGAGCCGTTTGGACAAGCCGCTGCGCACGCGCCGCATCCGATGCAGGCCGCCGCTTCCATTGCGAGGTCGGCATCGTGCTTCGGAATCGGAATCGAGTTCGCTTCCGGTGCGGAGCCGGCGCGGGCCGAGATGAATCCCCCAGCTTGTACGATCCGATCCAGCGCGCGTCGATCGATCACCAGGTCCTTGATGATTGGAAAGGGTCTGACGCGAAAAGGCTCGACGGTGATTGTTGCTCCGTCGCGAAACTTTCTCATGTAAAGCTCGCAGACCGCACCGGGATGATCGGGACCGTGCGCTTCGCCGTCAATCGTGAGCGAACAGGTGCCGCAAATGCCCTCGCGACAATCGGAATCAAACGCAATTGGCTCCTCGCCGCGGGCGAGCAAATTCTCGTTCAGAATGTCGAGCATTTCGAGAAAGGAGGTATTCGGCGAAATGTCACGCGCTTCGTAATCGGCCAGTTTACCGCGCGTCTTCGCGTTGGGTTGTCGCCAAATTTTCAGCTTAAAATTCATGGCCAAAACAGCGACAGATTCCTCGTCCGAGCCGGACAGGCAGTTTCGCTTGGAATGACAAAGGGTAGGGACGGATCTCCAAGCCGGCCGTCGAATTAGTCGGTGTGCCCTGCGGTCGCGCCCTACCGGGGGAATTGTTCATTTATAGCTTCGTTGGGTTAAGTGCACGGTTTCGAAATGAAGCGGTTCGTGATGTAATTTCGGCGGAACGATTTGGCCGTTCCTACCTTGGAATTCCCACGCGAACACCGCGGCGTAGTTTTCGTCGTCACGCAGCGCTTCGCCGTCTGGCGTCTGATATTCTTCGCGAAAATGCGCGCCGCATGATTCGTTGCGCTCAAGCGCGTCAGTGCACATCAACTCGGCGAACTCCAGAAAATCGGCAACGCGCCCTGCGCGCTCCAACGACTGGTTGAAATCCTCGTCCTTGCCCAGCACGCGGACATTGTTCCAAAATTGCTCGCGCAACTCCGCAATTTTCACGAGCGCTTCGTGCAGTCCTTTGGCGTGTCGGGACATTCCACATTTGTCCCAGAGAAGAAGGCCAAGTTCGCGATGGATGGAATCGAGTGAACGATTTCCATCGACATCGAGCATTTTCTTGATCCGCCCGCGCACTTCGCTCTCTGCTTCTTGAAATTCTGGCGAATCGGCTGACGGCCGCCTGCCCATCTGACCGGCGAGATAATTCGGCAGTGTATAGGGCAAAATGAAATAACCGTCCGCCAAACCTTGCATGAGGGCGCTGGCTCCGAGCCGGTTCGCGCCGTGATCGGAAAAATTCGCTTCACCGATCACAAACAAACCGGGCACGTTGCTCATCAAATTGTAATCCACCCAGAGCCCACCCATGGTGTAGTGGACTGCCGGATAAATCCGCATCGGCATTTTGTAGCCATCTTCGCCGGTGATCTTTTCGTAAACTTCGAACAAATTGCCGTAGCGCTCGCGAATTGTATCTTCACCGATCCGCTTGATTGCGTCGGCAAAATCGAGATAAACACCGCGCCCGCCGGGGCCGACGCCGCGACCTTCGTCGCAGACTTCCTTGGCTGCGCGCGATGAAATATCCCGGGGCGCAAGGTTGCCGTAGCTTGGATATTTTCGTTCGAGATAATAATCGCGGTCGGCTTCCGGAATTTCGGCTGGCGGTTTCTTGCAATCTTCTTTGCGCTTTGGGACCCAGACGCGTCCGTCGTTGCGCAGCGACTCGGACATCAGGGTCAACTTCGATTGGTGTTCGCCGCTGACCGGGATGCAAGTGGGATGAATCTGCGTGAAGGAAGGATTGGCAAAGAGCGCGCCTTTTTTGTAAGCGCGATATGTGGCGGTGACATTGCTGCCGCGCGCGTTTGTCGAAAGATAAAAAACATTTCCATACCCGCCGGTCGCGAGCACAACGGCGTCGCCTGCGTGCTTTTCGATCTTTCCCGAGCGCAGGCACCGCGTGATGATCCCCTTGGCGTGTCCGTCGGCAATCACCAGGTCGAGCATCTCCGTGTACGGAAACATTTGCACGGTGCCCGCGTCAATTTGACGGCACAGCGCCTGATAACAACCGAGCAAAAGCTGCTGACCGGTCTGTCCCCGTGCGTAAAACGTTCGTGACACCTGCGCGCCGCCGAAAGAGCGATTAGCGAGCAGTCCGCCGTATTCACGTGCGAAGGGCACACCTTGTTCGACGCACTGATCGATGATCAGATTGGCGACTTCGGCGAGACGATAAACGTTCGCTTCGCGCGAGCGAAAATCTCCGCCCTTGATCGTGTCATGGAACAGTCGGTAGACGCTATCGCCATCGTTCTGATAATTCTTTGCGGCATTGATCCCGCCTTGCGCTGCAATCGAGTGCGCGCGCCGTGGCGAATCTTGAAAGCAAAAGCATTTTACCCGGTAGCCGAGTTCGCCCAGGGTCGCCGCCGCCGATCCGCCGGCGAGACCGCTTCCCACAATGATGACCTCGAACTTTCGCCGATTATTTGGGCTAACCAATCGCGAGTGATCCCGATGGCTGCGCCATTTTTGATCGAGCGGTCCGTGTGGAATCCTGGCGTCCAGCGTCCCGATCATAACTGTTGTGCCGGCTTGACCAAGCCGAGCAGGACGGCGACCGGGATCGACGTGTAGCCGGCAAAAAGAAGCCAGGCAAAAATTCGACCGCCCAGTGCGAGACGCGGCGCGAGTTTCTTGTCATTCAATCCGAGCGATTGAAAAAAGCTGGATGATCCGTGGCTTAAATGCAGTGCGAGCAAAAACAATCCGAGAACATAGAAACCCGATACAAGATAACATTGAAAGCCGTAAACCATCATCGAGTAAACGTCGTAACGGTGAAGCGGATCGAGTTTTAGCAAAGCAAACCGCGGGTCCGTTATGCGAACGGTGAAATGCGCCAGATGGTAAATGATGAAGGCGACCACAATGAGCCCGCTCATGAGCATGTGGCGTGAGGCGAACGTGGCTTTCACATATTGCCTGTCTATGTACGGTTCAGGCCGGGCGCGGCGATTTTCGATCGCCAGCTGAATAGTTACGTAAATGTGAATGGCTACGGTCAGGAGCAAAAAAATACGGATCAGCCACAACAGCGGGCCGAGATCGTGCAAATGCTGCGAGTAACCATTGATCCAGTCTGGTCCGATGAAAATTTGCAGATTACCGAGCAGATGTCCGACGACAAAAAGGATGAGAATGATGCCAGTGACCGCGACGATCATTTTCTTCCCAACCGAGGAGCGATAAAAAGCCGCTAAAATATTCACTAGATTCGCGCACCTAACGAACGGCGCACGCGTTTGAGATTATGGACGCCGCTTGGAGCGTCAAGCTATAGCCGTGATCGTTTATCACGGCCGTCCGAACCCCAGCAGTCATTGCGAGCGAAATCTCCCGCCGGCTGAGACAGCCGTCGCTACACGTGATTATTTAAACTGGACGGAGATTGCCGCTACCTCGTTGTGCGCGCGTCGCGCAGCGACGCGGGTATCGCTAAACGCCTTCGACCAGAATCATGTTTGTCCTAGCAGTGCGATGGCGCATTTTGCGCGGTTCGCGATACTCCTCGCAGTGGAGCCAATCTTTTGCGCGTTGCATCGAGTCGAATTGAAGCACAACAATGCGCTTCGGTTGCCAATCGCCTTCGAGCACTTTTGTTTCTCCACCACGCACGATGTACTTGCCGCCGTATTTTTCTACGGTCGCGCCGGCGAGCTTCTTATATTCCTCATAGCCGGCGGGATCGACAATGTCGATTTCCACAATCACGTAGGCGGACATTTCGCGAAGAAAGTTGAGGGTTAGGAGGTGAGAGTTGAGAGTTTCAGCGGCCGTTCTGGTTGCTGTCTTTCGCGGCCAGCTCGGGGATTTTTTTTCGGCGTCGGAGCCTGAGCCAGTTATTCCATGTTTTGCGAAGGCTGTCGCGCGGTGTCTGGTATCGCTGGTTCAGTTCGTTGCTCTTCAGGATCTGGGCGAGAATTCCTTTCACCGAAAAATCGTCGGTGTTGAGAATGGTGTAAGCGGTTCCGACGGCAGCGGCATGATGCGCGTCGCTCGCCGCGGTCATTGGCAGACCGCGAATCTGCGCGTACTTAAAGGCGTAACGATTGTAGCGACGCAGCGTGGTCGCGGCATTAAACACCTCGATTGCGTCAACCGGCAAAGTTTCCAGCGTGGAAAAACGGATTCCCGCGCGAAACAAATCATAGGGGTGCGGAGGAATGGCGAGGCCACCGCGTTGATGAATGATGTCGCACACCTCGCGCGCCGGTTTTCCCTTTAGATAGGGAAGCTCTGCGCCGATGCAAAGGAGGTGACCGTCGGCGGTTGTCACCTCGACGCCGGGCAGAACCAGGAAACCATCGACGGACAAACCATCCAGTCGCATCAAGCCTTTCTCGAGGAGGTAATTAATGGCGTCACACGTATTGTGATCGGTAATGGCGATACCGTGCAGACCTTTGCCGCGCGCACCGGCGATTAAATCTTCCGGGCTGGAAATACCGTCTCCGGAAAAGAAGGAATGCGTATGCAGGTCGATATTGAACGGCATTGGCCCGAGGCTAGTTTGGAACGCGCGAAATGGAAAGCGTTGGTTTTATTTGTAGCAATGGCGCTGAGCGCCATTGAACGGGCCACAAGCCGGTTGTCACAGGAACAACTAGCTAAACAAGCTCCTCTACGAGAATGCTCGGCTCGGCAACTGTTTCGTCCTCAATACGATTGAATTGGTGGTCGTAGAGCCGGCGATAATAGCCCGATTTCTCCAGGAGCTCGGAGTGTGTGCCGATCTCTTTGATTCGGCCGCAATCCATCACTACGATTTGATCGGCCGATAAAACTGTGGAGAGCCGATGAGCAATTGCGATTACGGTTCGTCCGGCAGTGAGCTTTTCAAGCGCCTGTTGAATCTGCTTTTCCGATTCGGAGTCGAGCGACGACGTCGCCTCATCGAGAAGCAGGATCGGCGCGTTTTTCAGGACGGCCCGCGCAATCGCGAGCCGCTGCTGCTGACCGCCAGAGAGAAGACAGCCTTTGTCGCCAATGACCGTATCGTAACCCTTTGGCTGCGCCATGATGAAATCGTGAGCGAAAGCGGTGTGCGCCGCTTCATAAACTTCTTCCGGCGTGGCGTCGAGTCGTCCGAACTGAATATTTTTGAAAATGGTGTCGTGAAATAAAAATGTCTCCTGGGTTACGAGACCAATTTGTTGGCGCAAGGATTTTTGGGTGATTGTGCGCAAATCGCGGCCGTCGATTTTCACGCGCCCCGAAGTCGGATCGTATAAGCGCAGGATGAGGGAGAGAATCGTGCTTTTCCCAGCGCCGCTTGCGCCGACGAGCGCGTAAGTCTTGCCTGGTTCGATCTGCAAATTCAGATCTTTGACCGCGTCGGTGACGGTGTTTGCATAGCGAAAGACGACATTTTCAAAATCGAGCCGACCTTTAGAGAAAGGCAATTCAATTGCGTTCGGGGCGTCCTTCACAGTCGGCTCCAAATCCAAAATTCTAAAAACCTCAGTGGTGGCTTGGAGCGATCTCTGCATCACGACGTGGATTCTGCTGAGTGTTTTGATTGGCTCGTAGAGGACAAAAATCCCCGAAATCAATCCAAAAAAACGTCCAGCGCTCAGATTGACGGTGTAAACGTAGAGCAACGCCAGACCGACTCCTGCCGCCGCGATCGTTTCCACCAACGGCCCGACCGCTTCCATGGATTTGATCATTCTCATCATGTTCGAGAATTGAAGCTGATTGCTCCGGCGGAACGATTTCTCCTGATGCTCTTCCCGGCCGAAGGATTTAATGACGCGAATGCCTGCGAACGTTTCCTGCATTGTCACGACCATTTGGCCCATGTCTTCCTGCTCATTTTGCACTGCTTTGCGGGCGCGCCGGCCATAAATGCGAATCGGTAGCAGGCAAATCGGAAAGAGAATCAGAGTTACAACGGTAAACTTCCAATCCATCAGGAGGAGAACAATAATTCCGCCAATGATGGCGATCGGCTGTTTAAAAAGATCGCTGCTCACGGTGGTCAGCGCCATCTGCATGCCGCGGGTGTCGTTAGTAATGCGTGACATGAGAAACCCAGCCCGCATTTTGTTAAAGAAATCCATGGAGTGGCGCACAATCTTGCCGAAGAGCTGGTTCCGGATGTCAGTAACTACTTTATTGCTTACCCAGTTCATGTAGTAAGCATTCCCGTAGTTGCAAAGACTGCGCACCGTCATGATAAGCGGGATGGCGAGGCAAATCCAAACGATCGAGTCGATCTTTGGACCCACATTCAACATCTCATGATTGGTCAGGAGAGCGCGTGGGTTGGGCGCCGCGCCGTGGAAAATGAAGGTCGATACTTGCAGGACGGCCAGGGGAACCAACGAATTGACCATGCCGAAGGCAAAACCAAACGACAGGCCAAGCACAAACCGCCACTTGTAGGGCTTGACGTAGCTGTAGAGCCGCCGGTACGGGCCCGATGCCGTCCGAAGAGTTTGCCAAAACGAGGGCTTTTTCTTGCCGGTTTTTCCGTTCTTCATGAAGTTCGTGTCGTCGCTTGGGGCGACAGCAGCGAATCCATAGCACCGATCACCGCTTCAGTCGAGACTTGGCGCATCGGCAAGCGTGGCCGAATGTCCGAAAACTCGGTCAACGGACTGGCCGACTCCCCGTGCAAAATCAGTGCAGGACTTTCCAGCGGTCGCCAGTGAAAGGGATTCGTTGGACCGAAAAGGATCACCTGTGGGGTGTGTGTCGCGGCCGCGAGATGCATCGGAGCCGAATCGACCGTAACAAGGAGGCACGCCTGATCGATCAGCGCAGCCAGAGTGAGCAAATCTGTTTTTCCGGAAAGATCGACGGCCGATTGCTGCAATTTACTCTTGATTTGACGAAGATGTTCCTTTTCAGGCTTCGAAGCCCCTCCTGTAAGCACGGCACTAATACGCGAGTTGGATCGAGCGTGATCGATTATATCGGCCCAACGTTGCGGTT
The DNA here is from genome assembly GCA_005887825.1 of Verrucomicrobiota bacterium. GTDB lineage: Bacteria > Verrucomicrobiota > Verrucomicrobiia > Chthoniobacterales > UBA10450 > Udaeobacter. Next base: position 4,488 of record VBQC01000003.1, on the reverse strand, counting down.
CCCAGAATTTCTCCAGACGCGCGGATCCCGGATGAAAAATGACATAAGGTTTGCTGATCTTCGAATCCCGCAGAAGCGCGGTCAATTTTTCGCCTGCTGTTTGTGGCAATTCCAGACGAAGTGCGCGGGAAGCATCCCTGATTCCGACCGGCCCAAGTAAAGCGAGATTGTAGTCTATTGTGTGCATGTCCCGCATGCTGAGCTTTATAACGTCGCTATAAACGCGAGCCCGGACGCTGGAGCGAGCGCGCGTCCGGCGAGACGTAATGCGTTTTCGCGCGCCGGATAAGAACGAAAGAAACGCGGAGCGATCATTCCGTGTGAAGTCAATGCAGTAATCAAATTTCTCACGGGCGACGGCAAGGAACAGGGCAAGGTCAGACAAATTACGCCGCGCCAGCAGGATTCGGTCGACATTTGAGATGCCTGGCAGCAGGTCGGCACATTCACGGGAAACGACGAGCGTTATTCGCGCATCAGGAAAATTTCTGCGCAAAGTCGCGATGGCGGGAGTCGTCAGGATTAGATCGCCGATCCGTTTGAGTTGAAGGAGCAGAATATTCACGGACTCACAGGGAAGCGGCGGTTTCCTAACGGGCCGGGGGAAGGGCGAATCAGGAATCGCCATTCTTTGGTTGGAAATTATCGCGCCATTCGCATGGCGATTTCGTAAGCGTCCAGCAATCGCGTTCGAAAATGATCCCAGGTAAAATTTTCAACTACCCGTCGCCTCGCTGCGTTTCCCATCTGCTCGACAATCTCGGGATGCCGATGCAGATGTTCGAGCGCCGCCGCGATCGCGTCAATGTCTCGCGGTCGCACGATAATTCCCTCCACGCCATCGCGCACGACGTCCCCTGCCTCGCGCGTGGTGACCTGCGGCAACGCGCAGGCAGCTGCTTCATACGTGACTTTGGCGCTGCCCTCCCATTGTGACGGGAAAACATGAACCGTGCTTTGGTTGAGATAAGTTTCCGGATCGCGCACAAATCCCACAACACGAATATTATCGCGCCAGAATTGCTTGAGAAAGGGCTTCGCCTCGTCATGCACGGAACCGACCAGCCATAACTCGGCATGTGGCAGATTCAGGCGATGCCACGCCTCGAGCACATGGTGGATACCCTTGCGCTTAATCAATGCGCCGGAAAAAACCGCACGGAACTTCCCCGGGCGCTGCCCCGGCTTGAAGCGTTCTACATCTACCCCACGCGGCAGGTAAAATAGCTTTTCCTCCGGGAAACCGCGCGCGCGAAAGGTGTTGGCTGCTGTTTCCGATAAAACGAGGAGCAGATCGGCGAGTCCGTATTCTTCGACGAACCGCTTGCGCTCTAGCAACAATCCTGCTTTCCAGTTTCGAAATCCCGAAGTATTGCTTGCTGATTCAGCAATTTCGGGGCGGTTAACATTCACTTTCCCGCCATCGCGATGCCAAGTCGGGATTTCGACGATCGAAGGGATGCGGCGTTGTTTCGCGACTTGCAGCGAGCGCAAACAGTCGCCCGACCAGCTATGAAACAGATCGTAACGTCCAGTTGCCAGATGCCGAGATGCGATCCAATCAAGATATTTTTTTTTCGCACCGTAATAATAAGGTCGATCGAAAAATGAGATCAGGCGCACAGGATGCCAGCGCAGAGAGTGGATCAGCGGAGCGGGAATTTCCTTCTGCCGGTTGTCGTAGGCGATGGCTTTTCCCAGAAATCCACCGCGATAGGACGCTCGCAAGGTTTCAAACGCATCCGTGTCCAGACCCGATCCGCCGATCCGCGCAAAGATCGAATAGAGCAAATGCCTGGGTAACGCACGTGCCACAGTCGAGGCGGAACGCACATGCACAGGAGCGTTTAAAGTTTCACCCGGCATCGGGTTACAACTATTCTGGTGAACGTGGAGCAAGTAAAGTGTCGTCTTGAAAGGAGATGGGAAGGAATGTCTCTACTCTCGATATGACAAGAAAGCTAAGCATCGGTTTTGTCCGCCGCGGCTATTCACAGACCGGCGGAGCGGAAGCGTATTTGAAACGGCTTGCGCGAGGTGTAGTCGGGGCCGGACATGATGCGCAACTCATTACGACACATGATTGGCCGAAGACCGAGTGGCCATTCGGCGCACGCCGCCGCTTGCAGTCCGGATCGGTACTGGGGTTCGCCAACGGCTTAAAACAAGTACGACCGCAGATTCGCTGCAATGTCTTGATGAGTCTTGAGCGTGTCTGGAATTGCGACGTTTACCGTGCTGGTGATGGCGTCCATCGCGCCTGGTTGGCTCGCAGAAGAAAATTTGAAATACCACTGGAACGTTTTATTCGAGGGCTGAACCGCAAGCATCGCGACATTTTGCAACTCGAGGGAGCTCTCTTCGCAAATCGTGGCGCCGGCCGCGTAATCGTTAATTCGCAAATGGTTAAAAGCGAAATTATCGATCTTTACCGCTATCCCGCCGACAATATCACCCTCGTTCGAAACGGAATCCCGCTCGAGCAATTTCGCTTCGATCCAGAGCTTCGGGAAAAATCTCGTGATGAATTGAACGTGAAGCCGGACGAAATCGCGTTGCTTTTCGCTGGCTCCGGTTGGGAACGAAAAGGTTTGCGGTTCGCAATCGCAGCGATGGCGCTGTGTCACAATCGAAAAATGCGTTTGCTCGTCGCCGGTCGTGGAAACCAGCGCTATTACAAATCCAAACGCATCCAGTTTCTTGGCGAGATGCCGGATCTTGTGCGCATTTACGCGGCGGCGGACATTTTCATTCTGCCGACGATTTACGATCCGTTTTCCAACGCCTGTCTGGAAGCACTCGCTTGCGGAATTCCGGTAATCACAACTCACAGCAATGGCTTTAGTGAAATTATTGCCGATGGGCTGCACGGATCAATCGTTGATTCCGCGAACAACGTGGCGGCCTTGCGCGATGCGATCCGCTTCTGGTCGGATGCAGCGCGGCGTGCCGCCGCCCGATCGACAAATAGCGAGTGCGCGGCGCAATTCGACATTTCAAAAAACGTTGAGCAAACGCTCGCGATTTTGTTCCAGATCGGATCAGGCTAGCGCACAGCTTGCCCGCCGTGGCGAGCGTCTCGCGCGCTGGTTTTGGTGTCTCGCCAAAACGGACTTTGCCTGTATTTCAAAGGTCGCCCGCTGTGGAATTCAAAGGAAAGTTCGCGATCGCGAGAAGGCGCTCACGAACACGCGGGACACCCACGCGCGCAAGCTGTGCGCTACCCAGACATTGCTGTGTCCACGTCCGGGAAAATCTGAAATACCTGGTCGAGCCGCGAGATTTCGAAAATTGAGCGCACCGTTTCCTGCAAACCAGCCAGCGCGAATTTACCGCCGTAGGCTTCAACCTTTTGCATTGCTTCGATAAATGCCGCCAGTCCAGCGCTGTCGATGTAAGTGACATGGGAAAGATCGACCACGAGTCGTTTCGGCTTTTTCTCGATCATTGCGTTAAGGGACGCCGTGACGGTGGGCGAAACGTGAAGATCGATCTCGCCTTCGAGCGGCAACACATTGGGACGGTCTTTGCGCGGCATTGGGGTGCCGGGAGAGGCGAATTTTTTCATTCAACCCTTCAATCGTCGATGAATCACCATCCGAGCGTATCGATTATGCCTTCTACGTTGGAAAGATCATCGATCAGGAAATCCGGTTGATATTTCGCGAGCTGATCGCGACTCCATGTGCCGGTTGCAACGGCAATCGTGCGTGCGCCGAATGCCTTGCCGCAGGCAATATCGCGCGGCGTATCTCCGATCACATCGATCTCGACTGCGGAGAATTCGCGGCCATGCTTTTCCTTTGCGCGTGCGCGTGCGAACGGCCCGAGCCGATTCCGGTCCCGATGATCATCGGCAAAGGCGCCGAACTCAAAAAAGTGCCAGACTCCATAGTGTTCAAGCTTGAGTTGCGCTCCGCGCGAGACATTTCCAGTGAGAAGCGCGAGCACCAGATGTTTTCTCGACTTTAGACTCTGTAGCAACTCGAGCACACCGGGAAGCAGTTTGCCTTTGCGACGCGGCAATTCCAGTGAAAGAAAATGCACATAGCTGTCCAGAAATGCGCTGACGTTTTCGTTCGTCGCGGGAATTTTATGCTTGTTTAGAATGCTGATCACGATTCCCGAATCGGTCATCCCCGCGATTTCGATATCGCGCAGATCATCGGCGATACCGAAGCGCTCTCTAAACGCGGATTTCAACGCGTGTACGCCGGCGCCTCCCGAATAGATGAGCGTGCCATCGATATCGAAAAGGAGCAGGCGCTTTTGCACTTTTGTCATGTCGAACGAAGTCGAGACATCTCTTACTGCTCTTCAAGGAACGTGCAATAGAGTGCGAGGGTTCTTTTAGCGATGCGATTCCTCGACCCCGCTTCGCTGCTCTAGGAATAAGGCCTTACAGCACCGGCGCGTGCATCATGAGCACTGCGATCATGCTGCCAAGAAATACGAGCAGAACAATTCCCAGTCCGACAAAAACGGCAT
>VBQC01000193.1 GCA_005887825.1 Verrucomicrobiota bacterium | reverse complement strand
ATCGACTTGCGCGCCGCCTCGGAAGCTTTCCGAATGGCTTCCGAAACTTCGTTCGCCTTGCCAAATCCGCAGCCGACTTTCCCATCGTGATCTCCGGCCACGATCAACGCGCTGAAGCTAAAGCGCCGCCCGCCCTTGACCACCTTCGCGCAGCGATTGATGAAAACGACTTTCTCGGTCGTATCCCCCCTTGCCGCGGGACTCCTGTCTGGGGTCCGATCTGGTCGCCTGCCTGAACCTTGTTGTGCCATGAGTTAAAATTTTAAGCCGCCCGCGCGCGCTGCATCCGCCAGAGCTCGCACTTTTCCGTGATAAAAGAACCCACCGCGATCAAAAACCACGCGATCGAGTTTCTTCGCGAGCAGACGTTCCGCAATCGTCTTGCCAATTTGTTCTGCCGCAGCGCGGTTGGCGGCGGCTTTACCTTTCTCGTGTAACTGATGCTCCATTGTCGATGCAGCAGCGAGCGTGCGGCCAGCATCATCGTCGATAACTTGCGCGTAAATGTGTTTCCCGGAAAAATTAACCGCCAGCCGCGGCCGTTCCGCTGTGCCAGCGACTCTCTTCCGAATCCGTTGATGAACGCGCTGCCGCGCCGCTTTGCGAGTTGTCACCATATTTATTGAACGGTTTTGCCCTCTTTGCGGCGAATTTGCTCGCCTACGTACCGCACGCCTTTGCCCTTGTACGGTTCCGGAGGATAAAAACGGCGAATGTCCGCCGCTACCTGGCCAACTAATTTTTTGTCGACGCCCTGGATCGTAATCTTCGTGTTATCCGCGACTATAATTTTAATCTCCTTCGGAATAGAAAATGGAACCGGATGCGAGAAACCGAGGCTCAAATTGAGGGTCGAACCCTGCACTGCAGCCTTGAAACCGACTCCTTCGATCTCGAGTTGCTTGCTAAAGCCTTCGCTCACGCCCTGCACCATGTTGTGAACGAGGCTGCGTGAAAGTCCGTGCAGGGCTTTCACGCTACGCGTCTCTGCCTCGCGCACGACCGAAACATGATTGTCCTTCACGCTCGCCTTGATGTTGCGCGGCAGCTTCCAGTTGAGCTTTCCCTTCGGGCCTTCCACGGAAACTGAGCCCTCACTGTCGATGTTGACTTTGACCTTGTCGGGAATCTCGACCTCTTTATTTCCAATTCGTGACATAAAAATTCACCAAACGTAGGCCAGCAGTTCGCCACCGACCTTTTGCTTCTTCGCTTCGCGCCCCGACAAAACACCGCGCGATGTAGAGAGAATCGCCAAACCCATCCCACCAAGAACCCTCGGGACCTCATCCGCACCGACGTAACGGCGCAATCCCGGTCGGCTAACCCGTCGCAGGCCCGCAATCGCGCTCGAGCGGTTCACGATTTTGTTTACGATCTTGATGCGCGGACGAGCAGCGCTCGTGTCGATCGAGTAATCGGAGATGTAACCTTCGTCCTTTAGGATGCGGGCGATTTCCGCCTTGATCTTCGAGTAAGGAACGAAAACCTCGATCTGTTGCGCATGCGTGCCGTTGCGCACGCGCGTCAGAAAATCGGCAATGGGATCGGTAACAGTACTCATGAAAATCAGGCGGGCTGCGCGGCGGGCTTCCTCGCCCGGTCGCTAAACGGCATTCCCAGCTCGCTCAAGAGCGATTTGGCCTCTTCGTCCGTCCGTGCCGTGGTGACAATGGTAACATCAAATCCAATGTTGCGCTTGATTTTATCGAGCTCGACTTCAGGAAAAATCGACTGATCCGAAATTCCAAGCGTATAGTTGCCGTGATCGTCAAAACACCGCGGCGACACGCCGCGGAAATCGCGAATCCGGGGGAGCGCTGCTTTGATGAAGCGCTCGAGAAATTCGTACATGTGCTCACCGCGCAAGGTCACCTTTGCGCCAATCGCCTGGCCTTTTCGTAATTTGAAATTGGAAATGCTTTTCTTGGCCAGCGTTTCCACGGGCCGCTGGCCCGTAATCAAGGCAAGCTCTGCCTTTGCCTCCTCCAGTGCCTGCTTCACGTCCGATTGCGAGCCGACTGAAGTGTTAATCACGACTTTCTCGACTTTCGGAATCTGGTGAACGTTTTTGTAGCCATGCGCCTTTTGCAGCGCTGGCATTACCTGGTCTTTGTAATGGCGATAAAATTCGTTTTCCATTTCAACAGGCTGTCATCTAACTCTTGGTTTTGTCCTTTTTCGCCCTCGATTCCGCGGCTTTCGCCGGCTTTCCGTCCCGTTCGATTAATCTCACGTTGGAAATATGAATCGGGCCCTCGCGTTCCGCGATTTTACCGCTTGGATTGTCCTGCGATTTCCGGAGGTGTTTCTTGATAATCCGCACGCCTTCCACCAAAACACGCTGCTTCTGCGGAAACACCGCCAGAATCCTCCCCGAAGAACCTCGGAAGTTCCCCGAGATAACCTCGACGTTGTCGCCTTTTTTTACGTGGCACTTGAGGCGATTCATAAAACTTCCGGAGCGAGCGAGACAATTTTCATGAAATTGCGCTCACGCAATTCGCGGGCCACCGGCCCGAAAATACGCGTCCCGCGCGGATTCAAATCTTTGTCGATGATGACGATCGCGTTGTTATCGAAGCGCAGTAGAGAACCGTCTTCGCGCCGGATCGGTTGCTTCGTGCGAACAAGAACCGCACGCACGACTTCGCCCTTCTTGACTGTCCCGTTCGCGCTTGCTTCCTTCACGTTGGCGGTGATCACATCGCCGATTCCGGCCGAGCGAGTGGACTTGCCGATCACGCCGATCATCGTCGCCATGCGCGCGCCGCTGTTGTCTGCCACATCAAGTCTGGATCGAAGTTGCACCATAAAAAATCGACAATTTACTCGCAGATCATTGCGAAGCTACTTTTGGATCACATCTACCAGGCGCCAGCGCTTTAACTTACTCAGCGGCCGCGTTTCCATGATCCGAACCGTGTCGCCGGTTTTTGCCTGATTTTGCTCGTCGTGCGCGTAAAATTTTCTCATCTGTTTGACGATCTTGCCGAATTTGCGATGCGGCACGCGCGTGACCGTCCGCACGACAATCGTCTTGTTCATACTGCTCGAAATCACTTCGCCCGTGCGCGTCTTGCGCGAACCACGGATGAAGGGCGCGGGCGGCGGGGCCGTTTCTAGAGAGGTTTGTTGATCCTGGTCAGCCATAAAATTTACTTTTTCTCAGTCTGTTTCGTGCGTTGCGAGAGCGCTGTTTCGATGCGAGCAACGTCGCGTCGCAGCAAATGCAACCTGCTTGGCTGCTCGAGCTGGCCACTCTGCTGTTGCAAACGCAGATGAAGGCTCTCCTGGCGCAAGTCGCGTCTCTTGGTCAGCAACTCGTCCGTGCTCATCTCGATGATCTCTTTCATTTTCATGGCTCGTTAAGCGGCAGCCACGTGATGCCGGCTCAGAAACTTCGTGCGCACGGGCAATTTGTCCGCGGCCAGGCGAAGCGATTCACGCGCAATGGATTCAGGCACACCATCCAGTTCAAACAAAATGTTGCCCGGTCGCACCGTCGCGACCCAGAATTCGGGCTGGCCTTTGCCCTTACCCATGCGCGTTTCCGGTGGGCGGCCAGTCACCGATTTATCGGGAAAGATGCGAATCCAAAGTTTGCCTTTGCGCTTCATATTGCGCGTAAGGGCCACACGCGCCGCTTCTAACTGCGTGTTGGTGATCCAGGCGCGTTCGAGAGTCTGCAAGCCAAATTCGCCAAAGTCGATTCTGAGATTACGCGAAGCGGTTCCCTTGCGGCTTCCCCGCTGGGACTTCCGATACTTCACGCGTTTTGGCATCAATGGCATAACAACTCCTCCTTAAACTGCCCCAGGAACCGGCAACGGTGGTGGCGGAAGGGGTGGTGGCGCAGCCGGCTGGGCTGCCGGTTCTTCCTTCTTACAGACCCAACATTTCACCCCAATTTTGCCGTAAACCGTATTGGCCTCGGCGAATCCATAATCGACTGCTGTCCGCAGCGTGTGCAGGGGTACCTTGCCTTCCCGATACCATTCCGACCGCGAGATCTCCGCGCCATTGAGACGCCCCGAACATCGCAGCCGAATCCCCTCTGCACCGAAATCCATCGCGGTCTGTACCGCTTTTTTCATCGCACGGCGATATGCGATGCGCCGTTCAATTTGCAGCGCAACGTTCTCTGCCACCAGCTGCGCATCCAGCTCCGGCGTCTTGATCTCCTGGATGTCGATCTTGACTTGCTTGCCTTGCGCCATTTTCGCGATCTCTTCCGTCATCTTTTCGATCTCCGCGCCTTTGCGCCCGATCACGATCCCGGGACGGGCGGTGAAAATCGTAACGCGAATGCTGTTCCACGCCCGCTCGATCACAATCTTTGAGACGGCAGCGAACTGCAGTTTTTTCTTCACGTAGCCGCGAATTTCCAGATCGCTATGCAAAAACGCCGGCAGTTCCTGCGGCGAAGCATACCAGCGCGAACGCCAGTCGCGGTTCACGCCCAGGCGAAACCCAATTGGATTAACTTTTTGTCCCATAAAAAATCAGTGTCTCATTCCGAGCGAAATTATTTCTTCGCTTTCTTTCCAGCGGTCTTTTTTGCCTTCGGCGTTTTTTCCGTCGCGGTCATTGGCTTTTCAGCTGGTTCCCCCCTTGTTGCTTGCTTCCTGGACTCTTTCTTTTCCTGTTGTCGTTTCTTTTTCCTCGTTTCCCGCGTTTCGATTTGAATCTCATCGCTTAACACGATGCGAATATGACTCGTGCGCTTTAAAATGCGGCTGCCACTGCCTCGCGCACGCGCCATCATCCGCTTGAACGTCGGGCCTTCACCGACAACCGCCTCCTTCACGACCAATCCATCCGGTTTCAGGTTGGCGTTGTTCTCTGCGTTGGCGATTGCGCTCTTGAGCGTCTTGTTGATCAGAAATGCCGCCTTTTTCGGCGTGAACGCGAGGAGATCGAGTGCGGCCGAAACCGGCAGACCCTGGATCTCACGCGTGACTTCGCGCACCTTGAACGGCGAAATCCGCGCATACTTATATATCGATCTTACTTCCATGGCTTCGCGACGTTAAAAGAGTTAAAAAAAGGTACCAACGCTACAACGGAAGTGCTTTTCCGCTTTAACAATATAACTTTTTGTAACTCTTTTAACTTCCACTTCATTTCAAACTTACATTGGGTTGCGCATCCACCTGGAGACGGTCCCCTACTCTTATTTTTTCCTTCTCCGAATCCTTCTCTTGAATCACCGCGCCACAAATTTTCTGCCGCACATCAACCACTCGCAGTGTCGCGATCTTGCGATCGTCGCGCAGCACGCGCATCGGCATCCCGATTTTCACACCCTGTTTTTCGCCGAGATTGCCGACCACGAACGACCACTCGTCCTTCACGCTGATGACGCTTCCATCCATCAAGCTCGCCTCCGGTAATTCCGACGCGCTGGAGGATCTTGTGACGAGATTGTTTGTGCTGCGCAATTGCGTTTCCACATCCATCCGCGCCTGCGCATCGCCGCCTTGCGACGTTTTCAGGTAACCCAACATCGCCTCGTTCAGTCGCAACATCTGATCGCGATACTCATCGTGTTCCTTCTTTGCGAGTTGAAGATCGCTCACCGCGGCCAGCAAACGCTGTTCCAGCTTCGCGCGATCCTTGTTTGCTGAAGCCAGGCCCAGCGCCTCCATTCGCAATTCCAAATCGGAATACTTGCGGCGAAACAATTCCGCCTCCGCGTTGGATTCCGCCAGACTGCTCGTCAACGCCCTGAGCGATTCCTGCTCAATCGACAATTGCCTTCGCAGCTCTTCAGTTTGCGCTAGCAACGTTTCAGCCGTCACTGCGTGCTCCGCATTTTCAATTTTGGATTCTGACAAAGAACTATTCCCCTCTGCCGCCAGCCTTCCGGCCGGCAATAGCCCCACAAACATGATCATCGATCCACGACTCATTGCCCATTTGGGCAATCGAAAATCGAAAATCGAAAATCGAAAATTCACATTACTTGGTCACCTTCGCCGTGTGTGAGCCATGTCTCTTAAACACGCGGGTCGGTGAAAATTCACCGAGCTTATGACCGACCATGTTCTCGGTGATGAAAACGGAGATAAAATTCTTTCCGTTGTGCACCAAAAACGTGTGGCCGACAAAATCCGGCGTCACTAAGGAACGCCGCGACCACGTTTTGATCGGTTTCTTTGCGCCCGCACTATTCATTTTGTCGATCTTCTCCAGAAGATGCGACTCGACGAAGGGTCCTTTCTTCAATGATCTAGCCATAAATTGCAAGTGGTTTGTAATTCGTGGATTGAGATTCGTGATTCACAGATCACGTTTCTCATCTCACGCTTTCTTCTTCGACCTTCTCCTTTCCAAAATAAAACGATCGCTCGGCTTATGTTTGCTACGGGTTTTAAATCCTTTGGCCAGTTGTCCCCATGGACTGACCGGATGATGCCGGCCTCCGCCGCCTTTCGATTTTCCCTGGCCGCCTCCCATCGGATGGTCGATCGGGTTCATCGCCATGCCACGCACATGCGGGCGACGCCCCTGCCAACGAGTCCGCCCCGCTTTACCACTCGATACATTCATGTGATCGACATTTCCCACCTGGCCGATCGTGGCGAAGCAGTTTTCGTGAATGCGACGGATTTCTCCAGAGGGCATCTTCACCAGCGCGTAACCGCCTTCGAGGTTATTTAGCGTTGCCTGCTGCCCGGCGCTGCGCGCAACCTTACCTCCGCGGCCGGGACTCAATTCAATATTGTGAATATTCGTGCCGAGCGGAATCGCGCGAAGTGGCAGCGCATTGCCCAGATCGGGCGCAACATCATCCCCGGCGGCGACGGTCGATCCAACTCGAAGCCCGTTCGGCGCGAGAATATAACTCACCTCGCCATCCGCATACTTAATGAGGGCAATCCGCGCGGAACGGTTCGGGTCATACTCGATCCCGATCACCTCCGCGACAACACCGCGCTTGCGTCGGCTAAAATCAACCCTGCGGTATTTCTGTTTGTGCCCGCCGCCGATGTGCCGAGACGTGAGCCGGCCGTGGTTATTGCGACCGCCGGATCTTTTCTTCGGCTCAACGAGACTCCTGGCCGGCCGCCACTTCGTGATTTCCTCGAATCCCGGAAGTGATTTGAAACGCAGCGTCGGCGTAAGCGGGCGATAATCTTTCAGTGCCATAATCTTTCTGTCATACCAGGTCGATTTTTTCTCCTTCTGCGAGCGTCACGATGGCCTTCTTCCAGTGCGGGCGTCGTCCCAGTGGGCCGCGCACTCGTTTCTCTTTGCCGGCATAATTACAGGTGTTCACATCGACCACTTTCTTTTGGAACAGCCGTTCAATCGCGTTCTTAATTTGAATTTTGTTCGCGCGGGGACTGACGCGGAAGACATACTTGTTCTGCTTTTCACTCATCAACGTTGACTTTTCAGTCAACGAGGCAGCTTGAATAATGTCGTGCGGCTCGTTCATTTTATGGCGCCGCAGTCCCGCGAGTGCGAGACGAAGGCGGGTTGGTCCTTTCCGCGAGGCGTTCGAGCGCCTTGTGAGTGACAAGAATTTTCTCAAACGCCAGCAATTGCTCTGTGTTTACATCGGCAGCAGTCGCGAGTCTCACCGGTTTGACGTTGCGCGCCGATTTGAACGTTGTTGGATCGAACGCATCCGAAATCAGCAAAACTTTCCGCGCATCCGTTTGTTTTTTCAGCAACGCCAGGAACGACTTGGTTTTCAGTTCCGGCACAACGAATTTATCGATTGTCAACACATCTCCAGCGTTGATCCGCTCGCTCAGCGCTTTTTGAAAAGCGAGACGCCGCACGGATTTTGAGATCTTTTTGGAATAATCACGCGGCTTTGGTCCGAAGACGACTCCACCGCCACGCCAAATTGGTGACGATTTGTAGCCGGCCCGGGCGCGGCCGGTTCCCTTTTGTCGCCAGGGCTTTGCGCCGGATAGATTGACTTCGGCTTTCGTTTTGGTGTTGGCCGATCCGGAACGCCGCGCCGCGCGCATGGCCACGACGGTCTCATGGACGGCCTGCGTACCGCGTCCGTCTTCAATCAACTCGATCTTCGCTTCCCTCGCCCCTGCCTTCGTCAAAACTTTCGCGCTCATTTCGCCGCCTCTTTCTGCGATGAGGGCGTCGCAGCTACCGTGGCGGCGGCGCCCTCGCCGCCGGTCTTTTTCAACGCCGGACGAATGACAACAAAACTGCCGTTTGCGCCGGGCACTGCGCCGCTAATCAGAATTACTTTTTCCGTCTCGCGCACCTGCATGACCTGAAGATTCTGTACGGTCACGCGTTCATCCCCAAGATGACCCGGCATCCCCATGTTCTTCCAAATGCGTCCCGGCGTAGATCGATTGCCTACTGCACCATTGCGCCTGTGGGTTTTCGAACCATGCGCCGCGCCTTGTCCGTGGAAGTTGTGTCTCTTTATCACACCTTGAAACCCTTTGCCTTTCGATCGACCAATCACGTCGACATAGTCGCCTGCCTGAAATTGCGTGACGCTCAAATTGATCTCGCCTTCGGGAAGATCGCTGGTCAGACGAAACTCGTGCACAAATTTTTGCGGCTCGACGCCGGCCTTCTTGAATTCGCCAAGCAATGGTTTGGTCACGCGCGATTCCTTCTGCGCGCCGAACCCTGCCTGCACCGCCGAATAGCCCTCGTTTTTTTCGGTCAAGCGACGCAGTAAAACGTTATCGCCCGCCGCGATCACGGTCACGGGACACATTCGACCCTTGGCGTCGTAAACGCTGGTCATACCGATTTTTTGTCCAAGAAGCCCGATGCTCATGATCGTGGGTTTGCAAATCTTTCAGAGGCGCCTCCGCTTAAATCTTAATCGTAATATCGACGCCCGCAGGCAAATTTAGTTTCTTAAGTTCATCCACCGTTTTCGCAGTCGGCTCGATGATGTCGAGCAACCGCTTGTGGGTGCGAATTTCAAATTGCTCCATCGATTTCTTGTCAACATGTGGCGAGCGATTCACCGTGAATTTCTCGATCAACGTCGGCAGCGGAATCGGCCCGGCCACGCGTGCGCCAGTGCGCTTGGCAGTCTCGACAATGTCGACCGCGGACTGATCAAGCATGCGATGGTCGAACGCCTTCAAGCGAATCCGAATGCGCTGGCCATTGCTCATTTGGACTCCTTCTGGTCGAGAATCGCCGGGACCAGGTTTGGCGGCACCGGTTGGAAATGCGACGGCTCCATCGAATAACTCGAGCGGCCTTTCGAGAGCGAACGAATGGCGGTCGCGTAGCCGAAGAGCTCGGCAAGCGGAACCTCCGCGTGAATGATCGCCAGGTTACCACGGGTCTCAATGCTATTGATGCTGCCCCGTCGCCGGCTCAGATCGCCACAAATGTCGCCCTGAAATTCGTCTGGCGTGATGTTTTCGACCTTCATGATCGGCTCCAGCAAGATTGGCTTGCCCTGCCTGAAGCCATCCTTCATGGCAAAGATCGCGGCCATTTTGAACGCCAGCTCGTTGGAATCGACTTCGTGGAAACTTCCGTAAACGATATCTACCTCAACATCGACGACGGGATAACCGCCGAGGACGCCGTTGAGCACTGCTTCTTGGATGCCCTTCTTGACCGCTGGAATGTATTCGCGGGGAATAACGCCGCCGACGATTTTGTTTTCGACGATGAGGCCTTTGCTGCGATCGGCGGGCCGCACGTCAACTTCGACGTGTCCATACTGACCACGGCCGCCTGATTGCTTGATCAACTTGCCGACGCCGTGCGCGTTGGTGGTGATCGTTTCACGATACGCGATCTGGGGCTTGCCCGCGTTTGCGTCCACTTTGAATTCGCGGAACATGCGGTCGCGGATGATTTCCAGGTGCAGCTCGCCCATCCCGGCGATGATCGTCTGGCCGGTGTCTTCGTGCGTGTAAACGCGGAAGGTCGGATCCTCTTCAGCGAGTCGCTGCAGCGCGGTCGCCATTTTTTCCTGATCCAATTTTGTCTTTGGCTCAATCGCCATTGAAATGACGGGATCGGGAAAAGACGGCGGTTCGAGAAGGATCGGATGGTCCTCGTCGCACAACGTGTCGCCCGTGGTGATGTTTTTAATTCCAACGATGGCCGCGATATCGCCCGAGTAACAGGTTTCGATGTCCTCGCGTTTGTCCGCCTGGATTTGGATCAGGCGCGAAATGCGTTCGCGCTTGTTCGTACGCGGATTGTAAACTGTGTCGCCTTTGCTGAGCGTGCCGGAATAAACGCGGAAGAAAACAAGCTTGCCGACAAACGGGTCGCTCCACAATTTGAATGCGAGCGAACAGAACGGCGCGTCGTCGGCGGTCGGCGCCTCCATCGGTTCGTGCGTAATCGACCACGGCATCGACCAGGTACTGCACGCCTTTATTCTTGAGTGCTGAGCCGGCAACGACCGGCACAAACTTGTTGGCGATGGTTTGGCGCCGAATGCCCGCTTTCAGCAACTCGGGCGTTACCAGCTTTTCCTCGAGAACAGCCTCTGCAACTTCGTCGTCGAGATTTGAAATTTGTTCGACTAGATCGTTGTACGTCTTGTCCACAAGATCGACATACTCCTTGGGGACATCGGTCAATTCATACGTCGATCCAAGCTGATCGCTGTCCGAATAAATGACCGTCCTCTTATTAATAACGTCGATCTGGCCTTTGAACTGATCTTCCTTGCCGAGGGGAAGCAAAACCGGCCAGGCGTTCGCGCCTAGTTTTTGGCGCATGCTATCGATCGACATCTTAAAGTCGGCACCGACGCGATCCATTTTGTTAATGAACGCGATGCACGGAACATTGTATTTCATCGCCTGCCGCCAAACCGTTTCTGATTGCGGCTGCACGCCGGCCACAGCGTCGAAGACTGCTATCGCGCCATCAAGAACGCGCAATGACCGCTCCACTTCCGCCGTGAAATCGACGTGACCCGGCGTATCAATGATGTTGATGCGCTGCTTGATGCCCTCGAAAATTTTGTAAACACCGGGCTCCTGACGCTGCGTCCACGCGCAGGTCGTCGCCGCCGACGTGATGGTGATGCCGCGCTCGCGCTCCTGTTCCATCCAGTCCGTCACGGTCGTGCCTTCGTGCACTTCGCCGATCTTGTGGATCATGCCGGTGTAAAACAGTACGCGTTCGGTCAGGGTCGTTTTGCCTGCATCGATGTGCGCGGCGATCCCGATGTTCCGCGTCCGCTCGAGGGGGAACTTGCGATTGGGCGAGTTTGGATTTTTCGCCGGGGGCTTTTTCTGTTCCATTGTCGCCGTCGCCATAATCTTTACCAACGGAAATGCGCAAACGCGCGGTTCGCTTGCGCCATTTTGTGGGTGTCTTCGCGTTTCTTGATCGCATTGCCCTGACCGGCGGCCGCGTCCTTGATTTCCTGCGCGAGCGCGTCCGCCATTCGCACTCCTTTACGATTGTCCGCATACTGGACGATCCAGCGAGTCGCGAGGGAAATTTGGCGCGCAGGCGTCACTTCCATGGGCACTTGATAAGTCGCGCCACCGACGCGACGCGATTTTACTTCCAGCCGCGGACGAACATTCTCGACCGCCTTGTTTACAACTTCCAGCGGATCGACCGAATCAGAACCTTCGCGCGATTTGTCGATCGCCGTGTACACAATCCGTTCCGCGAGCGATTTCTTGCCACGCTTCATAACGGTCGTAATGAGGCGCTCCACGGCGGCACTCCCGTAGCGGGAATCGACGCGCTCCTCCTTTTTGTAAACTCTCCTCCGTCGCGACATTGTCGATCTTCTATCGAAAATTATTTCTTTTCGGCCGCAGCCTCCTTCGCTGCGCCCCCTCGCCCGCCGCCGCCTTTCGGTCGTTTCGCTCCATATTTGGAGCGGCTGCGTCGACGTCCATCCACGCCAAGACTGTCGAGCGTACCACGCACAATATGGTAGCGCACGCCAGGTAAATCCTTCACGCGCCCTCCGCGCACGAGCACGATGGAGTGCTCCTGCAAATTGTGTCCCTCGCCTGGAATGTAGGCAATCACTTCCTGGCCATTCGTCAACCGCACTTTTGCCACTTTGCGCAAGGCAGAATTCGGCTTCTTCGGCGTGCGCGTCATCACCTGCACGCACACACCGCGCCGTTGCGGGCAATCGGTCAGCGCCGGTGACTTCGATTTCACCGAGACCTTCCGGCGTCCTTTTCGAATCAACTGATTAATCGTGGGCATTTTCTAAAAACAAAGTGCCGCCGAAGACCTCGTGGTCAGGGCGACAAAAAACCCGCTCAGGCCGCGTAACAAATTCCTCACGCGCCCTGATGCGGTGAGCGGCGAATATAGAGGGAAAATCGTCAGCCGCAAAGAATTTTTTGCGCGCCCATTCTCTGGGATTAGCAATTCTTTTTTTACTGGGACCTGTCAGCTTCCCCTACAGTTGCTACAGTTGCAACGTGTTTGAGCTTCTCGCGCAAGATCCAGCATCAAAAGCTCGACGCGGCCGGTTGAGGACTAAACGCGGCGCGATCGACACGCCCGCGTTCATGCCCGTGGGGACACAAGGCAGCGTAAAAGCGGTGAGTCCCCGTGAGCTGCGCGAACTCGATGCGCAGATCATTCTCGGAAATACCTATCATCTGTTTGTTAGGCCGGGTCTCGAGGTCATCCGGCACTTCGGGGGGCTGCACAAATTCATGAATTGGGATGGACCGATCCTGACGGATAGCGGCGGTTACCAGATTTTTTCGCTCGCGAAATTGCGCAAGATCACAGAAGAAGGCGTGCATTTTCAAAATCACGTGGATGGAACGCCGGCATTTATCACTCCGGAAATTGCGATTGAAATTCAGGCAACGCTTGGCGCCGACATCGCGATGGTGCTCGACGAGTGCGCGCCATATCCCTGTGAATACGATTACGCGGCGCGCAGCGCGGAGATGACAGCGCGGTGGGCGAAGAGATGCAAAGAATGGAAGCGAAACGGGGAAACGGCGAAACGGGGAAACGGCGAAGTCGTCACCGATTCGCCCATTCGCCCATTCGCCGACTCGCTCCTCTTTGGCATCGTTCAGGGCGCCGCATTTGGTGATCTGCGCCAGCAGAGCGCGCAGGCGATTGTCGATCTTGATTTTGATGGCTATGCCATTGGTGGAGTCAGTGTAGGCGAGTCGGAAGAGGAAATGATCCGTGCCGTGGAAGCGAGCGAACCATTTCTGCCGAAGGAGAAACCACGTTACGCGATGGGACTTGGCACGCCGCCGCAGTTGCTGGAAATGATCGCGCGCGGCATGGACATGTTCGATTGCGCGTTGCCAACTCGCCTGGCGCGCAACGGAACGGCGTTCACCGCGACAGGCACGCTCAATTTAAAGAACACAGAGTTCGCGCTGGACAAGAGTCCGATTGAAGAAAGTTGCACGTGTCCCGCGTGTGGGGAGTTCGCGCGGGGTTACATCCGTCATTTAATCAAGGCTGAAGAGATTCTCGGACTTCGCCTGATTACGCTACACAATCTGCATTTCTATCTCGACTTGATGCGGCAAGCCCGGGGGCAGATCGAGAACCAGAAGTTCGATGAGTTTCGAAAAAGTTTTGTTTCGAAATACAAAACGCGAGACGTCGATCTTGAGATTAAACAGAAAGAGATTTCTCGACTCCCTCGACCCGTTCGGCTTCGCTCAGAGGAGGACTTTCGCTCGAAATGATGGGAATTCAGTGGGAATGACAAAGAAGAATTGCAGCGGAGGCGTTCGGGCTTAAGGTGCGCTCTCCAATTCTTAATATGCTCCACACGTTCCTGGCTCAGGCACAAACCGCCGCTCCTACAAGCAGTCCGGCCAGCGGCATCGGCTTCTTTGTGCCGTTCATTTTCATTTTCATCATCATGTATTTCGTGATGATCCGGCCACAGAAAAAGCGACAGGAACAGCAAAAGCAATTGATCGCGAGTGTAAAGACCGGGGACCGCGTAGTTACGAACGCCGGCATTCACGGCCTTATCTCCAACGTGAAGGAGACCACGGTGCTCGTAAAAGTAGCCGATAACGTGAAGATCGAGATGGAGAAATCGGCCATCGCAAATGTGCTCAAAGAAAGTTGATAGTTGATGGACGGCTAAATCGTTGAAGCGTTAATCTTGAAGCGATGATCAAATCGAAGATCGAAAATCGAAAATCGAAAATACGATGACTCCCGCGCTCACATTTTTTATCGGACTTGTCATGCTCGTTCTTTTCGGGTGGTACTTCGCCACCGACCAGGGGCCGCGGAAACGCCTGCTCGCAGCCACACTGATGCTGCTTCTCGTCACATTCAGCATCATCACGATCTGGCCGCCACAGAAAAAGATCGCGCTC
>VBQC01000192.1 GCA_005887825.1 Verrucomicrobiota bacterium | reverse complement strand
AAGCGCGACCTCATCGCGACGATTCCGGAGGTGCTTTCGCGTGCTCTTAAACGCGTCGCGCGTTAGCACAACTGCTTCCCGAGGATCATCGGTTAATCGAGAAGCGAAGCTGTAAACGGCGGGATAGTAACGAGCGACCAAACTATCAAAACGTAAGCTTTTCGCTTTCATCGGCGGCTTCCTCTCTTGATTGGTCACAGTCCCATTGCCTTGCACGGCACTCTTTTTGAGTCCTGCATGTCCGACGCGCTTCCTTCCTGGCGCCACCCCGGTGGGTGTTTGCATTTCTCACCTCTTTCTACGGAAATGGCGGAACGAAGTTCCCGAAAAAAACTGAACGGCGATTGAGCCTTTCCTCGATGAACTGAAGGGGTCGACGAGCTTCAAATGACACAAAGCGCACTTCGTTAACACGTGCAGGAATCGTCATTCCGGCATCCGGCGGAAATTACCGACTTGCCAGGCAGTTACAGAAACTAGATGATCGGCGCCTGTGAAACCAGATGCGTCTCCTGCCAGCGGACGCCGCAATGATCGCTTCATGACGACGCGGTGGAGCGTCGTCTTGTCCTGCGCGGATTCTGGAGGCGACGAAGAGAAGGCGCAGGCTGCCCTTGCCGAACTTTGTAAAATTTATTGGCGACCGGTTTTCTCTTTCATCTGCCGCCAGGGCCACTCGGTTCCCGACGCCCAGGACCTGACACAAGATTTTTTCGCCATGATGCTGAAAGGTCGTCTGCTCCAGCGCGCCGATCGGAATCGTGGGAAGTTCCGTTCGCTTGTGATCAAGGCGTTGCAGAATTTCCTGGGCGATGCCGGCGACAAGCGTCACGCGTGGAAACGTGGTGGCGACGTGCAATTCGTTTCCTGGGACGATTTGACGGCGGAGGGGTCATCGTACTTGTCGATCTCGGAGCTCGACTCGGAGAACTGGTCGCCAGAAAGAATTTTCGATGTGCGCTGGGCGGCCACGGTGGTTGAGCGCGCGTTGCGGCGACTGGGCGATGAATGCGAAAAGCGTGGCCGGCGGCGCGTTTTTGATGTGTTGAGCAGTTGCCTCGCGGCGGAGCGGGAAGATGTTTCCTACGCCAAGTTCTCAAAGATGCTCGGTCTGCCGGAAGCGGCGGTGAAGCGCCTCGTGCACCGGTTGCGCGAGCGTTATCGCGAGCTGCTCCGCGAAGAGATCGACGACGAGCTCCGTTATCTCTGTGCGGCGTTGAGTGCATGGAAGGAAAATGTTGAACCGCTGACGCGGGTAGATGACATGTAAAGGGTGCGGGCAAGTGGTTAATCTTCCGACGGGTGGGAAGGACCCCCTCCGCGGTGATACTGGCGGGGTGCCCCTCCATTAAAGTCTTCGATCCACGCGGTTTTACCTATGAAAAGAGGCGGGGGCGGGAATCGAACCCGCGAATAGCGGTTTTGCAGACCGCGACCTTACCACTTGGCTACCCCGCCATCTTTGCGAGATGGCAATTAAGGAGCGTGTTGCATAAGTGTCAACGTGATGGCGACGAATAGGTGATTCGTGATTGGAGAATGATGAATCGTGAACGATTTAAACATTTAACGATTTGACGGCTTAGTGATTTAGCAATTTAACGGTTATCTTTAGCCCGTGGCTTCCCGTTCATCGGACCTTTTTGCCGCCGCGCAAAGGCGCATTCCCGGCGGCGTAAACTCGCCTGTGCGCGCATTTCGTCACGTGGAGGCTGAGCCGTTCTTCGTCGAACGCGCGCAAGGCGCAAAGGTTTGGGACGTCGATGGGAACGAATACATCGATTACGTCGGCAGTTGGGGCCCGGCGATTCTGGGGCATGCTCCCAGCGTAACCATCAATGCAGTGTGTGAAGCCGCAGCGCGCGGCCTGAGTTTTGGAATTCCAAATCCGCTTGAAGTCGAGATGGCGGAATTGCTCTGCAAATGGATGCCGGCGATCGAGAAAGTGCGGATGGTCAACAGCGGGACCGAAGCGACCATGTCGTGCCTTCGGCTGGCGCGCGCTTTCACCGGCCGCGACAAGATCATCAAGTTCGATGGTTGTTATCACGGACACGTCGATGCGCTGCTTGTGAAAACGGGTAGCGGCGCGCTGACACACCGGCGGCCTGACAGTGCCGGTGTGCCGCAGGCATTTGTCGATCTCACAATTTCCCTGCCGTTCAACAACGCCGAGCTTGTGCGCGCGGCGTTTCGACAAAATAAAAATGAAATCGCGGCAGTGCTCCTTGAACCGATTCCGGCAAACGCAGGCCTTTATTTCCCACGCCAGGATTTTCTGGCGATCTTGCGTGAAGAATGCACAAAACAGGGTGCGCTTCTGATTTTCGATGAAGTGATGACCGGCTTTCGTGTCGCCCGCGGCGGAGCGCAGGAAATTTACGGAGTCGCACCCGATTTGAGCGCACTTGGAAAGGTAATTGGCGGCGGATTACCGGTTGGTGCCTTCGGCGGAAAAGCGGAAATCATGGACCAGCTTTCGCCTGATGGTCCGGTCTATCAGGCGGGAACGTTGTCCGGAAATCCGCTCGCGATGGCGGCCGGGCTCGCGCAATTGCGTGAACTCGAACGCATCAACGGCTGGAAGCTGCTCGAAAAACTTGGAGCGCAGTTCGAGAAGGTGGCGCGAGATGCGATCTCCGAAGCCAGGATCGACGTCACGCTTCATCGAATTGGCTCAATGTTTTGTTTATTCTTCGCCTCAGAACCGATTGTCGATCTTAGTGGAGCGCAACGGAGCGACTTAAAGATGTTCGCAAAGTTCTTTCACGCTTGTTTGAAGCGCGGCGTTTATTTTGCTCCCTCGCAGTTTGAAACCGGGTTTATTTCAACGGCGCACACGCCGGAAGATATCGAGCGCACCGGCGCGGTGATGCGCGAAGCGTTGGCGAGTTTGTAGGGGAAGCGGTTCGCTTCCCTGAAAAGTTAAAATCTTCTGGCCACCGCAGCTGTTGTAATTTGTCATCCCGAGCGAAGTCGAGAGCTTGCCCTGAGCGAAGCCGAATGGGACTCTCTTACTCTTAGACCCAGAAGACATTGAGAGATGTCTCGACTCCGCTCGACATGACAAGGACAGCAAACTCGCGAATTCGCCCAGTCGCGAAATTCTTTTTCGAAGGCGACAGAAAATTTTTTGTTAAAGGAGTCACTTACGGACCATTCCGGCCGGACGCTGAAGAGAATTATCTTGGACGACCCGAGCAGGTCGATGCCGATCTTGCCCTCATGCGCCAGGTCGGTATCAACGTCGTGCGGATTTACCACGCGCCGCCGCGCTGGTTTCTTGATCGCTGCGCCGACGCCCGGATGCGCGTGCTGGTAACGCTTCCCTGGGCGAAACACATCGAGTTTCTGCGTGAGAGATCAACCCGCAAACAGATCGCCGAAGCCGTCCGTGTTGCGGTAAGCGCGCACGCAGGCCATCCGGCAATTTTTGGTTATCTGGTTGGCAACGAAATCTCGAGCACAATGGTGCGCTGGCTCGGTGCGCGCCGCGTCATGGAATTTGTCGAGGAATTGATTCAGATCGGACGGAGCCACGACCCCGATGTCCTTTTTTCCTATGCCACTTATCCGCCGACCGAATACCTGCTGCCGCAGAACGTCGATTTTTCCTGTTTTAATGTGTACCTGCACAACCAGCGCGATTTCGAACGTTATTTGCTGCGGCTGCAAAATCTGACCGGCGAGCATCCGCTCATCCTTGGGGAATTCGGCATGGACACGATCCGGCATTCGCAGGAGGAGCAGGCCGAAATGCTCAGTTGGCATGTCGATAGCGTCGTGAAGTGCGGTCTCGCCGGTACGATTTTTTTTACATGGACCGACGAATGGTTCACTGGCGCGCAGGAAATCACAGACTGGGCATTCGGGATCGTCACGCGCGAGCGGGAACCGAAGAAAGCGTTCTACGCGCTTAGGGAAAAACTTGGCCAGTGCGATTCGGCAGTGCCGCATCAGCCATTGCCGCGCACGCCGTTCGTCTCGGTAATTGTATGTTCCTACAACGGCGGCCGAACGCTGACTGCCTGCCTCAATTCGTTAGGGAAACTCAGTTATCCCGAATACGAAGTGATCCTCGTCGATGACGGTTCGACCGATGACACGGCTTACATCGCCGCGCAGTTCCCGCGGGTGCGCTACATCCATCAAAGCAATCATGGATTGAGTCACGCGCGCAATACCGGCGCGGCAGCGGCGAAAGGCGAAGTATTCGCTTACACCGATTCCGATTGCATGGCAGATACCGACTGGCTCGAATATCTAATCGGCACTCTCGTGAGCGGCGATTATGCAGGGGTAGGGGGGCCAAACGTCACGCCACCAGCCCAGAATTGGATCCAGGCGTGTGTCGCAGCCGCGCCGGGCGGCCCCAGCCACGTCCTGCTTACCGACACGGTCGCCGAACATATTCCCGGCTGTAACATGGCATTCTATCGTTGGGCGTTTGAAAGCGTCGGCGGCTTCGATCCCGAATATCATAAAGCCGGCGATGACGTCGATTTTTGCTGGCGAATTCAACAGGCAGGTTGGGTCATAGCTTTCAGCCCGACTGCAATTGTCTGGCACTATCGGCGTTTTACGCTGCGGGCTTTTTTAAGACAGCAGGACGGCTACGGCGAAGCGGAGTCGCTGCTGCGCTTTAAACATTTGATTTTCTTTGGCCCCACTGGCGCCGCGAAATGGCGCGGCCAAATCTACGGCACACCGCGCTTTACCTGGTTCATTAACCAGCCAGCCATCTATCACGGAATTTTCGGGGAAGGTTTTTTTCAATCGATTTATCCTACGCCGCAATCGGATATTGCCACCTATCTCAGCAGTATTGAATGGTTCGCGCTCTCGATTTTTCTCTTCGGTCTGGGAATTTTTCTGCCGGCGCTGCGGATCGTGCCCTACCTGATGCTTGGCGGCACTTTGTGCGTGGCGCTCTCGTACATGGTGCGGACGTCGATCGAACCGAAATTCGATACGGTGCACGCGCGTCTGCTGGTGATGCTCCTGGCCTTCGTCCAACCGCTTGTGCGAGGATGGTCGCGTTATTTCACCTGGCTGCATTTCAAACGCACCCCCGCAAGCGTGATTCGAGCACACGAGCATTTGCCGAATCGCGCCCATTTCGCCTGCAGTCTGAGTCGCCGGGTTTTTTGGAGCGAAGAGGGGAGGGACCGGCATTATTTGCTGGGCGCCATCTTCCAGTTGCTCGATGAAGAAGGCTGGCGTTATTCCACCGATACCGGCTGGAATGAGTGGGACATTCAAATTTATGGAAATTTCTGGTGGAGCGTCGCGCTTCAAACCGTTACCGAATATCACGGTGGCGGGAAATGTCTCACCCGTGTGCGGCTTCGTGACCGCCTGGTCACGACGACTGTCATCCTTAATCTGATTGCGTTGAGTCTGCTCGTATATCGGCAACTCAATACTTCTCATCTCGATCTTTGGTTCATTATTCCGTATTCGCTCTTTCTCGTCTTCCTCGCGACGCGCGCGCGTTTGCTGAAATCGCGGGTAGCAGAGCTTGTCGATCTTGCGGCGCAGCGCGCGGGTCTGCAGCCGCTTACGCGGCAGCAAAACTCGAAACGTGAGCGAGCGGGCGACATGCAAACAATGACGAAGCCGCGTAAATAGGGGAGCCACGACCCGCGTTTTACGTGGCTTATACGCGGCGAAGCACGAATGACGAATGAATGACGAAGCTCCGATTCCCTGTCGCTTCGCCCCTGCAGTTGCAGTCACCATCCTGCCTGCGTAAACGTCGAACATCCAACATCGAACATCCAACCTCTAACCTTCAACCTCTAACGGATCAGGTTCGACGTTCAGCGTGGGATGTTTTCTTTGCCTGGTCCGCTTTTTTGGGTCTCCTTCGCGGGCAGGCCTGTCGCGACGATTCGGCTGGCGCAGGAAGGGTCCATCGCAATCGTGACGTTCACAGTCATTCCAGGCTTGAGATCGGCAGTGGTTGCTCGTTGTCCATTCACGTTGATTTCGGTGAACCGAGTAATCGTGAACGTTCTTGTCGTCTTTTGGTCGCTCACAGTGATCGCGTTGCCCGTTGCGTTTGAAATAACCGGCGCGTGATACACCGGAGCCGGTGTCGTCTTCTTTTTCCTGCCTTTGCCGAAAGCTGGAGTAATCGTAATCCCAGCGAGGAGAACAGAAACAACGATGAAGAGTCTGTTCTTCATGATGTTCCGTTTAACAGAACAGCCGGAGCGTTGCCATGCTAAAATCGTTAAACCGTTAAACCGCTGAATCCAACCGCACGATAACGATCTCCGATGCGAGCGACGCAAATCCCGTTAGACCGCTGGTTTGTTCTAGTAAAGTTGTAAATAGCCCAGCGTTTTAACGCTGGGTAACCAGATTCACAATAAATTGAGTCCCGGCAGGGACGGCAGAATCCTTCAAGCGAGCATCGATTCCTCGTACGCAAAACCGTGCTTCTTGAGCATCGCCACATACTCCTCGCGAAAGGATCGCGTTCGATGATGCGCCGCCTGATTCCGAATGTACGTCACAGTAGCGTCCACGCCTGAAACGCCGACGCTGAATGCGCCGTAACCCTCCTGCCAGGCGAACGCGCGCATTTTCGGAAATGTTTCTCGAATCCATTTAGATGAATTCCCTTTCAAAAGCTGCATCGCCTTAGCGACGGATATTGTTGCTGGCAAAGAGAGCAGAACGTGAACGTGATCCGCTACTCCGCCAATGGCGAGCGTCTTCATCTGATTTTGTTTTGCGATACCGCCAAGATACGGCGAGAGCCGTCCGCGTAAATCCGGACTGAGGCAAGGTTCGCGATTTTTCGTGCTCCAGACGCAATGAACGAGGCAACTCGTGAACGAATGCATAAGCGAGTATTTCTGCCGTCCCTGCCGGGACTTGTCATTTCTATATCATCGAACACCCAGCGTTGAAACGCTGGGCTATTCTCAATATGTGAAAGGCGCGGCGCTCATGCGCGCGGACGCCGCCGCTATTGCCGGCTGGGCAATGCATCACGGTTTTTCAATTGTATCCAAAGACACCGATTTCTATCAGAGAAGTGTAGCGCTCGGTTCGCCGCCAAAGTTTATCTGGCTACGTGTCGGCAATTGCGCAACCGATGTGATTGTCGACCTCTTACGATTTCATCGCAAGCGAGGCCGAGAGTGTTCTCGTCTTGGACCGCCCCGCTAGGACGCAAGAGTGACGAAGTAGGGGCCGACTCAGACAACGGTTCGGCCTGCAGCCAGCGGCCTATGGCAGGCGACACGCGCATTCGACTACGCTCAGGGCAAGGCTTCTGTGCTCCCCCAGACAGCAGAAACAAAAACGCCCTGCCGGGATTTTCCAGGCAGGGCGGTTTGAACTAAATTAAACGAAACTCTTTCGAATTACAGCGGATTCAGAACTACTAATTCGTCGAACCACGCAGAGGTCGTGTTCCATTGCAGATCTAATTCAAGAAAGTTCGCGAGCGTCCTACGGACGGTTCGCGGTTGTAGGCCGAAGGAAAGCAAAGACGTGTTCGAAACCATGAAGAAGCTTGAACGCGATATCCGAAAGCAGGCCCCAGTGATCGCTAACGAAAATAAACCCGCTTCTCTTGCTTCGCACTCATCTAGAGTGCTTCGGCTTGCTTCCGCAGCTTTTCTTTTATTTGGAAATATGAGGAGTCTGAAATTTTATCGAGGAAAGACAACGCTTCAGCTTTGTTGTGCCGCTTCAGGCTGATCCGCGCGAGGTGCAAGTAGGCGAAGTTCCGGTTCGTGGAGAGCTCGAGATAATGCTGCCAGGCGACTTGCGCCTCTTTCCAATCGGGCTTCGGCATCCCATAAAACGTTTCTGCATAAGCTCGGGCATATTCCAAGTCGGTCGGAGCGAGCCGGCTGGCTTCGCGAAATTGAAACAGGGCGCGTTGCAACAATTCCGCAGAATCGATTTTCCAGGCCGCAGTCAGATCACTGCGGAACATGAATTCGACGTTCCCGAGGTCGAGATGATAATCGGGATTGTTACTTTCGGAGCGAACCGCCAAAAGAAACTGCTCGGCTGCTTCGCGGACGCGGCCTATCCTGAGGTAGGCACCGCCCAATGAGCTGGCCGCTTCCGCATTCTCCGGCTCGAGCCGTTGCACTGTCCGCCAATGTTCGACGGCTGCTTCCGCCTTTCCGTTTTTCCACAGAAATGCAGCAAGGGCGTTTTGCGCCGGGACAGACTGGGGATTGTTCCGGACGAGTGGGTAGTAGATTTGCTCCACACGCAAACGCTCTTTTGCCGCCACGTTGGGATTCGCGAGCGTCTCCGCTGCCTTATGGGCCGCTTTGATTTCTATCCGCGTTTTTGCCCACGCACCGATGGATTCCGCACGCGCGAGCACAGGCGTAAAGAGCAGAATGACGAGCGTGGCGGCAGCCCTCTTGCATTCACTCCAGTTTCTCCGCCCACGGTTGCTGATTATCATAGCTGTCGCTCTTCCTCGAGAGATCACCTTCACACGCAAAAAATAGGATTCGCTGAAGCCCGCGACTCAATTGGTGCCACCGACAACCGTTGTTCACCGCGAGGCTTACGTCTTTCTTCGGGACGCGCTTGATCATACCACAAAACAGCAAAAGAAATCAAGGGCGCCGCGGGCCAGACGGCAAAGAAGGCGGGGTTCACTTCAGCTACTTGTCGCAAGCGATAGGCCAAGTCACAGCTGTGCGCGATTATCGCGCGCAGCAAAGCCTCTTCGGGTTCAGCGCCTAAATAAAGGACCAACGTGAGGGCGAGCTTCGATGATAATGTAAGGGAATGAGGGCAAACAAAATGAGATGCATATTTCTCGCTGGAATTCTCTGCGGAGTGATCATGGCGGCTGCGGTTACATTTATATTCGCAATTCCAGCCAACAACGATCATTGGCGCGTAGAGATCACAAAGCGCGGTGGCGGAGCTTGGAATTTCGATAAAAATGGCCACATCGGCTGGAACTGGACAGTTGAACCGACCTCCGGTACTCGCCCGGCAAAGCACGTTATCGTACCGTCGCCTCCAGCAAACGTTCCTCGCGAGCGGTTGTAAATCAGCCGCAGGATCAAGGTAAAAACGATCGACCACCATCGCACAAGACGATTCCGGCTTTGCCACAGCGTCGGCTACAGCAAGAAACAAAAACGCCCTGCCGGGATTTTCCAGGCAGGGCGCTTTGAAACTCGTTGGAATCTCGCTTTTCTGAACTACGGTCCGGGATTTAACACCGGATTATTGGTGTCGTTGAGCCAAGTAACAGCCGCGTCGCTAGACGCCTGGAAAATGGAGTCGGTGGCCTGACCAGGCCGATATATCGTCGGGTTGGTGGCAACAGCTACGTCATCACATCTCATGACCTGGGCACTCCCGTCGACGAAGACTACAATGGCTTTCTTGCCGCCCCACACGCCGCCTTTGATAGTTTTGTCCGTAGCGTACTGCCAAGGGATGGTTGCGGCATCCTTGAACCCATCGGCAAGTAGAGGAAACTGCGGATTCGAAGTGTCGTTGAGACCCATAATGAACGCGTAGCCGCATTCTGTATTTTTCAGCGTTTCGACGCGCCCAGCAGCGCCGGCTGCGTCCAATTTGTTATCGGCGCTCGTGGACCAAATCGAACTAGGCACGACGAAAATGTCCTCGGACGTGACATAGGTCGGGAAGAGCCACCAAAGTGCGTCATTGGACTTATCGGTGCCGGCAAGAGCGGCCGCAGTGTCATAGTTCGCACCGGGTTTCTTGGCTGGAAATACGCCGTTGTGGTCGAGAGCGAACTGCTTCAATGCGAGCGCGATTTGCTTGCCGTTGGACATGTCCTTGGTCTGCTTTGCACGTTCCTGCACGGCGGTAAACGCAGGGAGTGCGATGCTGGCCAGAATCGCGATAATCGCAATTACGACCAACAATTCGATAAGGGTGAATGCTGAGGAGGTTTTATTATTTATTTTCATAGGTACTTATAAGTAAGGGTGCGGGTTATCGCAGTATATATAAATAAAGTCAATAATTATTTTTGACTCTTTTTTTTGGATGTTTCCATCTCTCACCTCCTTCTCCGGAAATGGCGGAGCGAAGTTCTCAAAAAAAAGCTAAAAGGTGATTAAGAGCCCGCCCCAGCCGGCTCCCGTGGCGGGAGTTGTGAGGACTAGAGCACCAATTGTAGGGGAGCAGACGACCACGGATACCACGGATAGCACGGATGGCAGAGGACCAAACCGCGGCAGGCCCGCCTCCGCTCCGCTATCGCGCGGCAGATGCGGAGCCATGCGACTGGCGCTCAGGACAAGTTGTAGACGGATGACAAGGCAGATTCTGCACCTTTAAGACAGTCAGGAAGACGATCGCGATGATTGTTCGATCAAATGTCGTTCGCCTAGCTTTATTCGTCGGCTCGACAGAGTCTCGCCCCACCAGATTATTGCAGCCGCGGCACGTAGCAGGCGAATGGCTTCGCCACGTTAGTTCCGCTGTTGGGCGTTGAATCGTGCGATCGTGAAACCGATGTGACCATGTGACGGATCACGTGGGGTTGCAGCGTAGCGGACACGGGTGTCTCTAAACGTGACGTGCTTATGCTGGTGGGGCGAGACTCAGCTTGCCCTGAGCGAAGTCGAACGGGAGCCGACGAACCGGTTGGATGTGCGTCGCCGTACCAAGGCAGGTGGTTTAACACACCCTGATACTTCCATTCTTCAGCGTTCTTAACGAGCCCGGCCCGGACAGGATTGGCTCGCACGTACTCCCATTTCTGATGATAATTTTCATCGCGACGCAGACGATGATGAAAACCACGTGATTGAAAACGAGGCGCGGCTGGGCCGGCCTTACGCCGAAATTGCCGTTTCCAGAAAGCGATCCATTGCTCGATCGCGATTTCTTCGTTTTTGGGAGCGCAGAATAGATGGATGTGATCAGGCATCATCACATACGCGCCGACCAGCCATGCGTTAGCCTCAGTCCACGCTTGCACGAGAGCATCGTGGTCGATTTGCTGTGCGAGTGTTGCTGCTCGATGCAGTGTGCAAACAGTCAGGAAGACGATCGTTGGACGGTCCCGCGAAATCAGGACGCCAGTAGCAGGGTTGCGCCGGCCTGAGTGATGCCAAACGTCAATCTGCGACATCCTTGCGATGATTTTCGGTCAAATGTCGTTCGTCGAGCTTTAT
>VBQC01000191.1 GCA_005887825.1 Verrucomicrobiota bacterium | reverse complement strand
GGTGCCCAGCGAGATCATTTTTCAATGTTTCCGCTTCCTGCGCGATCTGGCCGAACTGAAAATATCCCGAATGTTTCGCTCGCTCTTCGATGGCTTTGCAGATCTTTGCTTGTGTCGTCTCGCCGAAGCCTGGCAGTTGCGCCACGCGGCCGGTCTCGCACGCTTCGCGCAACTCTTCGATGGAGCTGATGTGAAGTTTGTCGTAGAGCGCTTTGATTTTTTTCGCACCGAGGCCGGAAATCGAGAACAACTGCAGGATCGCCGCAGGAAATTCCGCACGCAGTTCTTCCAGATATTTCAGCGAACCAGTGGCTGCGAGTTCCTTAATTTTATCCGCAATGCTTTTGCCAATACCCGGAATTTTCGCGAGCGCTTCTTCATCCTGCAGATTCGAGATATTTCCGCCGAAGGTCTCCATCGCGCGCGCCGCATTTGCATAGGCCCGAATTTTAAAGGGATTCTCGCCCTTCAATTCCAGCAGCGTCGCGATTTGCTCTAGTACGCCGGCTATCTCGTCTTTGGTCATTACCAAAACCGTTAACCCAGATTGCCGCCTCGTCGATGCCTAAGCACCATCACACGCGAATGTACGTCGCGCGCAGCTGAACGGCGACATGCAGCTTAGTAAAACGTAGAGGGTTAAAAGTTAAATGGGTAACGCTCGGCGGCGGCACACGCTTTCTAACATCGTAACACTTCTAACAGCTTAACGATTTGTCGGCGGCGTATCGCGACTAACGGTCAAGGCGCGACCAAGCTCCATCCGGCCCAAGCAGTAGGGCCAAACGCGCTGCCAATGCGCACATTGTTGTTAAGATACCATATCGCGGTCTGCCCCGTACTGGGGTTGAACAGGAGGTAATCTGGATGACCGTCGCGATTAAAATCCGCCAACCCCGCCGCGTTCCAGCCAGACCACAGTGTGGGGCCAAACGCGCTGCCAATGCGCACGTTGTTGTTAAGATACCATATCGCCGTCTGCCCCGTACTGGGGTTGAGCAGGAGGTAATCTGGATGACCGTCGCGATTAAAATCCGCCAACCCCGCCACGTTCCAGCCAGACCACAGTGTGGAGCCAAACGCGCTGCCAATGCGCACGTTGTTGTCAAGATACCATATCGCCGTCTGCCCCGTACTGGGGTTGAACAGGAGGTAATCTGGATGATCGTCGTTGTTAAAGTCGGTTGGTGGAGGCGCGGGCGCGACTCGCACGTAATAAATATCCTGTTCGCCATTGAACGTGGCGCAGTATGCAACATTAGCTCCGGCGTTATCTGAAACGATGGACATGTAATCACCCATCTTGTTTTGGTTCGGATAACCGAGAAACGGATTGAACGAATTGCTCACCGCCACGTTGGCCGCCCAAGTGTTGCCACCGTCCATGCTGTAGGAATAGAAGAGCTGCGAATTGGTGTTGTCGGCAGCGTTGCGGGTGTCGAGCCAGATAACATCTAGACGACCGCTGGGCGCGACGGAAAGCGCGCCGAACCAGTGCCACTTCGCGTGATTGATAGGGTCGTCATTGATTCGGTGCGAGGCGCTGAAGGTTCGTCCGCCGTTGGTGCTGCGCACAAACATGACGTCGGTGCCGGTCGTAAAGCCGGTGGGCTGGACGCTCGCCAGCATGTAAACGTTGTTGTTCGTGCTTCCGCCTGAACGGTCCACCGCCAGATAAAGTTGCCCGACCAAGCCGACGGGGTTGATTGGTTCGTCGAAATCTATGTCGCCGCCAAGGTTGACCAACGTGCTTTCATCGAAGCTCGGTGTGACGGCGCCGTTCTTAGCGTTGCTGGAGCGAATGCACCAGATTTGGCCACTGCTTTGATTTACGCCCGCAATAAACAGGTTGCCGTTTGTGTCCACGTCGAGCGTTCCCCAGGTGGGAGAGTTAGGAATGTTGATCGGGTTGAGCCACGTGAATCCGCCATCCGTGGAACGGGTGAATTGTCGGCCGCCGTAATTATTGCCGTCGCTACTCCAGTATTGGTATTGGAATCCATGTCCGGTGCTGTTGGTGTTGTCGATGGTAAACCACTGTTTGTCACCTCCGCGGGCTGGCGCAATATTCGCCCACGACATGCCGCCGTTTAGCGAGCGCCACATGTCGTCGAAAAACGTTTCCAGCAGGCTGAGATAAAAAAACTTTCCGCTGCTATCCGCGTTCAACACTGGATCACTGCGGAAAACATTATTTTCGAGAACGCCAGAAAACCTCCATGATGCACCGCGGTTGCTGGTATAGGCCCAGCCAGCCTGCCGGAAATTGGAAGTTATGCTGTTGAACTGGCGCCACCCAATCGACATCTTATTGGGGTTGGTGGGATCGACACAGATCGACGGCTCATTCGCCGCATCGCCGGTAATGTTCTGCCCGCTCCCATTAACGTTCACCTGATGACTTGTGAATGCTTCGTACTGCGAGATCATGCGGGGCGAAAGGCCCGTTTGCCAATAAAGCGCAGGCGGGTTCTCCAGTTTCTCCAGCGGCTCTTTCGGGAACGGCTTGCGGGGCACAGCCTGGCCCAAAGCACCGTGAACCGAACAGAGCGCGAGCAGACAAGCGAAAAAGCCAGTCTTGCCGAACCGAAATCGGGTCATCACAACCAACTGAAAGCGAAATGTTTCATGTCGATCCTGAGAGGTTCCCCATGAGAACTGCTAGTCTAGTTGGACAATCTCATCGCGCAAAGCGAAAACCCTAAACAGCCAATGACTCTGGCTGTGAGCGCGCGCGCATTCGTCACATGCGGCCGCGTCGCTGGTAGAATTCGTAGCGCGCGACGATTGATTCGACATATTTCCTTGTTCCAGGGAAATTGATATTTTGGAGGAAGGTTCGCGGCGGTATCGCGGCGACACCATTCCCACCGCTCCATCGCTGCGCCCGGCTGGCGCCGGCGTTGTATTCGGCCAGCGCAAAGGCCATGGGGTCTGATTGCGTTTCCCAGTGCTCGAACGCGCGACGCAAATACCAGGCGCCTGCTTCGAGATTTGTTTTTGGATCGAAGAGTTGCTCGACGCGAAAGTGGGCGATCTTATTTTCGCGCGCCCATTCGTTGGCCGCTTTTTCGCTCACCTGCATGAGCCCGCGCTCTCCGGCGCCGCCATACTTCTGTGGATCAAACCGGCTCTCGCGCCAAACGACCGCTTTTACCAGCATCGGATCGAGATGATGCTCTGTCGCGACCGAGCGAATCAGACGATCGTACTGATGAAACCGGGCCGGGCTCATCCATTCGTAAAACGTGTAAACCGGATCGCCCGATTGCGCGGCCAGATAAGCAAAACCCGCGGCCACCGCGAGCAGGATGCACAGGACGAATTTGAACAGGAATCGAATCATGGCTGGCGATGCGAAAGAGTGGATAACTGATAGAACGCGGCTTAACTCGGTAAAGATCAATCCACGCATCGTTGCGTCGATCAATCAAAACTAATCTGTGTCCAAGCCGAGCTTTATTCGAGTAATTATCGACAGAGCGATCCATCGTGAGCTCGATTATCTCGTGCCGGAAACATTGGCGGAACGAGTCGGCGTCGGATCGCGGGTGCGCGTCCCATTTCGGGACAAATCTGGTCTGGCTACCGTCGTCTCGGTCCTCGAGCGAAGCGAAGCGAAAGGCATCCGGTCGATCGAAGCAGTCGTCGGCGAAGCGCCCATTTTGAGCGGGCAAATGCTCGAGTTGGCGCGGTGGATCAGCGCCTACTATTGCTGTTCAATCGAAACGGTGATGCGCAGTTTGCTGCCGCAAGTGATCCGGCGCGCGGAAGTCGGGTGGAAAAAGCAATTGTTCGTCCGCCCCGTGCGCAAGATCGACAACGAGGAAATTGAAAAATTGCGAAAGCGCGCGCCGCGTCAGGCCGAACTTCTGGAAGCGATCTCGCGACTAGGAACACCGATGCGCGCGGCGGACCTGCTGCGGCAGACATCTCTCGACAACCAGACGCTGCGCGCGCTGGTCAGGCGCGGACTCGCGGAGTTGCGCGAAGAAGCAGTCGTCCGCGATCCGCATGCTGACGAGCAATTCATCGCAACGTCGAATTTAGTTGTGAATAACGAGCAATCGCTGGCGCTGAGGGAAGTTACTCAGGCGCTCGACTCGCCGGAAAACGCGCGCCCAATCTTGCTGCACGGCGTCACAGGCAGCGGAAAGACTGAAATTTATTTACAGGCGATTCGCGCCGCGCTCGACAGCGGACGCACCGCGATTGTTCTGGTCCCGGAAATCTCGCTCACGCCGCAGACGGTTGAGCGTTTCAAAGGCCGCTTCGCCGAAGCGCAGGACGCGGTCGCGGTATTGCACAGCCATTTATCCCAAGGCGAACGCCACGACGAATGGCACAAGATCCATTCCGGTCGCGCGCGTATTGTGATCGGCGCCCGCAGCGCAGTATTCGCGCCGCTAAAAAATCTCGGACTGATCGTTGTCGATGAAGAACACGAGACAACTTACAAACAGGAGGAAGCGCCACGGTATCACGCACGCGATGTCGCGGTCGTCCGCGCCAAGATCGAGAAGTGTGTGGTTGTTCTCGGAAGCGCGACGCCATCGCTCGAGAGTTATCACAACGCCACGACCGGCAAATATCGCCTCGCCACGCTCACCCAGCGAATCGACGAAAAACAGATGCCTCTCATGCGTATTGTCGATCTTCGGCAGGAGCGCAGGAAGGAAAAGGCCGCCGCCATTCTGTCGGAAAAATTGCGTGCCGCCATTGCCGATCGTCTGGAAAAACGCGAGCAAACAATCTTATTTCTGAACCGCCGCGGCTTTTCCACTTCGCTTCTTTGCAGTAATTGCGGCGAAGCGCGCAATTGTCCGAACTGCAGCGTGGCACTCACCTTCCATCGGCAGTCCCCGAAAGCTTTCGGGGCTGGACGGTTGAGTTGTCATTTGTGCGGGCATACCGCAGCCGTGCCAAAGAAATGTCCGGCTTGTGGCAGAGACGCGCTGATCTACGCCGGCTTCGGCACGGAGAAAGTCGAATCAATCGTGGCGCAGATTTTTCCAAAAGCGACCGTACGCCGGATGGACGCGGACTCCATGACCCGAAAAGAAGCCTATCGTGAAACGTTGCGAAATTTTCGCACCGGTAAGATCGATATCCTGGTCGGCACACAAATGATTGCCAAAGGCCTGCATTTCCCGAACGTGACGCTCGTCGGAATCATCAACGCCGATCTCGCGTTGCATCTGCCAGATTTCCGCGCGGGTGAACGTACCTTCCAGCTTCTTACGCAGGTGGCGGGGCGCGCCGGGCGGGGCGAAACATCAGGCGAAGTGTTTGTGCAGACTTACACTCCGTTTTCGCCCTCCATTCAGTTTGCCCGACATCACGATTTCGCCGGCTACTTTCAACAGGAACTTGAATTTCGTGAGCGCTGCGATTTCCCACCGTTCAAACACGCAATTTTGATCACGGTGCGTTCCCCACATGAAGCGCGCGCAAAATTCTCGGCTGAAACTTTGGTGCGCAGATTAAGAGAATTACTCGGCTCTGAATTTATTCTAGGCGACCCAACGCCCGCGCCGCTCGAGAAATTACAAGGTCAATTCCGGTTTCACATTTTGATCCGCGGCGAAGCCATTATGCGTCTCAGCCGGCTCGCCCGCGAGACGCTCGACAAATTGCCGTTTCCGGAAGATGTGACGGTTGCGGTCGACGTCGATCCTTATCAATTGCTCTAGACCACTGTGAGCCTAGCGATTAAGGCTTTCGCGTTTGATCATTTTCGGAACAGTCGCCTTAGCAAGACTGGTGAATGCGGCCACCGCGCTGTTCGCTGCCGAATCGCTCAGCCGCAAGAGACCGATATCCAGTCCGAGCTTTTTTCCCTGCAACCGGATCGCCCTTAATTTCAGATTTTCTCTTCCTCGTAATGCGATCTTCGGCATCAACGTTGCCGACTGCAAAGGCGCGAGTGAGCGAAGCAATGTTTCAATCGCATTGATCTCGGCCACCATGTGGGGACGGACCTGGTGTCTCCGACAAATTTCATCCGTCATCCTGCGCATCACGAAAGTATCCGGCAACTGGAGGAGGCGTTGCCGGTGCAATTGCGAAAAATGAACCACGCGCCGCTTCGACCATGGGTGGTTCTCGGCCACGATTAAGGCAAATTCATCCGTGCAAAGGCGCTCGTAGCGCAAGTTCGGCGAGTGGCGGGTGAGAAAGCCAAGACCGACGTCCATCCGGCCCTCTTCCAGGGCCGTCTCGATCTCGGTGGATGAGATTTCCTTGACGGTAATGCTGATCGCAGGGTGATCGGCCGTAAAAAGGCCGAGAAGCTGCGGCACGAGCGGCACGTTCAGCACCGGAATCACACCCAAATGAAGTTCGCCGCGTATTTGTCCAGGTTCGCTGTTTAGTTCCTGAAGAAAATTCTCCAGCTGATGAAGGATCGCGCGTGCGTGCTCCTGAAAAATCAGACCTCGCGGGGTAAGCAGAATCCGCTTTCCCCGGCGCTGAAACAGAGGCACGCGAAGACCCGCCTCCAAATCCCGCATCTGTTGCGAAACACTCGGCTGCGAAATTCCGAGCCGGTCAGCCGCCCGGCTAAAGCTTCCTGCTTCGGCGACTGCGAGAAAATAGCGCAGGTGGCGGATATCCAAAGGCTCCTGCATGGGAAAAGCAATATTGTCCGGCGGGCTGGCCAAATGCAATCAAGAGCTTGATTGAAGGAAGAGATTCTGCTTCCATAGGCAAAACTTATTGCGCTATTTCCAAAACCTCTGGAGACGAAATGATTCAAGAAAAACTGATCGCCGCCGTCGCGCTTAGCGTTTTGCTTATGGCCGGTTGCAGGAAAAATCCTGCTTCCAGCGCTGCTCATTCAAATAAAGTCCGTGTCGGCTACATCGGGTTGACCTGCGAAGCTCCGATTTACGTCGCTTACGAGAAAGGCTTTTTCAAGGAGGAGGGACTCGAGCCTGAACTGGTGAAATGCAACTGGGCCACTTATAAAGATGCACTGGCGCTGGGCAGCTACGACATTACCCATCACCTGGTAATGTATTTCCTCAAACCGATTGAACAAGGCTTGGATGTAAGGTTCCTCGCCGGCATTCACCGCGGGTGTCTGCGTGTCCAAGCGGGCGTGAAAACAAATATTCACACGATTCAGGATCTGAAAGGCAAGCGGATTGGTGTGCCGGGAATGGGCACGCCACCGTTCGTCTTCGCGAACCGTGTCTTCGGAACCCACGGGATTGATGCCGGAAAAGATATTACGTGGAAAGTTTTTCCGGCGGGTGAACTAGGTCTGGCAATCGACAAAGGCGAAGTTGACGCCGTCTGCAACGCCGAACCGATCGGTAGCTTGCTAATAGCGGAGGGAAAGGTGAGAAACATTGCCGACCAGATAATGGACGAACCCTATAACAAAGAGTATTGCTGCGAGGTAATCGCGAACGGCAAATGGGTGGACGCCAATCGGGACACGGCGGCGAGAGCAACGCGCGCCCTGTTGAAAGGCGCCAAGTGGGTCGAGACC
This sequence comes from Verrucomicrobiota bacterium, assembly GCA_005887825.1. Lineage (GTDB taxonomy): Bacteria > Verrucomicrobiota > Verrucomicrobiia > Chthoniobacterales > UBA10450 > Udaeobacter. The sequence goes on along the minus strand of VBQC01000191.1, from coordinate 1,824 downwards.
AACCCAAGGGCTGCGGCAGTCATGGCCGTGGAAAAAAAATATCTCGCCTCAACACCCGAATTGAATACGGCGGCCCTCGCGCGTTTGCGCTACGTACCAAGCGTCCACATGGCTGAGGAGTCGGTTCACACCGCCGGCCGGGAGATGAAAGTCGCGAAGATGCTTTCGCCGGAGACCGATACGGAAGCGCTGGCCAAACGTGCCTTCATGCATCTTGACGGCGTTACCGACGAATGGATTAAGACCCTGGAGGTGGAAAAAGTCGCCGGAGGCCAAGTCTCACCCAACGAAGATATCCGGTTAATCGCGGCGTTGGTCCAGAAAGATACGGAAGATTCCTGCTGCCGAAGAAAAATGTTCGATCAGCCGGATCAGGATGCTCCGAATCTGGCCGACCCTGACGCACCATGCGTCCAGAAAAACATAATAGCCGCCCAGAAATAAGCTCCCCTAAATCGACGACGCAGCTGCCTTCCGCGCCAACGCACCCGAACGTAGATGCGATTCAGCGGATGGAACGTGGATCAGAATTGAGTTGGCGCACGCAGTTGCCGGTCCCTCTCGCGGCTTTAGTGGCGCTCGCAATTCATTTGCTCTTTTCGAAGAGGGCACTGGCCGTCGAAACGCATTCTTACACGCTGTTCTTCTACGAGATCGTCGGTGTGTCGATTGTCCTCTCAATTGCGCAACGATTCTGGATGCCATTGCGCTCCTGGATGCGGCATATGTGTCCGATCCTTACGGCGGCAATCTTGTTACTCGGTCTTTGGGACATCGTTACATTCGGTTTCCAACTCCTCCCGATGCCGTACTTTCCCGGGCCAGCGGCAGTACTGCGCAGTCTAATTAGTGATCGCGCGCTTTTGCTGGATAGCACCTGGCACTCCCTCGCATTGCTTCTAAGTGGCTACGCCGTTGGTGTGCTCGTTGGACTGATCAGTGGGATTTGCATTGGATGGTCAACTCCGGTTCGTTATTGGGGAATGCCACTGCTCAAGGTCGTCGGACCCATTCCAGCCACGGCCTGGATTCCTCTCGCGATGGTAGTTTCGCCGTCCGCTGTCGTGTCCGCCGCGGGATTGATCGCGCTCGCGGTTTGGTTTCCGGTGACGATGCTTACTGCTTCCGGCATCTCTAATACTCGCGCTTCTTACCTCGATGTTGCACGGACGCTCGGCGCCGGACGCGCTTATCTCATCTTTCGCGTCGCAATCCCAGCAGCGGTTCCGAACATTTTCATCGGCTTATTTATGGGACTTGGAGCGTCCTTTCTAACACTTGTCGTCGCAGAATCTGTTGGAGTGAAGTCCGGCCTCGGCTGGTATGTCAGTTGGGCACAGGGCTGGGCCGAATATGGCAAAGTCTATGCCGCCCTTATCATCATGGCCGCCTTCTTCTCAACCATCATGACTCTTCTGTTCAAAGTCCGCGACCGCGTGCTCGTTTGGCAAAAAGGCGTGATTAAATGGTAGCGCTTGCGGAAATCGAGGCATCCTCGCTTTGCGTCCGGGAAATTCGGAAGAGTTTCCCGGTGCCCGACGATCCTGTCCTCCGCCGGCCGGTTCTGGACGGGATTTCCTTCTCGCTCGCAGCCGGAGAATTAGTTTCCCTCATTGGCCCAAGTGGCTGTGGGAAGTCTACGCTCCTGCGCCTGATTGCGGGTCTGGAATCTCCGGACTCCGGGGAACTTTTGATTGGCTCTGAGAAAATCACCCAACCGGGCGCGGAACGCGGCCTGGTTTTTCAAGATCCGAACCTCTTTCCGTGGCTCACGGTGCGCCGCAACATCCAAGCTGGGCTGGTCGCGCGCGGGGTTTTACGCGA
>VBQC01000190.1 GCA_005887825.1 Verrucomicrobiota bacterium | reverse complement strand
GATGCTCCTGGTTACCCACGATATCGACGAAGCCATCTATATGAGCGATCGCATCATGATCATGAGTCCGCGCCCCGGTAGGATCGAGCGGACCATCTCCGTCGCATTAGATCGCCCTCGCCAGCGCAGCAGCCCAGATTTCCTGCGCCTGCGCGGCGACATTCTGGATTTTGTTCATTTCGCCGGCAGCGCTTCGACAGAAAACAAAAGTTAAATAGGCTGCCGCCCGATAGGCGCGCAGCGTTCCGCGACCATCCTGAAATCGTCAATGTCGATCTTCCGCGTCCGCGCGATCTGGATCTGGATTCACCAGGTTACTTGGAAAAACGTGACCGCATCTTTCAAGCGATGGGTTTAAGTTTGCGCGTCGGCGACAA
>VBQC01000189.1 GCA_005887825.1 Verrucomicrobiota bacterium | reverse complement strand
TCACGCCGATGACCTCGTAGCCTTGTTCACGCAGTAAGTATCCCGCCACGCTGGAGTCCACCCCACCGCTCATCCCGAGTAGAACGCGCTGCTTATTGCATGTCATGCGAACTGTAAGGTGAACGTTGGAAAGCGCGCGTCAAACAGGCGTCGGGTAACGTACGCGAGACGCATGCACTACCCAAACCTCCACTGCCACACGCGCTACAGTTTCGCCGGCGTGCTCACGAATGGACTTCCACGCAGAGTAAAACGCCACGGCAAATGCGCGGAGCGGCTAATGCCGATGCGCTTGTCGGCCACAACATCGACCGTCGCGTCGGCGTTAAAGGTAAAGCAGTGCCGCGGGTCTGCGCACAAATCCATTTCATGACGGCGATCGGTTATGCCCAGCGCCTGCGTGAGTTTGCCCGGTCCTGAGCAGAGGCGTTTCGCGTCGTCGAGCCTTCGACGTTTTTTCATCCGTTCGATTCCCTTTCGCGGTTCCAAGGCGCGAATCAAAACAAAACCACTCTGTTCCCCTTTTACGAGCACATTCAACATCCAATGCATCCCGTAATTGAAATAGACGTAGGCCGCGCCAGCCTTGTTTCGCTCGATAAACGCACGCGTGCTGGGACGCATAAAGGTGTGACAGGCCTCGTCATCTTTCGCATTATAGGCCTCCGTCTCCACGATCACGCCGGAGCAATCGCCCCAAATCAATTCCGCCCCGATCAACTCACGCGCGCACCTGATCGGATCACGTTTGAAAAAAGAAGCGCGGATAATCTTGTTCACCATCTCTCCCCTGCCCGGTCGCCTCGTCTTGGGAGAAGGTTGATCCTATGGCTTAAAGTAAACTGGAATAGTGACTTTGCTCTCAACGGGTTGGCCGTTGCGGAACGCCGGAATAAATTTCGCACCATTGAAAGCGGACATGGCTGCCTGGCCAAAATTCATAAACGGCGGCTCCTCGGATACGACCTCCATACTCTTCAGATTTCCTGCAGCATCGACATTGAGCGCGAGTTCAGCAACGCCGGTAAGCTGCACCGTAGTTCCTGTGTCAGGATAATGTACCCCAGTGAATTTTGAGTCCTGGCCAACATACGGTTGTGGATCGATGAAATCGTTTTCCTTTTTCAATTCATCTAGTTGCTGATTGGAAAAAATGCGCAGTCGCGGCTTGCCATTAACCACCGCGAAAGTCACTGTGCCGTAGAAAACGGCGATTACCGGCTGGTGATTGTGAACAGCAGGGATGAACTTTGCCTTCACCAGGCGTTTTAATACCTCCTCCGAGAGTAGTTTTGACCCCGGCGTGCCGCGATAAGCACCGCTTCGAACAATGTCACCAGTCGGTGCCACAAGACAGGAAAACATGATCGCAGCGTCCTTTTGACCTTTTTTGATCAAATCGGCAGTGTCGATCCTGTTTATCAACGAGTCGGGCCCCGCCCCGAGTAGAGCAGGCCGGAACTCCGGCAGCGACGGCGTCGCTGTAGGTGACGCGCTTTTTTCTGTTTGCGATGATGCGAGATCGGCAGTGAGCAGCAAGCCAATCACGCAAAAGATCCCGAGCCGCATGGCGAAATAGACAACCGGAAGCCGTTCTTTTTGCAAGAGCGAACTGGTAAAATTTACGCCGCGATTGCCAGCGGGCACTTGGCGGCAAGCTTATGCACAATCTTGTGACGCCGAAAGTAATCGATCAGCGCGTCGCGCGTTTGCACTTGATGCAACATGCAACTGGCGGCGGGCGTCTCAAGAAATGCGCGCAACTTCATGAAGCGATGGCCGGCGCTGCGTGAGTCGAAAGTGTTGAAAGCGACAACGTATTTTTTGCCGGGATCGAGCGGGCGCCCATCAGCCAGGCTCACTGATATGATTCGGCGATCGTAACCGCGACCTTCCGTTTTCACTTGGAAGCCGAGTAAACTACGCCTCTCGTGGCTGGCGTACACTTCTTCCATGACGGTCTTTATTTCCTCAGGCGAGAGTTCTGCTGTCACAATGTAGTTTTCGAAAGGAATCAGATTCCAAATATCGTTTACCGTTTTGGGACCGGCGACCAGATTTGCCTTTTCATCGAAAACCCCGTGCATGATGCCATCAACCGGTACACTTCTTTCCAGCAATGCTTCCATAATCGCCACGCCGATCAGTCTCTCGATATCACTCGGTTCGCCGGGGCGACCGCGAGCGTGAAGAGTTTCGGCCAATTCACCGATCGGCTGCGACAATGCAGCTTCCGATTCTGCAAGCTGCGATTTCGCTCGTGAAATAATCACGGGATCGAAACCGTAGCGGTTATCCATCAGCTCGCAGATCGCCTTTCGATGGAGCAGCTTCTTCGAATTCCGATCGAAGAGAAGATCGACACGGCCCGCATGGATGCCGAAATGATCTGCCTGAGTGAAAAGCATGCCATTAGTAAGGCGACTTGGAATTGCCTGGTGGGTATGACCGGCGATAAACGCCGCCACTTCCGGAAATTCCGACGTTAATGCCATGACAGTGTTCGCGAAATCATCTCCGCCGCTGCGTGCTTTCAGTCCCATGTGACCCGCGAGAACAATCGCATCCGCACCCGCGTTCTTCGCCCTCGCAATCGCGCGACGGACGGGCTCGACGGGGTATTGAAAATCGATCCCGTGGGTTAATTCCGGCCGTAGCCAAAACGACATCCCGGGCGTCGTCACTCCAACGATCGCAAGCTTGATTCCCGCGATTTCCTTCAAGGTGAGCGGATGAATCTTTGCGAATGGATGTTTCACATCGGAAAATTCACCGGCCGGTTTTCCTTCCAATGCCGTGTTCGCTGCGAGAACTGGCATTGTCGATCTTAACAGTGCTTGTTCAAAAGGCTCCATTCCCCAGTCGAACTCATGATTACCGATGATCCAGGCGTCATATTTAAGATAATTGAATAGATCGATCATCAGCTCGCCCTTACTGCGCAAGCCAACGTCGGTGCCTTGATACACGTCGCCGACGTCGACCAGGATCGAATTCGGATTTTCGTGCTGCCAACGCCGGATTTGTGTGACACAGCGTGCCATTCCGCCGAGATCAGGATTCCCGTCGTAATCGGAAGTCGGCAAAATGTGGCCGTGGAGGTCCGTCGTGTGCAGGATGGAGATGAGGACTTTGTCAGAATTGAGCGGCACAGCTGCATGAGAAAGACTTGGAAGCGCGCTGATCACTCCCGCCCGGCTAACGAGCTTTAGGAAATCCCGTCGAGTCCAGAATTTGTCCGATTGCAACATCGCTTTAGCTTCCGTGCTCACGAGCATACTACCGGTCCGCTGGCCATCAGCTCAATGAAAATGCCGCGAATCGACATCTTGACCGCGTAATCCTTTCAGTGACACTTTGGCCATGCCCGACGACAATTCTATCTCAGATTTCAAAGCAAACCTGCGTGGACGACTGATACAGCCGAGCGATAAAGATTATGATGAAGCCCGCAAAGTCTACAACGGGATGATTCACAAAAAACCGCGGCTGATTGTGCGCTGCGCAGATGTGGCGGACGTAATTCGCTCGGTCAATTTTGCGAGAGAAAATGATCTGCTTCTCGCGATCCGCAGTGGCGGCCATAACGCGGGAGGCCTTGGAATTTGCGATGATGGTTTGGTCATCGATTTGGCGCCGATAAAATATACCCGGGTTGATCCTGACGCCCGTACCATCACGGTTGGCGGCGGATGCACGTGGGGCGATATAGATCATGCCACGCATGTGTTTGGACTTGCTACTCCGAGTGGGATTATTTCTACGACTGGCGTTGGCGGACTAACCTTAGGCGGGGGAATCGGGCATCTTACCCGCAAATGCGGGCTCACGATCGATAATCTTCTCTCGGCCGACGTCGTGTTGGCGAATGGGACATTCGTAAAAGCAAATGCCGATGAGAATTCCGATTTGTTTTGGGCCGTTCGCGGCGGTGGCGGAAATTTCGGCGTGATAACTTCTTTTACGTTCAAGCTGCACCCGGTCGATATGATCTACGGCGGCCCAATGCTCTATGAGTTGAGCGAAACGGCCGACATAATGAAATGGTATCGCGATCTGATTCCCACGGCTCCGGATGATTTAAATGGCTTTTTCGCGTTTCTCACCGTGCCGCCTGCACCGCCTTTCCCCGAACACCTGCACATGAAAAAAATGTGCGGCGTGGTTTGGGCGTATGTCGGGCCGCACGCGAAAGCCGAAGAAACATTCAAGCCCATCCGCGCTTTCAAGAAGCCTGCTCTCGATTTTGTAGGTCCGCTGCCGCAGCCGGCGCTGCAAAGCATGTTCGACGCGCTGTACCCTCCGGGGTTGCAGTGGTATTGGCGTGCCGATTTTGTCAATGAGTTGAGCGACGACGCGATCGCGCAACACACCCGTTTTGGTGAGGCGCTTCCCTCGATGCATTCCACCATGCATCTCTATCCCATCAACGGTGCCGCATCACGCGTTGGCAAAAATGATACTGCCTGGAATTACCGCGATGCTACCTGGGCGCAGGTGATGGTCGGCGTTGATCCTGACCCGGCAAACAACGAAAAGACGATCTCGTGGACGAAGAGTTATTACGATGCGTTGCATCCGTATTCGGCTGGTGGAGCGTATGTAAACTTTTTGATGGGAGATGAAGGAGAAGATCGCGTGAAGAAAACCTACGGAGATAACTACGAGCGGCTGGTCGCGATCAAAAATAAATATGACCCTGGCAATCTCTTTCGCGTGAATCAAAATATCAGACCGACAAGGTTGTAGCGGCGCTTGTGTCAAGCGCCGAATCCAAAGGACAGGCGTTTGACACAAACGCCCCTACACCACGATTGAATCAAGTGAACGCTGACGAGTTGAGGTCGTTGCAGGCGCCTGTCAAAACCCAGTATCGAGAGCGTCCCGAGACCGCATTGGTCACGCTGCGGGCCAAAGGGCGCATCGGCGGAAATATTACCTGCAAAATAGAAACCGGAAAAGCGCGCGTCGAAGCCGGGCTTCACCCTGCGACAGGAGGCGATGGCCTCAGCGCATGCTCGGCCGATATGTTGTTGGAAGCGTTGGTTGGATGTGCCGGCGTCACGTTGCGCGCAGTCGCCACGGCTCTCGGCATCCCTTTGCGTGACGCAACGATCAACGCTGAGGGCGATCTCGATTTTCGTGGGACGCTTGGTGTGTCCAAGGATGTCCCCGTCGGCTTTAAGCAAATTCGACTAAACTTCGACTTGGATACCGACGCCAGCGCAGAGCAGATCGCCACATTGCTTCGGCTGACCGAGAGGTATTGCGTCGTTTACCAGACACTTGATCATCCCGCGAAGATCAATGTCTTGCATCACGTCATTCCGCAGTAAATTCAGTCGATATGCCGTTGTACATGGACATTCACGAGCTTCCGGAGGGGACTACCGCGGACGACGTCGCAAAGGCACACGTGGCCGACCTCGAAGCGCAGGAGAAGTACGGCGTTCAGTACCTCAAGTATTGGGTTAACGAAAGTTGCGGCAAGGTTTTCTGTCTAGTCGATGCACCGAACCCCGAAGCAGCGAACTGCTGCCATCGCGAAGCACATGGTCTCGTCGCCCAGAAGATTATTGAGCTCCAGCCTGAACTCGCGGATGGGTTTCTCGGCCGCGACATCCAGACGGATGCGGCGGGAGCGGTCCTACTTCCTGGCGGCGCGGCCGATGAACGAGATCCCGGAATCCGAACCGTCTTGTTCACCGACATCGTGGATTCGACAACGTTGACTCAAACATTGGGCGACGAGGCCGCCTTGGCATTATTCGACGTGCATAACACGGTTGTCCGAAACGCGCTAACCGATCAAGGTGGTCGCGAGGTCAAGCACACTGGCGACGGCATCATGGCTTCATTTGTGTCGGCGGTAGCAGCAGTGAAATGCGCAGCTCAGATTCAGCGCGATTTGGCTAAACATGCGGACAACCAGCGCCGCGACCGACCACTTAAAGTTCGAATCGGGGCCGCAGCAGGGGAACCCGTCGAGCAGCATCACGATCTTTTCGGGTGCACGGTTCAACTTGCCGCCCGGCTTTGCTCCCACGCTTCACCGGAGCAAATCCTGGTGTCGAACGTGATTGCCGAACTCTGCCTGGGCAAAGGATTTTCATTTCAAGACGTTGGAGAAGTAGTCTTAAAAGGTTTCGACCGCCCAGTGCGCGCTCATGCTGTCGCATGGGCTGACAAGGCAATTGCGGCAGGTTAAGAAGGTCGCACGCTGCTCATGCAGCTCGAAGGAATTGATCACGTGGCGCTCGCTGTGCGTGATGTGGAGCGATCGGCCACCTGGTATGTCGATGTCCTAGGATTCGAGCGACGCTACCAAGAGATGTGGGATGGAATCCCCACCTTTATCGGCAAAGGGAATACTGCAATCGCCTTGTTTCCGGCAGATCCAAATGCAAGCTCGACACCTTCACATCGAAAAGATATTCGAATGCTGCATCTAGCCTTTCGCGCTGACCTCAAAAATTTTCGTACCGCGCAGGAAGAGCTGAAACACCGCGGCATCAAATTCGAATTCCAGGATCACGAAATTTCGCACTCAATCTATTTTCGCGATCCCGACGGCCACCATCTCGAGATCACGACTTACGATCTCACGGGACGCGCATAGCCTGGTCTGAGTCGTCGAATGAGTCGCATCTCTGATTGGTAGTCCAGCCTGGCGATGCACCTTCGAATTGGGTAAATCGCACAGGCCACCGGGCCGCAGTTTTGAATTTTTTCCGGCTACTGTAAGGGGAACGGCTCGCCGCGGTCGACCCATTCGACTTGCGCTCAGGGCCTGCTGTTGAACCTTTGTTCGGAGCCACCGCCCCTTGCACATTAATTCCAAATTTGTTCCCGAATTTCCGCCATCCCACCGCTATCTCATCGGCGTTTCCGGCGGGCGTGATTCTGTCGCGTTGCTCCATCTGCTTGTCGATCTGGGTTACAAGAGACTGATCGTTTGCCACTTCAATCACCAGTTGCGCGGCCGATCGAGCGACGCCGATGCGCGCTTAGTCGAAAAACTCGCCGCAAATTACAATCGGAAAATTGTGGAGCAGGCGCTCCGCCTGCCAGGTTTGCAGACGGGCAAGCGAACTACTCGCCCTACCACGCGGACCGAAGACATCGATTTTGAGCTCGACTCGGCGGACCTCCGCGTGCTAGCGAAGAAAAAAAAGATGTCGATCGAAACTGCGGCGAGAGAAGCGCGTTACTCATTCTTCGCCAAAGTCGCAAAACGCCGGCGATGCCGCACAATCTTTCTGGCTCATCACGCCGACGATCTCGTCGAAACTTTTCTAATGAATTTATTGCGCGGCGCGGGATTAACGGGCCTCGCCGCCATGCGCGAAGTTTCCACGCGACATATCGGTGCTGTCGATCTTACGATTGTTCGTCCCCTGCTCTCAGTCTGGCGCAGCGAAATCGACGCATATGTTCGCGCCCACTGGCTCAAATTCCGCGAAGACGCGTCCAACAAAAATCTCTCTCCGTTGCGCAACCGCATCCGGCATCGCGTCGTTCCTTATTTGGAGAAAACACTCGGCCGCAATATTCGTCAGAATATTTGGCGAACCGCGACTATCGCCGCCGATGAAGAGAACTGGATCGACAATCAAGTGCGAGTCTCTCCAAATCGCGATGACCATCTTAGCGTGAAGGAATTGCGGACCCTGCCCATTGCGCTCCAGCGGCGAACGATTTTGAAGTGGCTCCGCGCACAAAATATTTCCGGAATCGGATTCGATGCGATCGAGCGTGTCCGCTCACTTCTGGATCCAACCGCGCACGTTGCGAAGGTGAACCTCGCGAAAGATCGGCATGTGCGCCGTCGCGCGGGGAACCTATTTGTGGAGCTGTAGTCGTCGCCCTCGCTCGCGCGCCGAGGCTTAGCGAGGGCGGCTGGGCGACGCGACGCGGCGTGTTAAGCACGTCAGCGCCGCGCTTCCCAGAGGGAAGCGTCTACAGCAATCGGTGACAATCTGTGTAATCTGTGGCTCAATTGATTTTCATATGAATCCCGAAATTCGCGTCCGTTTCGCCCCCTCACCTACGGGGTATCTGCACATTGGGGGCGCGCGGACCGCGCTTTTCAACTGGCTTTTTGCCAGACATCACGGCGGCAAATTCGTTCTCCGAATCGAAGACACCGATAAAACGCGCCAGGTCGAAGAAGCAACGGCGGCAATTTACGAAGGTCTGCGATGGCTCGGCCTCAATTGGGACGAAGGCCCACACGTCGGCGGCGACTTCGGGCCGTATTTGCAAAGCGACCGCACGCACCTTTACGAACGCTATTTGAAAAAACTCCAGGACGACGGCCACATTTTCGAGGATCAGGGAGCTCTGCGATTTCGTTCGCCGCGCGAGCATGTCATTGTCGATGATCTCGTTTGCGGGAGAATCGATTTCGATCTCACCAATCCCGGAACGCATCCCGATATGACCATTCGCCGTCCGGATGGCTCCTGGATTTTTCATTTTGTGAATGTGATCGACGACCTCGAGATGAAAATCTCGCACGTGATTCGCGGCGAAGATCATCTCTCCAATACGCCCAAGCACATCGAGATTTTTCGCGCGCTTGGGGCGAGGCCTCCGTGCTACGCGCACATTCCGTTGATCCTCAACAAGGACGGCTCAAAAATGAGCAAGCGCGACGAAGGCGCTCGCGTGGAGTACTACATCAAGAGAGGCTATCTGCCGGCGGCTGTTTGCAATTATCTTTGCCTGCTCGGCTGGTCGCCAAAAGACAACCGGGAGAAAATCGACATCGACGAGATCATCCGGATCTTCGATCTCAATCAGGTTGGGCGCAGTCATGCCACGTTTGATCCGGACAAATTACATTGGTTGAACGGAGAATACGCGCGCGAGCTCAGCGACTCAGAGTTTTATGATCTTGGGGTAGCAAAGCTGAAGTCAAGCGGTGTGAAGATCGATAATTACCCGGAGGAATATGTCCGTGCCGCGCTGCAAACGTGCAAAGGCAAGATCAACACGTTCGACGAGCTGCCGGCTTATTGCGGCTTCTATTTCACAGACGATTTCGATTACAATCCCGAAGGCGTTGCCAAGCATTTCAATACCGAAAATAAGCCATTGCTTAAAGCTGTTCGCGATGCGTTCAGTGCGCTGCAGAAGTTCGATGCCAGCGAAATCGAGGCGACCCTGAAAGCGACTGCCACAAATCTCGGCGTTCGAGTCGGCCAGATCGTGCATCCTACGCGTTTGGCCGTAACTGGCAGCAACGTGGGCCCGAGTCTTTATCATCTGCTCGAAGTTCTGGGCAAAGAGAAGGCGCTCGCGAGGATCGACCGCGCATTCTCGAATTTCTAAAACGTTGCCATCCCGAGCGGAGCGAGGGACCTCGCACGACTTCGCAGGATCAGGCAAGCTATCTTGTGTGACCGATCACCTTGTGTGCGGTCCTTCGTCGTCTGCGCGACTCAGGATGACACGCGAATTACCTCTTCGCTTCTTTCGCCCATGTGTCCTTCAGTGTGATCGTCCGGTTCCACACTTGTTTATCGTGCGAAGAATCCGGATCGAGCGCGAAATAGCCGAGACGCTCGAACTGATAGCGTTCTTCTGGCCGTGCATCGGCAAGGGCTGGCTCGCATTTCGCGGTCACCAGCTCGAGTGAATCCGAATTGATAAACGATTTGAAATCGCCACGAGCGCTTGTCGCGCCGGAGCCCACGGCGGAGGCGGAATCGGGCTCAGGAACGGTGAAGAGCCGGTCATATAATCGGACTTCCGCCTCGATCGCATGCATCGCGCTAACCCAGTGGATTGTCCCTTTGACTTTGCGATTGGAAGTAGCGCCGCCGGACTTGCTCTCAAGATCGACACTACAACGTAACTCGACCACGTCACCTGCGCCGTCTTTTACCACTTCCTCGCACTTGATGATGTAGGCATATTTGAGGCGCACTTCGCCGCCG
>VBQC01000188.1 GCA_005887825.1 Verrucomicrobiota bacterium | reverse complement strand
TGTTCGAGCAGAGCCATATCGGTCATGCTCGGATATTTTGTGATGCCAACGTTGTAGGCGAATGCCCGCAACGCGCTGGCAGGCACGCCGCGCCGGCGCAAACCGGAAATGGTGAGCATGCGCGGATCATCCCAACCGTTCACGAGCTTGTCGTTCACGAGCTGGATGAGTTTTCGTTTGCTCATGACCGCGTAAGTGAGATTAAGCCG
>VBQC01000187.1 GCA_005887825.1 Verrucomicrobiota bacterium | reverse complement strand
GCTTGCTGGGTAATTGGTCTTTTCTTCCCGTCCCCAAAAGATGTAACGGACACGCAAGGTGCGTGCGATCTCGCGCCAATTCCCGGCGCCTCGCATCAGCTGATTGAGTAAATTGTGGGGTCTTGTGTAATCGGCGAAACCCTGCGACCACAGGTGACCTGGATAACCGAGGGCGACCTTCCGGCCCTGGAGTAGCAGTGGGTGATTGAAGGTCGGGTAAGCGGCGAAACGGGCCTCCACCGGCAACTGCCGAATCGCATCGCCAAGTCCGTCAAGTTCCGTGCGATCGGCAAATCCCCAACCGCCCCGGTTGGCGGCCAGTCCACCTAACAAGGTAATAAATCCCGAGCTGAAAAGCGCAATGCAAACAACCACTCGGACATCAACCGGCCAGCGAGCAATAAGCTGTGTCCACAGAAATGGAAGCACGAGAAAGTAACCCCACATCATGAGTTTGAGGTTGTCCCAGTCCCATGGCGCGGTTTGAAAAAAGTACCCCACAGCGAAGATCCCAACAGCGGGCAACACAAAGGCGATGTCCGCTGGAGGCCTCTCACCCCAGCGCCAGCCAGCTTTCCAAGCGCGCCAGCCGCACAATCCTACGAGTGCCAGCGCGAGCGGGACCCATAAGCCGAAGTTCGTTAGCCAAAATTGACAAAACGGAGCGATGACGCTGTTCCATGTCTTTTGCGCGAACGACCAGAAAAACGGGATGTCAGTGCCAAAATTCACCGGACCAATTCGGAAAAAGGGAGCAGCGAAGTCCCCCGATTCCTGCACCCAGCCCGGGTGCCATTTGATTATCGACGCCGCGTGAAAGTGATCGGTAGTCAGCCAGACAAAAAAAGTTGCGGGAATTAAGGCAGCGGCGAGCAAAGCGCCGGCGTGCCTGCGTATCGGCGCGTCACGGAAAATTTCGGGCCACATCACCGGGTGCGAAATCAAATGACCGATCCCGGTGACTCTTTTCTTGCGAGCAACATTAATAATAAACATCAGTTCACTCGGACGTTCAAAAAGAGAGAGAAAAATTAGGGCGATCGTCAGGGCCAGAAATGTGTGGACGTGGAAGAGTGGCATTGAGGCGTAGAGGGATAGCTCGACCCAGAAGGGCAGCGGACCGCTTCGTTGTATCCGGTCGCTTTGTGTTCCGGGATTATCAACCCCGGCTACAGTAGCTCCGGGAAAGAATTTTTCGCGCCAATGCCGTAGCAGAAGCAAACCCACCGGGATGGCGTAAAGCAATCCGCGCTGAGTCACAAACATGGATAGTGCAATGCTTTTCCAGGCGATTGTCTTGTCGCCTTGATAATCCAAAAACTTCAGCGTTTTGAAAAATTGGAAGCCTGCTATGCCGCCATTAAACAAAAAGCCAGCGACACCGAAAGCGCCAGCCCAACGGAAAAAGGCGTAAAACGTCGCGAGTGACGCAAGCAATCCGGTCCAAACCAATCCGCGTATCAGATCGACATGAGCCAAACAGAGGAGTGCGTTGAATAAATCCATTCCAGCCGGATACCTTAGCTTGCTAAAAACGTAGATTGGATTGTCCGGCCAAAGCGCGACACCGCTCGCGAAATTCCTGATCAATGTGACGTGCAGCCCGAGATCGCCGAGGTTATTGGGCGATTGAATTTTTAATTCGTTCCCATCGATGTAGAGAAGCCAGCAAAAAGAGCGCACGGCAAACATGAGGAAGCATGCGCCGAGCAGCCAGAGCCAAACCTTTCGATAGCGCCAGCGAGCCGGAGTTGATCCAGGGGCGTCCTTCTGTAGTCGCCGCTGCGCCCGCTTGGAAAGCCGGACTTCAGGTTGTGCGCGTTGCAGGGCCAGCGCTTCGCTTGCCGATCCAGGGGAGTCAGGCGATGCGTCTGCCCTGCAATTCGATTTATTGGAGTCGGAAGTTCCAAGATAGGCGGCAACTGCGAATGCTGCGCCAGATACCAGCGCGAAAATCGCGCTGTGTTTGTTCAAACCGTTACCGGCCATTCCTAAAAGGAGGCCGCAAACAGTTGATAAATTGACAAAGACCAAGCCAGCGGAAAGCCATTTCATCGAGATGAACCCCGCTTAGCCAGGTCTTTTCCCGACGAAATCCGGCGATCGGTTTGGAAAAAACTCTTTGAAGATTTTGGCGCTCAAATAGAGCTTCGACGGGTCCTGGTAGTTACGAATGGTGAGCGGCTCGGTGTAATAGGCATTGTGCAGCTTCGATTCCACGTCCTTGATTCGACTTTGTTCCACGAGCAGGAAGTCGCCGTCCAGGGTCGCGGGCGAATTCCCGTGCTCATAGTAACCGATGTGTGTGAAATCGCCCAGAATCCATGGAAGCGGATACACGCTGCCCCGAATCATATGCCCAGTCAGGTGGTAGTTTTTCGGATCGCGTCTTGCCAGCTTTAGCAGGGGCTCAGTTAGCTTGAAGATGTCATTGTAAGTTTGAACGTAGACGTACGGCTCAGTATCCGTTGTGCAGCGGAAGTAATTTAGCGAGATCATCGATCCTAGCGAAACGCATAAGAGAATGGCTAACCCAAGGTAGGTTGCGCGCAGAAATCTCGGACGAACAAGCAGAACCGCCGCACCAAAGATAAATAAGAAGGGCCAGACAATATTGATGATGCACCAGGGCGTTTTGTATTTGACATAGCTGTAAGCAGCCAGGGTTCCTACTCCGTAGATCGCCAGGTAACGCAAACTGAGGTTCTTGAACTGCTGGCAAAACACGCAAAGAAGGAGGCCGGCGCCGACAGGAATCTCGTAGCGCCCGATCAGCTTCAGCCAGTAATACCACGGTTTTTCATGGCCGTGACCTTGCTCGCCAGTGGCAAACCAGGCCTTATATGCCTGGTAAATTCCCTTTACGCCGTTCCAGTTAAGAAAGGTTCCCGAATAGAAAAAGACGATCGCAGCGATGCCGACTCCGATAACCATTGCAAGATCGACGTAGGTCCATGTTTGCCTGGCTGGCCTCGCGTCGGGAAGACGACTGAGCGCGTTGGAGACCATCAACACAGGAATAGCAAGCGCTGCGCAGACAAAATGGATGACGTACGTTTCCTTGGTCAGGATCATGCCAGCTACGCCCATGCCGGCGCACCAAAGGTAATTAGGTGTCCCAAATTTCCAGAGACCGAGCAGCCCCAGGATGAACATCATCGAGAAGAGCACCAACCACACCTCGTGGATCGAGTAGCGACCGTAGAAAACAAACCCGGGCGAGACCGCCATGGCCAGCGCCGCCAGCCGGCTCACGTTTTTCCCAACCACCGGCTCAAATTTCAATGTAAGCCACACGCAACCGATGCTCACCAGCACCACCGGCAGCCGCAAAGCCCAAACGTTCCGTCCAAACAAACTCTGAGAGAGTAATAGAACGTAAAAGTGGAGCGGCCCATGATAGTTGGTCGGATCGTATCGATAAAACCCGTTCTTCATCATTTGATCGACAAACCAACCGTTGATTCCTTCGTCGAAATGCGGCGGCTTGATGCCCAGCAGGAACAAGCGGAGAAAAATGGCGAGCCCAAGGATCAACCATGGGATCCAATCTGTTTCTGCAAGGAAGGTCTTCCAGGCCGCCAGTTGATCGCGCAGAGATAGAAAATCTGCTGGCGCGGCAGCTTCGGCGCTGCTAGTACGCGGTGCAATGCGATTTCTCGTGACCGGTGGCTGCGGCTTCATCGGGAGCAACTTTATTCGGTATATTTTGCAACATTACAAGCCCGCGTACGTGACCAACGTGGACGTGCTCACTTACGCGGGCAACCTCGCCAACCTCGACGGCGTGGTCGAAGAACATGGCGAACGCTACGAATTTTTCAAAGCCGATGTTGCCAATGCCGACCAGATGGACGCGCTCATGACTGAGCATCAATTTTACGCGGTCATCAATTTCGCCGCCGAATCGCATGTCGATCGCAGCATTAATTCACCTCTCAATTTCATCCACACAAATGTAGTTGGCACGGGTGTGCTGCTCGATTGCGCGCGTCGCCACGGAGTTCAGCGCTTCATCCAAATCTCCACGGACGAGGTCTATGGCTCGCTTGGTGCCACCGGCAGATTTACCGAGCAATCGCCGCTCGACCCGAGTTCGCCCTATTCGGCAAGCAAAGCCGGCGCCGATCTACTTGCCCTCGCCTCTTACAGAACCTATGGCCAGGAAGTGCTCGTGACGCGCTGCTCGAACAATTATGGTCCGTATCAATTTCCGGAAAAACTGATTCCGCTCATGATCATCAAAGCGCTACGTGATGAGCCGCTCCCGGTTTATGGCGATGGCATGAACGTGCGCGATTGGATCCACGTAACGGATCATTGCGCCGCGATTGTGGCTGCGCTCTTCGAGGGGAAACCAGGAGCGGTCTATAATTTCGGAGGCGACGGCGAGATGGTGAATATCGACCTTGTAAAAATGATTCTCGATAAACTGGTTAAGCCACACAGCTTGATTTCGTTTGTGACCGACAGGCTCGGGCACGATCGCCGGTACGCAATCGATTCCTCGCTTGCGCAACGTGAGTTAAACTGGAAACCGCGGCGCAATTTCAAGGAAGGACTCGAAGAAACTATTCAATGGTATATCGACAATCAACCGTGGTGGCAGCCATTGCTCGAGCGCACCGGACGATATTAACTGTAGCGGCGGTCTATGACCCGCCGATGCTAAAAACAGAGCGACGTTCATAGAGAGCCGCTGCAGAAGAATGAAAATTGCAATTCTCGGCGCCGGCGGTCGGCTTGGCGCTGCGCTCATGCGCAAATATCGAGAAAGATTCGATGTCGTTGGTTTTAATCACGCACAGCTGGATCTCTCGAATTTCGATGAGCTGCACAAGAAACTGCGGGCGACGAGTTTCGATCTGCTTATCAATGCTGCTGCGTTTACCAATGTCGATCTTTGCGAGACGAAGCGCGACGAGGCCTTTCTGATTAATGCGGAAGCGCCGCGCGTTCTCGCCGAAATTTGCAGGGACAAACGCGCGAGACTCATTCACTTCAGCACCGATTACGTGTTTGAGGGCGGAAAACGCGAACCCTACGTTGAAAGCGATTCCGCAAATCCGATCAGCGTTTACGGCGAATCGAAGCTGGCAGGAGAGCAAAATGTACTTGCCGTGCAAGATCGGCATCTCATCGTGCGCGTCTCGTGGATTTTTGGACCGGACCGTCGGAGTTTCATTGACGGAATGATCAAGCGGGCGCAGGAAAATGAAGAAGTCGATGCAGTCGCGGACAAATTTTCCGCGCCCACTTATACGGACGACATCGCCGAAATGTTGGTTGTAACCGCCATCGGCGATGGTACGCAACCCGGAGTCACCGACCCCGGCTACAACGCTGCGAGCGATTACGACGGAATCCTGCATTTCACCAGTGCCGGCGAATGCAGCTGGCAGGAATACGCGCAGTGGGCGCTGGATTGTTGCCAGGAGATCGGCCTGCTCCTGAAAGGGAAAACAGTTGGCGCACGCAAATTAAAAGACATGACAAACTGGGTCGCGCGTCGCCCGGTTTATTCCGTGCTGTCCAGCGCAAAATACGCGAAATTGACTGGCAGATCACCCCGCACTTGGCGGGAGGCTGTCGCTGACTATATTAGGCGCTTCTATTCAAAAAAATGAAAACAAACATCTTTGCTTTTTCCTTGTCGATCGTCATTTGCGTCAGTGCGCATGCGGAATTGAAATGGGACCAAACCATGGTCGAATTGCATCCGGCCGCTTCCGACAAACAGGCGGTGGCCCATTTCAAATATCAGAACACCGGCACCAAACCGGTGCGATTTAAATCGGTCCGCGCCTCTTGCGGCTGCACAGCGGCGCAATCTCAGAAGGAGGAGGTGCCTCCGGGAGAGAAAGGTGAGGTCACGGCTACGTTCAACATTGGCGAGCGCACCGGCACTCAGGTCAAAACTGTGAACGTGGAAACCGACGATCCGCAGCATACCACTACGGTGCTTACCCTGAAGGCGGTAATCCCCCAGCAACTCGAGATAACGCCAACATTTGTTTTCTGGGGACAGGGTGAAGCGCCAAAACCAAAGACGATCGTGGTGCGCGCAGCCAAGGAGTTTCCAGTGAAACACTTGAAGGTCACGTCATCGAGCCCGGACTTTCAAACCAAGGTTGAAGAAACCGGTAACGGCCAGTTCAAGATCGACATCGAACCCAAGGAGACGAGTCGACAAATTGCCTCAACATTGACGATTCAACCGGAAGACTCGCAGAAAATATTTTACGCCACTGCTCGCATTACCAACGCGCCCGCCATCCAGTAAGTAGTGAAATCTTCACTGGTCCGTCAGGCCCTTATTCTCGCGGCGCTTGCGCTTGTTCCGGGGTTTGTGGAAGCGATTTATTTTCGCGACAAAATTTCATGGCAATCGCCGGTTCCAGCCTCGGAAATGGTCACCGCGGCGCAGGCGCGTGCCTGGGGCAGCAATGCAATTTGGGTCGATGCGCGGCCGGATGCCGAATTTGCGAGTGATCATGTCCCTGGGGCCGTGTCGTTGAATGAAGACCGCTGGAATGAATTGTTGCCGCAGGTTCTGGCGGTGTGGTCGCCGGAGAAAAAGGTTGTCGTCTATTGCAGCAGCCTGAGCTGCAACGCCAGTCGCGAAGTCGCCCGCCGCCTGCGCAAGGAAGCGCAATTGCCAAACGTGTTTGTCCTTAAGGGTGGCTGGGAAGAGTGGCTGAAGTCGAAAAAATGAAGCAAACTTCGAACGCTCAACATCGAACATCCAACTTCCAACGTGTCTTGATCAACCAGTTGCGCGTTGGGCGTTGGGCGTTGGATGTTGGACGTTTGCTCTGAACCATGAAATTCGTCTGGCGAATTGTGGACTTGGTTGTCGGCGGAATTTTCATTTACGCCGGAGCTATTAAAGCGCTCGATCCGGCTCAGTTCGCTAATGACATCGATAATTACAAAATCCTGCCGTGGACCATCAGTGTCGGTCTCGCGTTTTATTTACCGTGGCTGGAAATGCTCTGCGGTCTCGCACTAGTCTTCCGCCTGTTCTATCGCGGCGCATTTGCGATTTTAATCGCGCTCATCTCGATCTTTCTCGTCGCCACAATTGCTGCAAAACTCCGCGGTCTCGACATCACCTGTGGCTGTTTCGGTCACGCCAGCCAACACTGGAACTTTTCCGCGCATCTCGCGGTTGACCTCGCCATTCTCGCTGCCCTGCTTGCGCTCTGGCTGTCTACTCGCGCCGTTCCCGCGCGGGGTTCAGATCGTTAGGTGCTGGCAAAGGCCAATCGTCCTTCGCTGGCGTCAACACAGTCAAATATCGTAGCGATGTCGGCGCGGCCTGCTTGTTTTTTGACTCGCTCGACAACGGCAAGCAACTGGACCGGCATCGTGCAAAGTCGACAATTAACGAACGAGGAGGAATTGATATAATCAGAAAACTTAGGTCTGGCGACTATCGTCTGTATTCGCGAAGGAAGAACCCGCGGACGGGAAAGCGAAGGAATTTGGGCACGTTCAAAACAAAAGCTGCGGCCAGGAAACACGAACGAGCCGTTCAGTACTTTAAACGGCGCTGACTCGCGTCGGTCGGAACCCCTCCTGTTCTGGCGACGGTTTAACGTCGTCGGCTCCGTGACAAACGGCATTTTGTCGCCTTGATTAAGCCTCAGAAAAAAGGGCAGACTCTGTTCGGCAAATGAAATATCTCCAGTTGCTGCTCGAATACCTGCTGTGCCTGGCGTTTTTTGCAACGGCAGCGTGCAAGCCGAAGCCGAAAAATCAAATTGTCGGCGAACCACCCGCTGGTCAGCCGACCTCGTCGCCCGTTGTTTCCAGTTCGGTTCAATCGCCGAGCTTATCTCCGTCGCCTACTCAGCCGTCACAGACAAAGGCCGAGCAGAGTCCATCTCTCGATTTGTCCAGGCTGGAGAACAGCGTCCGTCCCTCAGTAATTTGGATCACCGTTTTTGATTCGTCGGGCAAGTTGCTGCGGACACAGACCGGCTTTTTTATTTCCGCAGATGGCAGATTGGTTGCCACGGCCCACGCAATCGAAGGCGGCATCAATGCCGTCGCAAAGACAGCTGATGGCGGAATTTACAACGTGAGCGGGATTCTAGCGTCTTCGACAGCGCTCGATCTTGCAATTCTGCAAGCTGATGTGAAACAGAAGCCTTTCTTGGTTCTAAACAAAAATGTCAACCTGCCAATCGGCGCACCTGTTGGAGTGGTCGGAAGCGGGCTGGCTGGAGGTGAAGGGATCCCTCGCGAAGCAACAATTTCAACGCAGCAATCCGACCGTTTCGAAATAGGGGCGGCGATTTCACCTAACGGGATCGGATCGCCCATTGTTGACGCTAATGCGGAAGTTGTTGGTGTCGCGGTATCGGCTGGTGAAAAAGCGACCGTTCGGCCTTCGAATAGTCTGGAGTCGTTGCTGTCTCAAATCGCATCCAATGCCACGCCTCGGTGGCCGCAGACCGCACAGACTAGTCCTAGTCCTAGCCCACGGCCAACGCCAACGCCGAAACCACGATTAGTGTATGCGCCCGCGCCGAGCTTCCCTCCAGATGCAACGCGTCCGGGTGTCTCCGGGTCAGGCCGATTTCGCCTGACTTTCGATGCGAGGGGAAATGTGAGGAACGTCGAGATCGTCCAATCGACCGGAAATGCTCTCTTCGATCAAGCCTCAACCAAAACTCTTCGGCAATGGAAGTGTACACCCGGCCGCGAATGGGTTGCGACAGTGCCTGTCACGTTTCAGAGCCGGTGAACTCCAAATCCAAAAGTGCAGCGGTCGGCTTTCGAGTAAAGTCGGGCTGGGCGGTGGCCGCCTTGGTTGCCGGCCCGGTTAGGTCCCCGCGGTTATGCGACAGTCGCATGATCGATCTGTCGGACGCGCGGTTCCCCGAGACACGCCAGCCGTATCACGCCGCCATGGGTAAACTCGAAACCGATCCGGTCAAGATACAGGCACGCTTGCGCGTCGTGCGTCGTGTCGCGCGACAATCAATCGCGAAACTTCTCGCCGAGTATCGAGGTTTCGTGATCCGGCACGCCGCTCTGTTCATTGGCAGTCAAATCGATCCTTCTCTAATCGCAAATCCGCATATTCGCGCGCACGCGCTCGAAGGGCAGTTATTTCGCACCGCGCTCGATGCCGCCTTGCGCGCACACCGGATTCACACGGTCCTTCTGACTGAGCGCGACGCCTTTTCCAAAGCATCGGCTCATCTAAAGAAAGCGGACAGTGACGTGCGACGTGTGACGCAGAATCTTGGTCGATCGGGAGAAGGACCATGGCGCGCCGAACAGAAACTCGCCGCTCTCGCTGCGTGGTTTGCATTGAGCCGATGAAGTCGATCTGTTTCTCGTTCCAACATTATTGTTAGCGTCGTGCCCGAGATTCGACCAGCGACAAACGAGGATTGCGACGCGATCTGGAAGATGTTTCGCGCCGTGTTTGGTCCCGGGGACACTTACGCAGTTGATCCGCACATGTCGCGCGAGGAGGCGCTGGCATATTGGTTTCGGCCCGGTACGCACACGTACGTTGCCGAAGAGAATCGACATGTAGTGGGCACTTACATCCTGAAACCAAATCAAGCTGGCCCAGGATCGCACGTCGCGAACGCCGCGTTCATGGTTGCACCGGACGCGCGCGGGCAGGGAATTGGCCGCGCGATGGGCGAACATTGTTTGAGCGAAGCGCGCCGGCTTGGTTTTCGCGCAATGCAATTTAACTTTGTCGTTTCGACAAACACATCGGCGATTCACCTTTGGGAGCAGCTTGGTTTCAAGATCGTCGGCACTTTGCCAGCCGCGTTTCAGCATCCGCAAAAAGGATATGTCGATGTTTACGTCATGTATCGCTCATTGCTTTGACGACAATATCCCGGCGCTTTAACGCTAGGATTGGAAGGTTGGATTCTGCGCCAGCCTAATCAGAATTGCGGTTGTAATTCGCTTCGTTAGGCCGAATGATGGCGGAGAATGCAGACCGTGATCCAAGTCATTACAGGCGGGCGCGGATCTTTACGAGAAAAAATCATGAACGATCCGCAGCTTGGCCGCTTTGATTTGATTCCCACTGAACACCAGCGCCCAGGCCGTCCGCATGGCTGGGCCAAGATTCACAGCGAAACCGCACATGGCGCGATCAATCTCGAATGGCACGGCCGAAGTGGAACGCTGATTTGCCG
>VBQC01000332.1:2826-4044 GCA_005887825.1 Verrucomicrobiota bacterium | reverse complement strand
GCGCGTGTTGTGGGGCGCCGGTGCTTGCAACACAAGTTTCCACGTCTTACCGCCATCCGTCGTTTTGAAAAGGCCGCGCTCGCCCCCATCGGCCCAGAGATGGCCGCCTGCGGCGACGTATGCGACTTCTGGCTTCGACGGATGAACGATAATTCGCCCGATGGCGCGGCTCTCCTTCAACCCGACATTCTGCCAATTTTCACCCCCGTCGGTGGAACGATAAACACCGTTCCCCCAGCCCGAGGAGTTGCGATCGTTCGCTTCGCCCGTGCCCACCCAGATCACATCGGAATTGGAAGGCGCGAGTGCAACGGCGCCGATTGAGAGAACAGGTTGCTTGTCAAAAATCGGATCGAACGAGACACCGTTGTCTCCGGTTTTGAATACGCCGCCGTGCGCCAGCCCAACGTAAAAGACAAAGGGGTTACGCGGATCGATTGCGATATCCGAAACGCGACCGCCCATCACGGCCGGACCGATGGAGCGCGCCTTGAAATTTTTGAAAAGCACGTCCGTCAACTGTGGCACCGTCGCAGAGGCTGGGGGACTTGCGGCCGAAGTCAAAGACGGGCTGCTGCTCTCTGGCGAAGGAGCAGGCGAGCCGCTCGGCGACTGTGTCGCTTCGATGCGATGAGGCTGATCCTTTTGCGCCAGCAGAGGACACACCAGACTGAGTGAAAGAAACAACGCGCACTGAACTGGGAAAAATTGGGAAGTTGTCATGTCAGTAGAATTTACTTAACCACCAATCAGCACGAATTGACACGAATAAGGGTGTTGGCCAACAAGAAAGAGAGGCTCTCATAAATTCGTGTCCATTCGCGTGGAAGAAATGATGACTCCATCCGCAATCCAAGATCGCAAATCTACAAACTTGTCCTGAGCAAAGCGGAGCGGAGTCGAACGGATCGAAAATGAAATGTGGGCGGTGAGGGTTTCGAACCCCCGACCCTCTCGGTGTAAACGAGATGCTCTACCACTGAGCTAACCGCCCCGCCCCGGGATCGCGCTGCATTTTATACGTTGCTGATTCAGGAGCAATGCGGCAAAACAACAAGGCACGAAACATTAAACGCTCGGTTCGCCTTTAGCATTATGTGAGCATTATGTGATCGGCTGAAATTGCCGGACGTCTAGCGTGCTTTGTCGAGCCGCGCTCCACGGGAATTAGTGTTTTTCAGTCGAATTGTGCTGCGGAGAGCACAGGCAATCGTCGAG
>VBQC01000332.1:0-2754 GCA_005887825.1 Verrucomicrobiota bacterium | reverse complement strand
TTCCGATCGACGAGGGTCTTGAAGTTGTCCGAAACCCAATCACGACCTATTAAGAGAAATTTTTCGTTCATTATTTTGCTTGCCAATGATCAATAAGGCCACGACGAAAAGTTTTTCCGGTTCGAATCACGTCTCCCCTCCCGAAGGTGCATGAATCTATCGAATTTACTTCGGCGTCTGGATGTCCCGTCCTATGGGACCGGCGAGGTCAACCAAGGCAATGACTTCGTCCGGCGACCGAACATAATCGCTCACGCCTGTTTGTTTCACTGGCGTCGCGCGCGTCACGCCCAAGGCTCTTTCAAAGCCGCGAAATCGCCCGCTTGTTCGTGCGTCTCACTCTAGGTTGCCCGCTTCGTCGAAGATGCGAAACACAGCATCCGGTGAACGGCTCAAAAACTTGGCGCAGCCAATTGCGTTGCCAGAGTTAGCAGGGCTGGGCGGGCGCTGGCGCCTGAGGGTGGCGTCGTTTCGCTGCAAAGAATAGCTCGGCCAACTCTTTGAGGTGCTCGTATTTCTCGAGGTCGTTTTTCAATTCGCCCGGATTTGCTGTGTCACCAGCTGACGGAACACGGTTTTCGTCATCAGCTGGAAGAATCAATCTCTTTGGTTGGATAACGTTCATGCCTACTAATTGGGGAGCCAGCCTGCTGCTGATCCCTCAATCTCTCGCATACTTACTTCTACGGAAACTGGACTGTGAAGGTCCCAAATATTTCGCAGGGATGAGAGAATTTACCGGCAATCGGGAGGCCATCCTGCGGGTCTGACAGGCGATGAAAAGGCAATTCTGCTGCAGGGATTTTGCGAAATGCTAAGTGGCATTTGCGTAGCCCTTCATCCGCGGGCCAAATGGGACCCGGACGGGATCGCCGATTCCGGCTACAGCCTCACTTACACATTGCTCAATCCTGAGCAATGGCTCAAGAATGTGGCTACGCGTCTTCATGGACGGGAGAGAGCACTCCCTCCATGGTTTCAAAATGAAAGAGCACTACTTCGATGATTTGAAAGTCGGCGATCGCTTTAAATCCGATCCGCTCGAGGTGACGGAGAAGCAGGTGATCGAGTTCGCGCACAAATTTGATCCGCAAATGTTTCATCTCACCCGCAAGAGTGCCGAGCGAACAATTTTCAAAGGTCTGATTGCGAGCGGCTGGCACACGGCAGCAATGACCATGCGCCTGTTTGTGCAAACGCTGAACTTCGCCGAAGGCGCGATCGGACTTGGCGTCGATGAACTGCGCTGGCCTAATGCGGTGCGTCCGGGAGACGTACTCGCGGTCGAAACAGAAATCGTCGATCTTCGGCCGTCGCGTTCAAGACCCAACTACGGGATTGTTCGCCTGCGCAACGTGACGACAAATCAGCGCGGCGAAATTGTGCAAACGATGCTGGCAAACGCCATGGTGCCGCGCCGCGGCAAAGTGAATAGTGATAAGTGAATAGTCAATGATCTGGGGAGCACAGGCTGCCAGCCTGTTATTTTCGACAGCCGGCTATCTATTCCGTCAATGCGCTTTCGTTTCGGCTAGGGACACGCTGTGTCGTTTGCCGCAAGCCGCCGGCAATCCCGAAAGCATTCGGGCCTGGGCAACCCGAACCTTCAGCGATTAACCATCGCCATCGCCCAGTCGGGATAACGGGACCCTGCAAAGGCCTCGTGTGGCGCGACTTCATCGATGCGCGCGAGATCCTTGCTGGTAAGAGTAACATCGAGCGCAGCGACATTTTCCTGCAGATATTTGCGCCGTTTCGTGCCGGGAATCGGGACGATGTCGTCGCCCTGCGCGAGAACCCAGGCAAGGGCTAGCTGCGCCGGCGTGCACTTTTTCTGGTGCGCGATTTCTTCGACGCGTTTCACGAGATCCAGATTGCGCTGAAA
Organism: Verrucomicrobiota bacterium; assembly: GCA_005887825.1. Classification (GTDB taxonomy): domain Bacteria; phylum Verrucomicrobiota; class Verrucomicrobiia; order Chthoniobacterales; family UBA10450; genus Udaeobacter. The sequence goes on along the minus strand of VBQC01000332.1, from coordinate 869 downwards.
ATTTTCGCCCTGAAATCGCGGTGTCGTGCGCCGGTAATCGTCCTCTGGCAAATCCTCTGGCTTCTTAATCTTTCCAGTGAGAAACCCGCGGCCGAGCGGACTGTACGGCACGAAGCCGATGCCAAGCTCGCGGCAGACGCCAAGAACTTCGGTTTCGGGGTCGCGCGTCCAGAGCGAGTATTCAGATTGCAACGCAGTGATCGGATGAACGGAGTGCGCGCCGCGGATCGTCTCTGCCCCTGCCTCGGATAAACCGAGAAACCGCACTTTGCCTTCGCGCACCAGCTCTGCCATCGCGCCTACTGTTTCTTCAATCGGGGTGTCCGGATCGACCCGGTGCTGATAATAGAGATCAATGACATCAACACTGAGCCGGCGCAGGCTTCCTTCGCATGCTTGCCGAACATAATCGGGTTTGCCGCTGATCCCGCGAAACTCCGGCCTGTTCGGGTCGCGGCGAATTCCAAACTTTGTCGCGATGATGACCTGTTCGCGATGACCTCTTAATGCCCGCCCAACTAGTTGCTCATTTGCGTGAGGACCATACATGTCCGCCGTATCGAAGAACGTGATGCCGAGCTCGAGAGCGCGATGGATGGTCGCGATGGATTCCTCATCATCCCGGCCGCCATAAAAATCCGACATTCCCATGCAACCGAGGCCGATTGCCGAGACAATCGGCCCCCCGCGTCCAAGTTTTCGCTGTTTCATACTTGTTGAGATTCGGTCGTCATCTTCATCGCGGCTGCGAAATCGTCGGGTAATGGCGCTTCAAAATTCTTCCATTCGCCGGTGTGCGGATGGCGGAAACCAATTTTCCAAGCGTGCAACATTTGTCGCGGAAAATCTCTTGCAAAGCGCGACGCATA
>VBQC01000301.1 GCA_005887825.1 Verrucomicrobiota bacterium | reverse complement strand
CAGCTCGAAGCGGACTGGGCGCTGCACGAAGTGCCGATCGTTTTCGTGACCGGACTGATCACGCCGAAAGAAGCGCGCGATGGTCGTCGCATCAACGGCCATCGTGTCGTACCAAAGCCGACACGCGGTTTCGATCTAATCAGAGTTGTCGAGGAGAATTTGCCTTGTTGCTCGGGTACGTGAGCGGTCTCGCGAAATACTGACCCGCGCCGGAGGTAGCGCAAATGTCTTCGTTCCACTGCGAGGTGGAGCATGCCTCCGGGCTATGCTGAGGCAAGAAACATGGTCTTTCACAAACCCGGCGGTCCGGCGCAACCATGTTTCCATGAAAATATTAACTAACATCAGTCAGTTCCTTTTGGGTCTGATTTTTTTGGTCTTCGGCCTGAATGGATTTCTTCATTTCATCCCGATGCCTCCGCCCAGCGGAGTCGCGGGACAGTTCCTCGGAGCGATGTTCGTTTCGAAATATCTCCTGGTCGTCTCTGGGCTTCAGGTAATTTCGGGCGCGTTGCTTCTGATCAATCGCTACGTGCCGCTCGCACTCGCGATTCTCGGACCGATCATCGTGAACATTCTCTTGTTTCACGCCCTGATGAGTCCGGTCGGTATCGGACTGGCGGTCTTCGTCACGATCTTTTGGGGCGTGGTGTTCGTCAGTGTGCGTTCGGCGTTCGCCGGAATCTTTGAGGCGCGCGTTGAAACGAAGACTTCCGAAGTGCGCCGGCAAGCACGTGTCATTTCACCAGCCTAACTACGAAATCAACTAAGTACTTAACGAGGACAAAACTATGAGCAGAACTATTCTCATCACCGGAGTGACAGGCAATCAGGGCGGCGCGGTCGCACAGGCGCTGCAGGGCAGCGGGTTCCGTCTGCGCGGCCTGACGCGCAAGCCTGAGAGCGAGCGGGCGGCGGCGCTGGCGCGCCATGGCGTCGATGTCGTCAAGGGCGATCTCGATGACGAGGCGACGCTGCGCCGTGCGTTGGCTGGCGCGTGGGGCGTCTTCAGCGTGCAGAACACGTTGGAGGCGGGCGTCGAGCGGGAAGAGGCGCAGGGCAAGCGTCTGGCGACGCTGGCGCGCGAGGCCGGCGTCGAACACTACGTCTACACATCCGTGGGATCGGCGCACAAGGGCACGGGCATCCCGCACTTCGACAACAAGTGGCGCATCGAGGAAACCGTGCGCGGCCTCCGCTTCCCGTCGCATGTGATTTTGCGTCCGGTGTTCTTCATGGAGAACCTCCTGGCGCCCTACAGTCTCCAAGGCGACACGCTGGCCTGGGCGCTCGGGCCGGGCACGAAGCTACAGATGATTGCGGTGGACGACATCGGCTGGTTCGGCGCGCGCGCGTTCACCGAAGCCACCGCCTTGAACCGCCGCGAGATCGATCTCGCCGGTGACGTACGAACGATGCCGGAGGCGGCGGAGATCCTGGCGGAGGCGCTGGGTCGGCCGATTGCATTCGCGCAGACGCCAATCGAACAGGTCCGGCAGTACAGCGAGGATACGGCGTTGATGCTGCAGTGGTTCGAGCGCGTCGGCTACAGCGCCGACATCGCTGGCCTGGAACGCGAGTTCGGCCGCGCGCTCACGAAGCTCCCCGACTGGGCGGCGCCGCTTAAGCCAAATGAAATCATTCAAATACAGGAGGAAAAAATATGAGTAGAACGCTTAAAGCAATCGAGCGTCACATGACGCAGCCATCCAAATCGGAAGTCGTTGAGCGGTCCGCCCAGAAGCTTATTGGCGAATGGCAACAGCGCGGGCCGGAAACGTTGTCAGGACGCGTGCTAAGAAAATTGCGATTGGCCTTCGCGCCTTCGCAATCAGCCAAACTGGCAACAGTTAACCGGTAAACAGTTATGAGCAGAACAATCGAAGCAATTATCAAACACACAGGCGCAACGTCCGGGAAAAAATCGGCCAGCGCGACATCGCAAACCATGAAAGCGATTCGAATTCACAACTACGGCGGACCGGAAGTCTTGCACTACGAAGACGCACCGCGTCCGGAGCCACAGGCGGGCGAAGTTCTCGTCCGCGTCCACGCGGCCGGAGTGAACCCGATCGATTGGAAAGTTCGTGAAGGCCACATGAAAAACTTCTGGCCTCACAAATTCCCGCTCATTCTCGGGTGGGACTTGTCCGGAGTAGTCGAGGAACTCGGTAAAGGCGTGTTGCGATTCAAAATCGGCGACGAGGTTTACAGCCTGCCTGATCCGACACGCAACGGCGCGTACGCTGATTATATCGTCGTTCGCGAATCAGAACTCGCGCTCAAACCGAACTCGCTTCATCACATCCGCGCCGCGGCAGTGCCTTTGGCTGCGCTGACCGCATGGCAATCGTTGTTCGACACCGCGCAATTGCAGCCAGGTCAGCGCGTGTTGATTCACGCCGGCAGCGGCGGAGTCGGTCATTTCGCCGTGCAACTCGCGAAGTGGAAAGGCGCGTACGTTTTCGCGACGGCC
>VBQC01000300.1 GCA_005887825.1 Verrucomicrobiota bacterium | reverse complement strand
TTTTGGCTTTCATCCCGGCTTTCCGGAACCCGGAGTGCGGAGATAACCAACACGATCGCCGCCAGAGGTACATTGATAAAAAACACCGCGCGCCACGATACTTGCTCGATCAACCATCCCCCCATCACCGGACCGATCGCCGCGGTGATCGCAGTAAAACCAGACCATGTGCCGATCGCGCGGCCACGATCTTCTTCGCGGAACGATGCGCTGATGATGGCAAGACTTCCCGGCACGAGAAGAGCACCGCCAGCGCCTTGCACTGCGCGCGCAAAGATCAATTCGTGAATGTTAGTCGCGAACCCGCACCACAACGAGGTCAGAGAAAAGAGTGCCACACCGAGGATAAAGATGCGACGTCGTCCGTAACGATCTCCCAATGAACCTCCCAGGAGCAGGAATGCGGAAAGCAGAAGTGAATAGGCTTCGACGACCCATTGAACATCGACAACGGTTGCGTTCAAACTCTGTTGTAACGCGGGCAGCGCCACGTTAACAACGGTCCCGTCAATAAACGCCATGCTCGATCCGAGGATCGTCGCCGCGAGAATCCATGGCCCGGAGGCCTTCGTGCACGGCGCGGCCGCGGCTCGCCAACGAATGACGGCTTCATCGCAGGGTGGTTGAACGAAAATTGCCATCTCGTGTCAGAATGCGTGTCGATGCAGATCAGACCACGTTGACGCTGCGAGAATTTTCGTACTTTCCCAAGCGCAAAATGAAAATTGTAAGCTTCCTGCTTGCCGCAGCGCCGCTCGCTTACGCCTGGGCAGGGCAGTCGATTCCGACTGCGGACGGAACCGCGTGGCGATACAACATGACGCAGGAAGTGAGCGAGGGACTCAGGGTGCCAGATGTAAAAGCAGACGCTGACGGAAAAATTCGTCTCCCGGTTTTGTACCGCATCGGAGGAACGGAGAACGTGAACGGACAGGAGCTTCTCAAGTTTGAGATGCACCGGGCCGGCGTGGTTACAAACACAGATCTCCTCACGGTGGACGAACGCGGAATAATTTGTTGGGCGCGGATTAACGTGGACGGCGAATTCGTCAAACTTAATCCGCCGCAGACGATAATCGCCATGCCGCTCAAGCGGGGCGCGAGCTGGAATTTTAACGGCCAGGCGCGTGATCTGAAGGTGCATCAGCACTACGAGGTAGCCGGAGAGGAAGATGTCGAAGTGCCGGCGGGAGAATTCCATGCGTTGCGCATCCACGGCGAGCAAACATCACCGAGTCTGATGACGATCGACCGCTGGTTCGCAACTGGCACTGGAATCGTCAAGGACGTCACAACGATGCACGCTGCAAACGGCGACTTGCTCGAGCGGATTTCACTCGAATTGGCGGAACGACCGGGGATTACGAAGAGACCAGAGGTGAAAATCGATGCGACGCCGAAGGAACTTTCCGTGAGTTTTGCAAAGGACCAGTTCGCCAACCCTTCCACGACATTTTCATCGGATGCGCCTCAGATTTATGTGCGCTGGCGGGGACATCGTCTGCGAAAAGGAGCAAAAGTGCGCGTGGTCTGGATCGCGGAGAATATCGGCGACGATGCTCCGCCGGACTACAAAGTCGATGAAGCGGTCGCGATCGCGGAAAGCCCAACCGCTCATGGAGCGTTTACGCTGTCGCCGCCCGAAGATGGCTGGGCTCCCGGCAATTATCGCGCGGAGTTCTACGTGGATGACTTGTTAGTCGAGACGGTGAAGCTGCAGATTGTGAAATGAATGACGTCTGGTTGCGGTGTCCGTCGAGATACTCGCGCAGCCTGCCTAAGGCGGAAAAGTCCAACGAATTTATTTCGTCACTATGCCGAGCGGGAGCACAGTTTTGCCGAACAGTTCGTTGAGCACCTGCGCAAGTCCGGCGTAAATCGCCGAAAAACCACAAAAAATTCCTTCATATCCGGTGAGATGTCTGAAGCCGGGACTTGCGTCGGCAAAATCACCGATGGCGAGCATGAAGAAAAGAATCGTCAGCGTGGCAAACACGACTTGTAACGCGCGGTTGAGCCGCAGCGTGCCGACAAACATGACAGCGGTAAATAATCCCCACATAGCGAGATATGCGGCCATCGATTTCTCGTCCGATGGCGCGCTCCATCCGAGTTTCGCCAGGACAATCAGAGTCACCAGTGACAGCCAGAACAAGCCATAGGAAACAAACGCGGTAGTGGCAAACGTGTTGCCTTTCCTCCATTCCATGGCTCCGGCGATAATCTGCGCGGCGCCCCCATAACAAATGCCCATCGCCAGCACCATGCTATTGAGCTCGTAAAAGCCGGCGTTGTGCAGGTTGAGCAACACGGTCGTCATGCCAAAGCCGAGAAGCCCGAGCGGAGCCGGATTCCCCGTCGTATCCTTGATTTGAGTGATGGATTCGTTCATGTGTAATTTAAAATTAAGAGCTCACTCATCAATTTTCGGTGCGTGGCACTCCAAGGGGAAATTAATGGATTTTCCCGCTGGCCCAGCGACGGATCTGTTGCCATTGAGATTTGAACCAATCGGAAACATCCGTCGATTCGTCCATCCGAAATATACGGAACCAGTAAACTTTACCCTCTCGATCTACCTCTTCTATGCGCGCACCAGCAAAAAGGTCCTTCGGAACGTGAGCTTTCTCACGAATACCAATTTCAAAACAGGCACAAAAAGGAGCTCTAGATTCCTTTGGAAATACTCTAAAACCGAGCCACG
>VBQC01000299.1 GCA_005887825.1 Verrucomicrobiota bacterium | reverse complement strand
TGAAATGACGTTCAAGGATGGCGCGGACTTTCATCAGATCTTTGTGCGCTGCCGGCATTTCCTTCGCCAGATCGGCAATCGGATGCGGCGTGCGCACGCCTGCGACAACGTCTTCACCCTGCGCGTCGATCAAATACTCGCCATAGAAGACTTTTTCGCCGGTCGCAGGATCGCGCGTGAACGCGACGCCGGTCGCGCTCGTTTTTCCCATGTTGCCAAACACCATTGTCTGCACGTTGACTGCCGTGCCCCAGTCGTGGGGAATCCCGTATTTCCGGCGATAAACAATCGCGCGATCGTTCATCCACGATCCAAAAACTGCGCCGATTGCGCCCCAAAGTTGTTCGGTTGGATCTTGCGGAAACGATTTTCCGGTCCGCTCTTTGATCAACGCCTTGAAGCGCTGCACCAGCTCCTTCAAATCGGCGACCGTCAATCGCACATCTGGGAAATCATGTTTGCCGTAGCGTTCATCCTTTAGGTGTTCGATGAGGCTTTCAAACGGCTCGTGGTCTTCGCCCGCCCGTTTCTGCACGCCCATCACGACGTCGCCGTACATCTGCAAAAAGCGTCGATACGAATCCCAGGCGAAGCGCGCGTTGTTTGTCTTTTTCGCAACAATTTCCACCACCTCGTCGTTCATCCCGAGATTCAGGATCGTGTCCATCATTCCAGGCATGGAATCGCGCGCGCCCGACCGTACGGAAACGAGCAAAGGCCGCTCTCTGTCGCCAAGTTTCTTCCCCACCGATTTTTCAACCCGCCCAAGCGCATCTGCGACCTGAGCTTTCAACTGGGGCGGATAGCTGCGTTTGTGATCGTAAAAATAACTGCAAACCTCGGTTGTCAGTGTGAACCCTGGCGGCACAGGCAAACGAATGCGGGTCATCTCGTGAAGGTTTGCTCCCTTGCCGCCAAGGAGCGATTTCATGCTGCCCGATCCGTCGGCGTGACCGTCGCCGAAATAATAAACATAACGCGGCGTTTTCGTTTTCTTTCCGGCAACTGCCGCCCGCACCCTGGATGTCGATCTTGTTCTTGCGCGCCGAAATTCTTTTCGAATGCTCGATTTTCGTTTTGCGGTCATGATTGAGAAGCGCGGAAAGGCGTAAGTCGATCCGGCAGCTGCCGGAAGCCAAAGTAGTTTCGGGCTTCCCGGCGGTCAACGCGACAGGCGAATAAAAGAAAACAAAACGGTTCGCCAAAAATCGCCCGGACTAGTTTGTCCGTCGATTTATAGCGGCGCGCTTACGTTGTTGGTTAGAACTTCAGAAATCGCCGCCGTAAATTCATCCACGCCGGTGCTCGGCACGATGATGCAGTTACGGCGACCATGAGCTTCCTCGGTGATGCGCAAGAATTTCCCGCGATCGTTCTCACGGAGCTCCACATAGAAATGCTTGCGCTCAATCTGCAGTTCTTTCGCCTCGATGATGTTATCCATTTTTCCTGAGCCGCCAACTCTACCGCAGTCGATTTGCGGAATGGAAGCAAAATCCGCAGGGTTTTTTGGCGGCGATTCAAATTGCAAATTCTAGCGCGAATCCCTGTAATTCAGCTTGTCGGACTCCATTTGGGTCTGAAATGAGCGCGCTAATTAGCTCGGGATCTGTTCGCGTTGCTTTTGCAGCAAGCGTTGGTGGCTGTCTACTATTGGTAGGAAAGGTATTTGCGCAGGGAGCGGGAACTTCGGGCGTTGCGGAAGTCGAGCGAGTGATCGTCACCGGCTCGAATATCCCGACGGCGGAAGAGACTGGGCCCAACCCGGTGGACACCTATCGGCCAAGCGACATCGAGAAATTAGGCATTCGCAACGCGCAAGACCTGCAAACTTTTCTGCCGCAAGAGGCAGGCGGAACCGTTAACCTCAACATTGGCAATGGCGGTGACGGTACTGTCCAACTCAACCTGCGCGGCTTGTTGCCCAAAGAAACGCTGGTGCTGGTCGACGGAAAACGTGTCGCCTTTGGTTCGTTAGGCGTCGCCGGGTTTAGCCAGGGCGTGGACATTAACGTCCTTCCCTTCCCGATGATCGATCACGTCGACATCCTGAAGGATGGCGCCTCAGCTGTGTATGGCTCCGACGCGATTGCCGGGGTGGTCAACTTCTTTCTGGTCCACAAATTCCGTGGTCTCGAGATCGGGGGCAGTTACGGCAATACAAACCTTGGAGCGTCCAACGACATGGGTGAGTGGGAGGCGTGGCTGAAAGCCGGCACGGGTGATGATAAGACCGACATTGTGGTCATTGCCGATTTCTGGGAGCGTACTGGCGGTCTCTTCA
>VBQC01000298.1 GCA_005887825.1 Verrucomicrobiota bacterium | reverse complement strand
TCGCCGGCCGTTTTCGAAACACCACTCCAGAATCTCTTCGTCGGTACCGCCTTGCAGGACGCGATCGCGAAGATCGGCATAGCCCACTCGCAGAAAATTACAGCAGGCGCCATCAGCCGCTCTCTTCGCGCCAAGATTCTTGTGATAATCTTCGTGCAGCTCTCCACCGGCGTGCAGTCGAATCTTGTCCAGCATCCGCGGGAAATAGATCATTCCACCTGTCATCTCGTTCGGACTTTTCGGATAGGTCGCCATGCCCCAATAAATCTCGTGATCTCTGGCGGCGCAATATTGGGACACGATATTTACAGGAAATCGCTCGGAAAAAGGCTGCGTCAGCGTTATGATTGGTTGTGCAGAAGACCGTACGCAAATTCGACAGTTTGCTCGAAGCAGAAAAAGGTGACCGCGAGTTTTACAAGAAGCTCTCTGGTAACGACAGGCTGCGAATTCTGGTCGACCTACTGAACCATGCGCCTGAGCAACGACTTGAGAGAGTTTCTCGAATCACTAAACTCCCGCGATATTGATTACGTGATCGTGGGCGCGCACAGCCTGGCTTTCCATGCTCGGCCGCGTTACACGGGAGATTTGGATATCCTGGTTCGAGCGACGCCCGAAAATGCAGCCAAGGTTGTCGATCTTTTGAATCACTTCGGTTTCGCGGATGCCGGCTTCAAGGAATCTGACTTCACCGAACCGGAGCAGTTGATTCAACTGGGCCGTGCGCCGAACCGAATTGATCTGCTGACCAGCATCACCGGTGTAACGACTGATGAAGCGTTGGCAGGCAAGGTCGTGGCTGAATTCGACGGTATTCCTGTTTTCATTCTGAGCAAAGACACTCTGATACGAAACAAGCGTGCAGTGGGTCGGCCGCAAGATATCGCCGATCTCGATATGCTGGAAAGCTGACAGCCGCCCTAGCGGCGAACACTAATTCGCGCCGCTGTCCATCAGCGCCAAAATGCGCGCCCTCTTCGCATCGTAATCGAGGGAATGGAAGCGCCGGATCTCATCGAGGCGACGCTGCCCGTTGAGTGTGTCGAGATAATGTGTGTAGCTGGCGGCAAGCTGGCTTGTTTCCAGGTAACGGCCGCGCAGATTTTTATCGCGAAACGCCTCCGGACATTGGCGGGCAAAAAGATGAAAGCGCAGCCAGCGGCGATCAGTTCGTGAGACGCGCTGGGTTTTTCGAAAAAATGCGACAAACAAAAGGAGAACAAGATAAGTATCGACCTGCGCCTGCAGCTCAAGATTGCGGGCGAAATCTTCAGAAGCGATCTCGCGCGAGCCGCATTTGAACTGAAGCGCGGCGTGCAGTGCATGATTGATTTCTTCTACGAACATGATCAGCGACCGAATATTGCGATCACCCAACCCCGCGCGCGGATCGTGCTGTTCGAGTTGTTCAATTAGCCAGCGGGAATAATAAATTCCGACATAAAGCTGATCCCCGGCGCGGCGTAGAAATGTGCGGGCGAGCTCGCTCAGCTCCCGGGCGGATTTTCCCGCCAGAATCGATAATTGCGTACAACGCGTCCGATCGATCAGGCAATCTTCCAGATTAATCCCGACCTGCGCATAGGTCCGCTCAAACAACTTCTGGATTTGGGTAAAGAGCGTCTCGTTCACAGGCTAAGCGACGGCCGCATGTCGTCATCCAGATTGAGCAATTGATCGGAGAGTTGATTCAACGCGAGTCGGACTTCGCGAAACCGATCAGCCAGCTCTTCGAATACATCGTCCAGCTCGCAGTGTCGCGCGGTCGCATGCGACGCGACCATTTGGAAATTCGTCCGGCCGATTTGCTCGTAAAATTTTATGTCCGGTCCGCCGCGCAAACTGCGACGCTGCGTGTTCTCATGAAAAATGCCGCTGATAAAAAGCGAGTAATTGCCGACGTGCGCGCGCAGCAAAAACGCCTGCTCGGGAGTGGCGCGGGTCAGCGCAATGAGCATGTCCGAGATATATTGCTGAGCGCGATTATCGATCTCATCCGACATTTGCAGCCGGTTCGCTCGCGAAAAAGTTTCCAGCAACGACGCC
>VBQC01000322.1 GCA_005887825.1 Verrucomicrobiota bacterium | reverse complement strand
CGCCAGTCGGATTCGTTCCGGAAACAGTTTCGGCAATTCAACTTTTGGCGGTGGCGGCTTCCGCGGAGCCTTGGACGGATTTAAAACAATGCGCGCCGAACGCGCTTCCACATTATCGAGTAAATGGGAGAGACCGTGTCGCGCGAGTCCAAACAGACTGTAATCAACGTACAGATAGTCGATATCGATCGATTCAATGTTTGTAGGTCCAACAGCAAACGCGTGAAGATTCCGAACGGTTAGATTGCTAAAAGGATTGCCTTCGAGACGAAAATCGGCCTTCAAGTGTTCTCGGGCGGCGTAACGCAATACAACTTGCCGGCCGATTGCTAGTAGAATTGGACGATGAAAAATTGCGAGAAGCGCCACGCATACAGCAAGCGCCGTCGCTGCACGGCGCCACCCGCGTCGGTGCGTCTGCACCTCTGCCTGACGGTCTTCGGCCACCAGAGCGACTGTATTTCCACCCTAACAAAGAGGAAAGAGGAAAAGGCTGCGTTTGATTTGCTATTTACCTGCCTACTTCGGCATTGCGCGTGAACGCGTCTGGCGTCACGCTTTCCCGGGCACCGACGATGAATCCCGATAAACTCTTCGATTATCTCGACGGCAGATTGCCTGCGGCCGAACGCGCGGCGCTCGAAGAGCAATTGATCTCGGACGGGCAATTGCAACGCGAGCTGGCGGTTGCGCGCCGGATTCACACAGCCATGGGCGGCGATTCTCGCGAAGTTCTGTTGCCGATTCAGGCGGATGGAACGGAGCAAGGTCGCAAAATGGCGCTCCGCGTGGGCGCGGCGTTTATCATTCTCATGGCTGTTAATGTCGGCATCGGTCTCTGGTTAATTGCGCGACATGAGAGCAAAGACCCAAATCGGTCCCGGCTTGAAGCGCAAACGCGGCAGCAAATAACGAGATCGCTCGAACAAGCTGCCAGAGCGGCGCTCACGCCGCTGCCATCGTTGGGCGTAAGCGAGATCACAATTTCGGCCGCGCCGGGGCGGCTGGAGACTGTAGCGGACGAAGTTGTTGCTGCGGCTGGCCGGCTGGGCGGTTCCGCGACGAAAGGATTTCCAGATCAACATCGCATCGGCGTGCTTGTCGATCTTCCATCGAATCGCGAACCGGAATTTCGCACTACGATTGCTTCAATCGCCGGGACGTCAGCGGGGTCAGCGAGCCCAGCCACAGGCCAGGAAACTCCAGGATCAACGACCACGTCTGCAGCGGAAAAGAAGAGCTTCGTTGTGCAAATTGTCGAGTCGCCGACAGAGCAACATTGATCGCGGAAAATCATTACAAAGCCAATTGATGCGATGATTGCGGTCACGTTCGCTTTGCCGGCGGAAAGCTCTGGATTCCTGCGTCGTCTCCACAAACAAACCAGAAGCGATTGCAACGGCGTCAGGCTGATCCACGGCGAGATCGATAACCGCGCGATTGAGGTTCTCCATACCGGCGTCGGAGAAAAGTTATGCCGGGAGCGGATGGCAAACTTTCTTCAGGATCGAGAGTTCACCTATTTGATCAGTGCCGGTTTTGCAGGCGCCCTTAACGACCGATTACAGGCCGGCGATATCTTGATCGCGAAAAATTTCTCGACCGTTCAACTAACCGAAGCACGCTCAGCCCTTTCAACTCTACCGATCCGCATTGCCGATCTTGTGACAGTGCCGTTGATGATCGACTCCACCGAGGAGCGAAAAAAGATCGCGCAGACCACAGGCGCGGCCGCTGTTGATATGGAGACGGAATTCATTGCGCGGGCGTGCGCCGAGCACGGGATTCCGCTGCTTTCGCTTCGCGCAATCAGCGACACGCCAGGTGAACCTTTCCCAGCCCCGTCGAATATTCTGTTCGACGTTGTGAACCAGCGAACCAATTTCGTGAAGCTGGCAGCGTTTTTCTTGACGCGTCCGAACCGTGTTCCACGCCTGATTCAGTTCGCGAAAAGGATCGCGCTCGCTCGAGAAACTTTGGCGAGCGCAATTGTGGATGTAGCCACGGCTCTGTGAGCCGTCGACGTTATCTCGTTTCGTTACCCAACCGGCCACAGGCCGGTGGCTACAGATTCAGCGGGCAGGCTCGATGTGGACGAGCACATCGGCAATACGTGAATCGCTTTGCTGGATTGCCCTTTTTACTTGATGTGCAATCGCGTGCCCTTCATACACGGAAATGCTGCCGTCGACTCCGACATGGAGATCGACATAAAAATCCAGACCCATCTTCCGAATCAAGCACTTTTCGACTTCGATTACTCCGGGGACGGCAGCGGCAGCATTTCGAACTGAGTCGACAATCGGACCGCGCGGTGCCGTGTCCATAATCTCGTATAACGCCGGTCGCAAAAGCCGAATGCCATTTGCGGCGATGACGGCGCAGGCGAAAAGCGCCGCCCAATCATCCGCGCTTTGCCAACCACTGCCGCCGATCAGGGCGACAGAGATGCCGATGAATGCGGCGGCGGACGTAAGCGCGTCGCTGCGATGATGCCAGGCAT
>VBQC01000321.1 GCA_005887825.1 Verrucomicrobiota bacterium | reverse complement strand
TCGCTTCATCGATAACTTCCGCCGTGATATCGAGCGGGGGGCGGAAACGGATCGAATTCTCGCCGGAACGGAGCGTGAGCACGCCAAGATCGAAAAAGCCTTTCCAGAATTCCTCGCGCGTTTTGGGATCGGGAAGATCGAAGGCGAGGAACAGTCCCCGGCCGCGAGCTGCGGAAATTGTTGGCTCCTCGCGTTGCAAATCGCGGAGTCGATCGAGAAAATAGGCGCCCACTTTCGCGGCGTTCTCGACCAGATGTTCTCTCTCGATAATGCGCAGATAATGAGTCGAGCGCACCATGTCGGTGAAATTTCCGCCCCAAGTTGAATTCAATCGGCTCGACAAGCGAAACGCATTGTCCTTCACTTCGTCGAGGCGCGGACCGGCCATCACGCCGCACACCTGCGCCTTCTTTCCGAACGCCAGCAGATCGGGCAAAACGTGGAAATGTTCGCAGCACCAATTGCGACCCGTCGCGCCCATGCCGCATTGCACTTCGTCGAAAATGAGAAGCATGTCGTTTTCGTCGCAAATCTTTCGCAGCGTCTGCAGCCATTCGCCGCGAAAATGATTATCGCCGCCTTCACCCTGGATTGGCTCGATGATGATGGCGCAGATGTCGATCTTGCGCTGGTCGATCTTGTCGCGGATCTCAGCTTCCGATTTTTTCTCGCGTGCGATCACGTCGCGTTCACGCTCGGATTCAGGCAGTGAAAAATTGAGGTACGGCGTTGAAACGCGTGGCCAATCCAACTTGGCGAACAGATCCGTCTTGCGCGGATCGGTGTTCGTCAGACTCATGGTGTAACCAGTGCGACCGTGAAAGGCGTGCCGGAAATGCAAAATCTGCGTGCCGTGTTCGCCATAACCTGCGGCCAAGTTTTTGCGCACCTTCCAATCCATTGCCGCCTTCAAACAATTTTCGACCGCAAGCGCGCCGCCCTCGATAAAAAGATAACGATCGAGCGGCGGCAAACCGACGACGTGCTCGAACCTTTCCACAAATTTCGCGTAGTCCTCAGAGTAAATATCAGAGTTCGCGATTTTGACTTTGGCCGCGCGCAGGAGGTCGACCTGCACCGCCGGATTGTCGAAATATGGATGATTAAAGCCGACCGGCATCGAGCCGAAAAAGCCGTAGAGATCAATCAGCCGCCGATCGCTGGCGGCATTGTACAAATACGAACCGCGACTTTTTTCCAGGTCAACGATGACCTTGAAACCGTCGAGCAGAACGTGTTGCCCAATCGTCTCGAGCACGTTCGACGGCGACATTCCTTTTTGTTTTTCGCTCTTTGTGGCGCGGCTTCGAAGTGAAGCCGCCTCCGTGAGCACGGGCGGCATACTCATCCGTTGATCGTAACCTGAGCGGTGAACCCGGTCAATGGGGCGCACCGTGGCACAGATATCTTGTCTGTGGGAACACCGGGCATCCTGCCTGGTGTCTGGAAATTGTAATCGGCAGGCGACGCCTGTGCTACGGCGTCTACACAATTCCGTCGCGCAGCATCGCGTGTTCTCCCGCAAGCAACTCCTGTGTGAGTTCATAGCCGCGTTTGTCCACGTTGCGCTGCGTGCCCGCGAAATGAGTATTGATGCGCAGGCGGGCGGAGCGACAGAAATAATCGGCGACGGAAAGAACTTCATCGCCGGGCGCACCGTTATTTATTTTCCACTGAGCAAACGAACAAGTCGCGCTGATTGCGAATAGCTCAGTCGCAATTCCGACGAAGCGCGATAGCAACAATTGTTCGCGGTCGAGTTTCGGGCCGAACCGAGCCATGGCGTGAAACAGGCCGCGCGCAAGTCGCTTGCTTGTCCGCGCGGTGTAATTGACATGGCCGGCCAATGTCCCATGCAGATTGTCGATCTTGCCTGCGCCGTTCCGTAGCCACTGGCGCGGATACCATCCAGCATAAAATTTTCCGGAGCTAAGAATCGCCTTTGCACGATCGGACATCGGCAACTGCGTATTGAATATTGCGCCGCCGACTTTCAAGTGCGGATCGAGCGCTTCGCGAGCGATGAAGAGCCGCATAATTTCGCTCGAACCTTCAAAGATCGTATTCACGCGGCAATCACGCAGGAATCTTTCCACGGCAATCGGCGGCTCGCCCCGTCCGGCTAGCGATTGCGCAGTCTCATAGCCGCGACCGCCGCGCACTTGCATCGCGTCATCGGCAATCTTCCAGGTCGTTTCCGTCGCCCACATTTTGCACATGGCTGTTTCGATGCGCAGATCGGACGCTTTGCGATCGAGCAGCGACGAACTGAGAAACGTCATCGCTTCCATCGCGAAAACGTTGCCCGCCATCTCCGCGATTTTTCCTGCAATAGCGGCATGTTGGCCGATCGGGACCCCCCATTGAATCCGTTCGTTCGCCCACTTGCGCGAAATTTCCAGCAACCGCTTGGAAACGCCCACGCACGCGGCTGGCAACGTGAGTCGCCCCGTGTTCAAAGTGGTGAGCGCGACTTTGAGTCCTTTGCCTTCGCCCGCGATAATATTTTCGTGGGGCACGCGCACATCTTTGAATGTGACCACCGCGTTATAGAGCGCGCGCAATCCCATAAACCGGCAGCGGTACGCGATCTTCAGGCCCGGTGTGTCCACATCGACAATGAATGCCGTGATTTGTTTGCGTTCTTTTCCGCCAACGATCTTTGGCGGCGTACGCGCCATCACCACCAGCACGCCCGCTTTCACGCCGTTTGTGCACCAAAGTTTCTCGCCATTCAAAACGAACTCAGAGCCGTCAGGCGTTGGCTCCGCGCGAAGACTCATCGTCGCCGGGTCGGAGCCGGCGTGAGATTCGGTCAATGCAAACGCGGAAATCTCGCCACCAGCGACGCGCGGCAGATATTTTTGTTTCTGCTCTTCTGTGCCAAACAAAAGCAATGGCTGCGCGACCCCGATTGATTGATGCGCCGAAACCAGCGCGGCCACATTTCCATCCCAACTACCGAGTAAAACCGCCGCGCGCCCGTAATTATACTGCGATAAACCGAGCCCGCCGTATTTCTGCGGCACCTTGATTCCGAAGGCACCGATCTGCGCGAGGCCGGCAAAGTTTTCCGGCGGAATTTCACCGGTGCGATCGATCTCGTCCGGATCGACGTGATCGCGCAAATAAGTTTCCAGGTTTTGCAGGAACGATTCGCCGGCAGCGCGGTCCTCCGCGCTCTGCGCCGGCCACGGGTAAATTCGATCGAAGTCGTAGCGTCCGATGAAAAGGTTGCTGGCAAAACTGCCGCGATCTTCTAGTGGATCGCGCGCGGCCTCTGCCAGTTCCAGTGCTTCGCGCTGGCCTTTGGCCATCTTCGAAGTGTCGATAAGGGGCACGGCAGACTTCTGAGGCCTCGCGCTGGTTTCTTCAGCAATTTGTTTTTCGGGCGCTTCGAGCGGGGATTTCATCGTATTCATCTGTCATTCCGAGCGTAGTCGAGGAATCTCTCACTGTTAAAAGAAAACGATCAGAGGTGTCTCGACTTCGCTCGACATGACAAGAATGGTAGTTCGAGCGGGGACTTCATAGTGGCACAGGCTTCCAGCCTGTGGGGACACCGGGCATCTTGCCTGGTGTCTGGAAATTGTAATCGGCAGGCGAGACGCCCGCCCGCCCCACAGGCAAGATGCCTGTGCTACGGCGGATTGTGCGATCACCTTTCATAAAATTGCGTCCCGTCTCGCGCGTGCTTTTTCAATATCTCACACGGTGCAAACTTCTCTTCGCTCTGCGCGAGTCGCTCCATTTCTTCGACGATCTTTTTCAGTCCGAAATGTTCCGCGAAACGCAACGGCCCGCCGCGGAATGGCGCAAAACCTATTCCCAGAATCATTCCGTAGTCCGCGTCCTCGGGCGAATCGACTACTTTCTCTTCTACACAACGCGCGGCTTCGTTGACCATCAGAAAGATAAGGCGTTGGGCCAGCTCGTCTTCGCTGAGGCTTAGTCGCAGATCGCGATGCATCTCCGGCGGAATGACCGGACCTTCAGCACCTTCGGGATCACCATGCAGGCCGCGCCGCCATTGCGTAAGCGAGTCGTTAGGCGTTTGCGTTTTGGCTTCGTATTTATAAAAACCAGCGCCCGCTTTGCGGCCCAGCATCTGGCCATCGCGCAACCAGAGCAGCACAGTGGGCACGTGGTCGCGCAGCCCGTAGGCTTTCTCAAGCGTATTGCCAATATCAACAGCGATATCGACGCCGATTTCATCGATCAAACGCAGCGGCCCCATCGGCATCCCCCATTGTAAAAGCGCATCGTTGATCTTGTCCGCGTTCACACCGCTTTCAAACAGCTCCGCGGCATCGAGCAGGTAAGGGAACAAAACGCGGTTAACGAGGAACCCGGGGCTGTCTCGCACAATCACGGGTAGCTTTCCGATTTGCCGCGCAAAGGCGAGCGACCGCTCGCGCGTCTCCTCTGACGTTTGTTTTGCAACCACAACTTCCACCAGCTTCATCCGGCTAACCGGATTAAAAAAATGAAGGCCGATGACGTGCTCGGGTGAAACGGTCGCATCGGCGAGCTCGCTGACTGAAAGGGCGGAGGTATTTGTGGCGACGATTGTTTTCGGACCAGCCTGCATCGCCAACTCGCGGAAGATTTCTTTTTTGATCTCGACCTTTTCCGACGCGGCTTCGATCACAAATTGCACATCACGCAACTCCATCGGCGCAGTCGATGCCACAATCCGGGCGCGTCCCTCTTTCGCTTTTTCCGTGCTCATCAAACCGCGCTTTACTGCGTCGGCGTAAGTTTTCTCAATGTTAGCCAGACCGCGGTCGATTTGCTCGCGGGCGATATCGCGCAGGATCACCGTCACACCGCGAGAGCTGAGCCACTGCGCGATACCTGAACCCATTACGCCCGCCCCGATCACGGCGGCGTGCACTACCTTTTGCGCAGGAATCTTTGCAGAACCTTTCTTATATTTCTCGGCCAGAAAGAAATTGCGAATCAGGTTTTGAGTCGATTCGGTTTTGCCGAGATCGACAATCGCGTCCAGCTCAAAAGCGAGCGATTGCTGAGCGGAAGCAAAAAG
>VBQC01000186.1 GCA_005887825.1 Verrucomicrobiota bacterium | reverse complement strand
CGCGACCGTCGTCGTGCGCGCCCTTGGCCCATCGCTGGCTTCTTTCGGTGTGAGCGGAGTGCTAAGCGATCCTACGCTGACGATCTACGACGCGAATGGCTCTGTCATCGCGAGCAACGACAACTGGCAAGACAATATTAACGCGATCGACGTCCAGAAGAATGGACTCGCGCCGCCAAATGCGTTGGAATCGGCAATCGTACTCCACCTGCCCGCGGGAGCATATACCGCCATCGTGCGCGGAGCCAATGGCGGTACAGGCGTTGGCTTGGCCGAAGTCTATGAGCTCGATTAACCCGTAAGCGGTCTAGCGGCAGCGGGCGATAACCGCATGTGACGACTAAGTTCATTCGCTTTCGATATTCAATTCGCGCTCTGTTGCAGAATTCCAAACAGCGATGGCTTTTGCCGTTGGTAGCTCCCTCTAAGAATTGGGGGCGTCCGGAGCAGCTCACATTGCTCGGTTTGCTGCTCGCCTTTACAGCCTTCGCCACTTATCAAATTCACTCGCCTGGGCTTTATATGGATGAAATGGATTTCGTCGCGGCTGCGACTGGGAAGCGGCCGTACCGAAGCTGGCTGGGCATACCGCTGATGGTCTTCCCCTACATCGGAGCACTAAAAGCCTGGATCTACACACCTATTTTCGCATTGTTCGGCGTTTCTGCCGTGAGCATCCGTCTCCCAGTTGTGTTGATCTCATGCGGCACTCTAGGGTTAGGGTATGTACTCGTCCGCAGGAATTTAACTCCCGGGTGGGCGACCGCATTCACCGCGGCGTGCGTGGTTCATCCAGGCTTTGTCATGCAAACGAAGGTGGACTGGGGGCCCGTCGTCCTCATGCTCTTCTTGAAGGCGCTGTGTCTCTATCTTGTGGTCAAATGGCTGGAAAGCCCCCGTCTTTTCTCCTGGTCTTTAGCCGGGGCGACCGCGGCTTGCGGACTGGGATTTTTCGACAAATTTAATTTTATTTGGTTCGTTGTAGCTTTATTTGGCGCAACGCTCGTCGTCTACTGGAGAGAGATTCGCGCCAAGTTGACAGGTGTTCCCAAGAATCTCGTCGCCGCGATCGCGATAGCCATTATCGCCGCGGGAGCTCTCGTTTTATTGATCGTACTGCCGCTTGTGCAGCCTCCCCATATGCAATCGGTTTCGAGAAGGGTCTCACAAATTTGGTCGCTCTACGAATTCACTTCCGCCGGCGGTGCCACCGCTTTCTTGTGGTTCAAGAGGCCTCCTACTATCCCATTGTGGCCCGGTTGGGCAGTATTGGCTGCCACCGCGAGTTTTCTATTGCTGGCGCTTGCATTTTACCGCCACCGGCCGGGTTCGAACTTTCCTGTTCACTCCCGGGCTCTTCGGTTCTGCATCTGGTGTCTGCTAATGTTTGCTGCCATTTTTGTGCAGATTGTACTCACGCCCCAGGCTGGAGGTCCGCACCACACTCTGATGCTCTTTCCTCTCGATTTATTAGCCTGTTTCGCTGCGGCATTTCTCTTCACAAACACCTTGTCTGTCCGAAAGCGCTACGTTGCGACGCTGCTGGAAGGAATCGTCTTATTGATTTGGGTAGGTTCTGAGATGCAAAGTTTACAGAGCCACTTTCGCCGTTTCCGCGACGCAAGCTCCTTTCGCGGCGGGTGGAGTCCACGCGTGGAATTACTCGCGGATTATCTGAACATTAACGGAAAGCACGTGGATGCGATTTATTGCGTCGATTGGGGTATTGGACACCAATTGGCAGCCTTGTGTCAACCCGACATAGGGCGGAAGATCAGAGATAGATGGCCGACCTTCAAAGACTGGTCGGCGCAAAAGCCAGATGCGCAGGCAGCGGTTAAGGCGACCTTCTTACCGCAGGTGAAGGCGCTCTATCTGACATTTACACAGGAAAATTCGGTTTTCCCAGAGGCGAGGCACCATTTTTTACAGATGAACAGCTTGGCCGGAAATGCGGCCCAGGCTGTAACACTTGTTCCTCCTGCGCTCGGAGAAGTTTACCAAGCGTTTGAGAGTGGCGCGGGCGCAACTGGCGAACCGGCGCCATTAAACACTGCAAGCGCTCTGACCCCGCCCGCGGCTAGCATTAGCGCGGATCCAAATCCTGTCCCTGCAGGCCAAGGTCGCCGGGGCAGGACGACCATCAATTGGCAGACAAGCGACGGCACGATTGGAGAAGTTTACGTGGTGACCAACGGAGGCGCGGAAACGCTTTTCGCCAGCGGTTCGAATGGTCCGGCCGAAGCTCCATGGATCGTGGCTGATTCCACTTATGAATTTCGTCTCTACAGTGGAACGGACCACAAAACGCTTCTCGGGCGGGTAACCGTCACCCGCGCCAAGAATTAACTACTAGCGGATCCCTTACGCGAAGATTTTCGGCCGAATCGCCGTCCACGTCGGCTCGTGGCGCCGTGACTCACTTTCAGTTCCTGCATGATTTCACAACCACCGTGTTATAGTGATCTCCGTGCGCAATTGGGCGTTGAGATAAAAATGGACCAAGCTTCCGCGATTTCTTACGAACCGGGGACGCTCTGTTTCCGCTGCAATATCTGCGGCGAGCACTGCCAGACCGCGTTGGATCGGCTTGGCCGGGAAGAGGTTTCCTGCAAAGGTTGCGGTTCATCGCCCCGAGCCCGCGCCATCATCCGCGTACTTTCCACCCAGCTTTTTGGTAAAAACCTTCTCTTGAGCGATTTCCCTGCGCGTCGCGATATTCGTGGGTTGGGAATGACTGACTGGAAAGGCTACGCAACCAGGCTGGCTGAAAAATTTAGTTACCGAAACACCTATTACCATCAAGAGCCGAGACTCGACATTTCCGCGGTGGAAATCCCTGCGGATCTTCTATCCAACGATTTCGTTATCTCGTCAGAAGTGTTTGAACATGTCGTTCCACCGGTTAGCCGAGCATTTGAGAACGTTTCGAAGATGTTAAAACCTGGGGGCCTCTTTATTCTCACTGTGCCTTATACGAACAACAAAGACACGATCGAACACTTCCCGGAACTTTATGATTTCGCGGTCGTCGAGGATCACGAAGCCGTTGTCCTAAGAAATAGGACCAGAAAAGGTGTGATCCAGGAATTTAGGCATCTCGTTTTCCACGGCGGACCAGGCACCACCCTTGAGATGCGCGTGTTCTCCGAAAATTCCATTATTCAGCACCTCAGAAACGCCGCTTTCCATGCGATCAAGGTTCACCGCGAACCAGATTTTGCTCACGGCGTGTGGTGGCCGGAATCCTGGGCCTTTCCGATCTCGGCTAGAAGCAACATGCTGCCAATGATTATAGCGTCGCCAAATCCAGTGCCGGCTGGCGAAGGAACTGCTACGACAACTATAACTTGGAATACAGGCGACGACACAATGGGGTACGTTTATGTCTCGGTTAACGACAGAGAAGAGTCTTTCTTTGGGCGCGCTCCCCAAAGTTCCACCGCTGCGAATTGGATCCAAACAGGCTTCAGATATCAGTTTCGCCTGTACGATGGCACCGAGCGTGGGAAACTGCTCGCCGAAACAACAGTAACTCGGAACAAACCAAGCAGTTGAGTGATGAACTTCAAAGTGCCCATCCCAAAGCGCTAGGTCCGAGAGGGCAATCACTATCTGAGTATTAGGCTTCGGCCCGCGCGGCGGAAATGACAGCCATGGACAAACTGGAAGACCACAACCCAACAGAAGGGATTTCGCCATCCTTGGCACCGGGTCACCGTCGATTTTCGCTTCGGGTAGCAACAGGTATTCTTTGCTTCGTTCTCTCGCTTCTCTTTTACTACGGCGCGGTTCTTCGCGTCGAGTTCAAGCGGACGGACTTACTCGATCTTGGTCCTTATACCGATGCCGTGGAATATTTCGCGCAGGCTAACTCGATCTTGAAAGACGGAGAACCGACGATCCAGATTGGCTATGACAGATTACCCTCCCGCTACCCGCCGGGCTACCCTGTCTTGACGATCCCTTGGCTGAGATTTCTGCCCCACAACGGGATTCTGGCCCCATTTAGAACAAATCAGACGATCGGCCTGTTGCTATTGGCAGGCAGCTTTGTGTTTTATTTTGCGATCGGAAGGCCGCTCGCCGGAGGATTGGCGGCCTTGTTGGTCGCAACTCAACCAGCGTTCATTACCTTTAGCCGATCATCGCTGAGCGATCTCAGCGGTGGTGCTGCCGCAGTGCTCGCCTTTGCGCTGGTCTACTTAGGACTCGCTTGGCGGCGCCGCTGGCTGATTTACTGCGCCGCGATTGTTATTGGGCTGTCTTTGTGCATACGGCCACAGTTAGTGTTCATGGCTCCCTTATTAATAGCCATGGCTCTCTTTCCGGCTAACGTCTCCCGGACGAGGTGGTTCATGCATTGCTGCCTTGTCCTTTTCGCATTCGCGGTGTCCGCGAGTCCGTACTTTATTTTGAACACTTTGGAATTTGGCCATCCGTTAAAGACTGGTTACGAGTTCTGGGTACCCGTATTAGCAGACAAGCAAGCTGCTTTTTCCTTGCACAATGTTTCCCGCCAACTTGCCATGATCTGGTCTGAGATTACGGCCAGCTGGGATCAATATCGGGTAGCGAACATCTTTGGCACCGGAACTTATGTTGTGCCGGCTTTCATTCTCCTCTCTACCCTTGGTCTGGCCTTCGTCCGAGTGCGGCGGTTTGAGATCAGCGCATTCCTAGCGGGAATTGTCTACTTTGCGGCTACGGTAACTTACACGTACGTTGATGGGAGGTTCTACATGTCTATCTTTTTCCTCTTGGTTGCGCTCGCCGTTCTGCCAGCGGAGTGGGCAGTGGGCGAAGCTCTCGAGATGCGCTTTTCGATCTCGGGCGTTGGAGTGCTGGCGGTATTCCTCCTTAGCCTTATCGGTTATCCGTCACAATCAGGCTTTAGGCCCAAGAGTGGTCGATCACAAGTCTGGGACGCCCTTAAGTATGGAAGCGAGCGCGGAAAGTCGCCTCGCTATGACGCGCAGAAGGAATTTGCTCGCAACTTTAAAGACGAACCCGGCATTGTTTTATCAGACATCGATCCCGTCTATTTGAACGCGCTCTTGCCGGAGTCATTTGTTGCCGCTCCGGTCGATGGTAGCCATTCCTATTGCTACAGCCGGCTCTGGCATTACGGGAAGGCCGAAGCGATTCAGTTGGTCCAAAGTGGCCTAGGCCGCGCGACACCTGTTTACGCCCTTCTGTTACCCTCAAAAGATGTCGACCAAGACGTCAAGCGCTTGCCCTTGGTCGACGGTTACAGTTGGAAACGAAGCGAGAAATCCAATACAAGAGCTGTAATCATGATATTGACAAAGAATGCAGTTGCTCCGAGCTTAGCCTCCGCCTCTCGCTCAGTGGAATGATGCCAAATGAAACTGTCCGTCGTTATCCCTTGTTATAATGAGCGACCGACGATTGAAGCTGTGGTTGAAGCAGTTCGCTCGGCGCCGGTCGAAGACGTGGAAATTATCGTTGTGGATGACGGATCGACCGACGGAACGAGAGAACTTCTTAAGGGAAAACCTCACGGGTGGGTCGACAAGATCGTGCTGCAGGAACGCAATTTCGGGAAGGGCGCAGCTTTGCGCGCAGGTTTCCAGGCTGCTACGGGCGATTTAGTCATCGTTCAAGACGCCGACCTAGAGTATGACCCGAGGGAATACCCCATCCTTCTTTCACCGATTCTGGAGGATCGTGCCGACGTTGTGTTCGGTTCTCGGTTCTTGGGCGGCCGACCTCATCGCGTGGTTTACTTCTGGCATATGGTGGGAAACCGATTTCTCACGTTGCTCTCCAACATGTTTACAAACCTGAACCTCACCGACATGGAGACATGTTACAAAGTGTTTCGGCGCGAATTCCTGCATGACATTCCCATTGAAGAGAACCGGTTTGGGTTTGAACCTGAGATTACCGCGAAGGTGGCAAAAGCCGGCCATAGAGTTTTCGAGGTCGGCATTTCGTATAATGGCCGAACGTACGAACAGGGGAAAAAGATAGGGTGGCGGGACGGCGTGAGAGCTGTTTATGTGATTGTTAAGTATAACCTATTTCGTAGGAACAAAGATTTATGCAAGGGCAATACTCAGGAGTCGACGTCCTCGAAGCGCTCGAAAGCGCGCACAACTACAACGATTATTTAACCCGCTTGATCCGCGAATCAACGGAATCAAAGGATCTGATCGACTTCGGCGCGGGCATCGGGACGTTCTCCAAACGCCTGCGGACGGCCGGTTACCACGTTAAATGCATCGAACCGGATCCCTTACAGAGACAAAGACTCGAGGAACAAGGTTTCGACACTTTGGAGAATATTACTTCCGTCGCGGACGATTCGGCGTCATTCATTTTCTCGCTGAACGTCTTTGAGCACATCCACGACGACTCGGTCGCTATAAGGGAAATTCGCCAGAAGTTGAAACCAGGAGGCACTCTTTTGATCTATGTACCTGCGTTTGAGTGTCTCTGGTCAAGTCTGGATGAGAAAGTTTATCACCATCGGCGCTACACAAAAACGACGCTTCGGTGTCTTGTTGAGCAAGAAGGCTTCGCGATTAAAAACGTTCGATATGCGGACTGCCTCGGGTTTATTTCCGCGCTTGTTTTTCGCCTGTTCAATAGAAACGCGTCTACGCTGACCGCAACCTCAATTAGTTTTTATGATCACTGGCTATTTCCGCCAAGCCGGGTCTTGGATAGGCTGTTTGATCGATGGTTTGGAAAGAA
This sequence comes from Verrucomicrobiota bacterium, assembly GCA_005887825.1. GTDB lineage: Bacteria > Verrucomicrobiota > Verrucomicrobiia > Chthoniobacterales > UBA10450 > Udaeobacter. The sequence continues at coordinate 4,005 of VBQC01000186.1, read as the reverse complement.
CGTCTATGTTCTCTGCCGGAAGTAAACAGTTGCCTTGAGGGCGCCAACGGATCACGTCGCGTAAATGGCTCCTACGGTTTCCGAAAACATCCGGAGTCGGTTAGCGAGTGTCGGCAGCATTATGACTAAGGGCTCGGCGGAGCACTTCTTGGCCATCGCCTTCGCCTTCGCCCGGACCGCCCTGTGCGCCTGGCGCGCCGGGCATCAGTCCATCATTCACGACGAGGCCTTCTCGTTCTTCCGTTTCATCGACGGGCCGTGGTCCAGCCTTTGGTCCCCCTACCAAGCCGCCAATCATGTCTTGTATTCGTTCCTCGCCAAGCTTTCCGTTGCCCTGTTCGGGCTGTCCGAGCTCACGTTGCGGCTCCCCAGCGTCCTGGCGGGATTCTTTTTCACGTGGGGAGTGTTCCGCGTGCTCGAAAGCTGCGAGTCGCGCCTGATCCGCTGGATCGCCTACCTGGCGATCGGATTGCACCCACTCCTGATGGACTTTTCCACGGCGGCCCGCGGTTATGGGCTGGGAGTCGCGCTTCTGGTGTGGGCCGTCCATGCGTCCCTACACGGCCGCCCAATCCGTAGTGGATTTCTGCTGGGTTTGGGAATCGCAGCCAATCTCACCATCGTCTTCCCAGCTACCGGACTGATCGCCGCGCATTTCTTGCTGGCCGCAAAGCATCGGATCCGGGACACCGCTGCCATGGCCGGCGTGGCGGCCGGTCTTGCCACGGCCATCTGCTATGTTCCCTTTCGCTCCGCCACGCGGGTGAACTTCTACGCCGGGCAAAATTTCCTCCCGGATTCTTTGTTCACCCTGATCAGCACCTCGATCCGCGCCTCGCAGCGGGTCGGCTTGTTCGGAACCAGAGAGGCCGCGCTCTTCATCGGGACCTGGATCGTGCCGGTAGTCGCGCTCTTCTGGGTCGTGATCTGGGCGCGCGAATGGCGAAAGGGCGCCCTTTCCGGGAAGTTAAAGGTCCCTTTGGCCTTAGCGCTCACGGTTGTCTCCCTGATGGCGGCCCATTTTCTGTTCAAGGTGAACTATCCGACCGACCGCACCGGGCTGTACCTGGTGCCGCTCGCCGGGATCACTTGGGCCGCGACGGCCGATATCCTCGGAAATCGCTCCCTTCGCGCGATGAGCGTGGTGGTGGCTTGCGTGCTGCTGGTCCAGTTCGCCACGCAGGTCCAATTCCGCTACTTCGAGGTCTGGTGGTTTAATTCCGCCATTAAGGACATCGCCCAGCAGCTTCGGCAGGAGACCCGGGAACGGCCGGCGCAGAGCGTGTCGCTCAGCACCAACTTTACCCAGCAGCCGGTCCTAGAGTTTTACCGCATCCACTGCAGGATCGCCGCGCTCAAACCGGTTCAGCGCCAGGAGCATGCGGATTTCACCGGTCACGATTTCTATGTGCTGACGGGACCGGAGACGGGCACCATGGAAGCCGCGCGGCTTACGGTCCTGTTCTCAGATCCGGTCTCGGGCGTCGTTCTGGCCCGATAGCCTACGCTACTTGAGGCGAATGCCGTGATCAAGGCCGCTGCCCTGAAGCACCCGGTCAACGCCAATCGTGGCAGTCCCACCGATATTACTGGGCTTGTCCCGCATGCCAACGGCGATTGAAATATTGTTCAAAGGTGGTATCGTTTTCGACACTTTACGTTGACTATCCACGCTCCGGTTAGACGGTTAGGCCCGAGTATTGGATGTTCTCGTTTGGAACGATGATAGGGCTGATGATGACCACGGGATTCACGTCGATTAAGATGGGGCTTGGTGCTCCCCTGCCCATCGGCCCGCGGCGTAGTCGCGGTACCGGGGGTCCTGACCCGTCAGAGGCTGGCTTCAAGCTGGCGGGTTTTGCTGACACTGCATCCGGGCACAAGCGGTTACTGGAAACTTTGGAGAGGCGTGCGAGTGAGGAAAAGGAAGAACGCTTCAGCCGGCTAGAAAATGAAGGCCAGACGTTGAACAGCACAACGCTTGAGCTCATTTTCGAAATCCAACTACAATATCCCGGGCAGGATTCGCAGGCAGTGTTTCGAAACAAAGTTAAGCTAGATCGCAACGTCGTTAACCTTAACACGGTGCTCCCGGCGACTGGCATCGATTTCCCGCTCAATGGCTCCTTATAAAGCTGTGAACTCGTGGCCGGCGCGACCGATCCGAACGGGCAGGTCGTGCCCTTGGATTACAACGCGGAAACAAACAACATGCACTGGGCAAAAATAGGTGGCTTCTAAGCTCACATCCCGATTTGTAGGGCAGAGGCGTCGCCTGCCATTCTTCCTCGTTGCCGCGGCAAGCGTTTCGCTTGCTCTGCAATTACAGAGTGGCTATGCCCAGAACGCACGCGAGCAGGTCACGCTCGGCGTCACCGGCGATGAGACGGTGGGAGGAAAGCTCACGACCACGGGCGCCATCACCGGCCCAATCCCAGACAAAGGCGGTCAAGTAGTTAATGTTAAAACATTCGGAGCAGTAGGCGACGGCGTGACGAATGATACCGCCGCGTTTATTGCGGCTTTAAAGTCGGTTTCGGACGGCGGCGGAACGTGTCTGGTTCCAGAAGGAACGTATCTTATTTCTGCTTCGGGCATCTCGGCGGGCGGCCACAGGCCATCCGTCTTGTCGGGTGTTCATCTGACGGGCGCGGGGCGCGGAGCGTCCATCCTGAAGGTTGCCGGGATGCCGACGGATCATTTTCTGCCATGCGAAGGAGACAACTGGAGCGTGGAGAACCTGACCTTTGACATGAGGGACTACACCCCATCGGCCAGCTTGTCGGCCATCACCTGCAGGGGCAACAACTGGCGAGTGGCAAACTGCGCGGTCATCAAAAGCGGGAGGTGGGGAATCGCCGCTTTCGGCGGTAGCAACTGGTCTATCGAAGGAAACCGTATTACCAGGACGGTGCCCGGAGCAAGGCCGCCTACTGGGGCGATCCTTGTTACCGCGAGCGCCGGCGTCTGGTCCAGCCATGGGCGCGTCATCGACAACGTTTGTGAGGGCGTGGGGATTACGTTCACGGGGAGTGACGGCATCATCGCCCGCAACCAGGTAGGCAGGTCGGGATCTGGCAGCGGCATCTTCGTACAAGGTTCGCCCAGCACGCACTCGCCCACCATAACAGGCAACGTCTGTAGCGGCGGGAGTTCCGGTTTTGATGCTGCTCAGGGAGGGAGATGGTGGTCAGTGAATGGGTTTGAAATATGGGCGCCGGATTCTGTAATATGCAACAACGCCGCTCATGACAACGACGGCGGTGGATTCGCCGTTGGCGGACAGAGCAGCATAGTGATCGGGAATAAAGCGTATAATAACGGCCGCGGGCGCCCTGGGTACGCCGGGTTCAATGCGCGCATAAATCCAGCTCGAGGAACATCTGCGTCTCATTCGATCTTTATAGGAAACTCTTCGTACGATCAGGATTACGGTTACAAGGAACAGGGTAGTGGACTAAGCGACATCAAACAGATTGGCAATGACTACAACCGTAACAGGAGGGGGCCTGCTAAGTCCTTCAGCGCTGGCGGTCAGATGCCGATTTCGCCTGAAATGAAAAGTAAGTTGAAAGCGCTGGCCGACGATGGGGATGTGCCGGATAGCGCCCGTCACGTCGTTCGCGAATATCTCAGTCGATAGGAAAAGGTTTCACCCGTTTTGCGACGAACGCGCCAGCTGTCGCAGAAAGGAAAAGTGATGGCCCATTGTCGAGGCATAGGGTCGCTGGAACGAGCCGTCGGCTATCGCTGGAGTAAAACAAAGCCGCCACGCGGTGAAGCGTGGCGGCTGATTGTGAAGTGCTGCTGTTTTTGTTGGGGCAGGCGCGGCTTTAGGGGTTGTTGACCACTTGCGGCGCAGGTTTGCTCATCTCAACGTGCGCGCTCACTTTTTGGATTTGCGCTCCCTGCTCTCTGAGCTGGGCCATCAAGACTTCCATTCCTTTCGCTTGCTGAGCGACCGTTGCCTTTAACTCCGCAATGCTTGCTTGCTGGTTGTCAATT
>VBQC01000320.1 GCA_005887825.1 Verrucomicrobiota bacterium | reverse complement strand
CGCGTTCGAGGACTCTTCGGTACTCCGCCTCACGCGCCTGTATGTCGGGCAGATACGCGAGTAAATTGGCGAGAAGACTGTAACCGAGAAGCTTGGTCGAAATTTGATCGAAGCAACCGTGCGGATATTCGAGGATGACAGGAACGCCCATGATCTTCGGCAGCCACGGCGAAGTCGAAATCGTGGCGCTGAATGTTCCGCGCCCGCGTTTCCACGGTTCGGGCATTGCGCTTCGGGCATCAAATTGCGGCCCGTTAAAAGGCCCGGCGACGCTTTCTTTGCGCACGATCGTGGGCGGCTGCACCGGCAATGTCAGCTCAACCGCGTCGGACATTTTCACGTCCGATTTTGCCACCGCCTCGAACCGGATTTTTGCCGGTACAAGGTCGACATCTACCACTTTCGCTCTGAACCGAAACACCGTTGGCGCATCGCGTTTGGCAGTCTGCGTCGCGCTGCCATCCGTGAGCAGTTTGCAACTCGCATCCGTTACACAACGCGCCGTGATCTCCTCTGAATCGGAAAATTTTTGCTGCACCACTGCGCGCAATTCGACTTCATCACCGTTACGAAGAAAGCGTGGCAGCGCGGGATTGATGAGCAGCGGCTTGGAAACTTGCACCGTCGCACTGGCGTCTCCGCCGAATTGATTCGTTTTCGTCTGGCCGACCGCGACAATGCGATACGTCGTAAGATTATCCGGTGCGGTGAAATCGAAAGTCGCCTTGCCATCGCGGCCAGTCTTCAAACTCCCCTGCCAGAACGCGAGCGTCCGAAATTCCTTGCGCAGGTTGGTGACGTTCGAGAGGGATTCTTCGCCGCCATCACCGATGATGAATCCTTTTTCGGTGAGACTCTTCTGCGTAATCTCTTCGATGTAATTCTGAAGCGACTGATAGCTGCGGACCGCAAATGGATTCCGAAGATAAAAGCCGGCCAGAAGATTCGGGAGTTGCCAATCGCCAAGTTTTAACACTGCATCGTCAACTGCGAAAACGACAAGATCGACATCTCCAATTGGCTTGCCTTCCGACGCAACCCGCACTTCGCCGTGGACGGTTTCGCCTGGCTTCACCGAAGTGTTTGCGAGATGCGGCTCGATCTTTAGTTCGCGATCCGGCCGGCGCACCTCGATTTCGGACACAGCAAAACGCTCCTGCGGCAATTCCTTTTCGCCGCCTGGCCTAACGAGGTAGATCGCCACGGTTGCATTCGGCGCATATTCCTTTTTGATCGGCAGCTCAATTCGGCCGGCGTTGCCGGGCAGCGGAACGAGAAGCGTGTCGAGAATTGCGTCGGTTTCGACCGAGACCCACGCGACGCCGCCGAAAGGCGCCTGGATCGATAACACCGCTTTTTCGCCCGGAGTGAACGCTTCGGCACGATGTTCGATCTTGAAACTTGTTTCGCTCTGGACCGGAAGTTCCGCGGCCTCCGCGCCCGTCAAAGTAGTTTCGTCGCTGACGAGTGCTGTCTTCCGGTCCGTCGCGCCGGCCGCCACGACATAACGCCCGGTTTTGCCAGCTGGAAAAAGAAATTCAGCCGGCGTTCTTGCGTCTTGAGACGCGACCTTCGCAAACTGATCGGTGTTTCGATAACGAAAAACGAACGGCGCGATCTGCTCTTTCGTCGTCTTCGTTGTCACACGGTAAAGATCGATATGCACCGGCACGTCCGCGATTTTTGCATTCTCTTTATCGACAGCGTCGATACTGACACTGACGCCGCCGTCTTTGCCCGGACGCTCGGTCGCTTTGATGCCTAGCCGCGTTGAATTCGAGAAAATCGCAGCCATCTCGCCGCCAACGATCGTCTGACCATCAACGGATGTGACTTCGGCGCGCCAGGAAACATTGGCGCGACCGATCGCCAGATTCTCTTTAAATGGCGATTCGCACACCAGGTTTGCGAATCCGTGTGCATCCAGTTTGGTGTCGCCTTCGATCGTCTTGGTCTGTTCGCTGTAAGGATCGAGACTTGGACCCACTTCCGGGTAAGCGTTATACCGTCGCTTGTAATCGTCGGCCTCGCCCCCGGATTCGGCCGATGCGGTCCAGGTCGCTTTCCAATGGACGCGCGCACCCACATTCGGCGCTCCGTGAAAATAAGCGGAAGAAACACGGGCGTGCGCCGTTTGGCCGACCTCTGTCTCCGCCTCCACTACCACCGAAAAAAGCGGCACACGATATTCCTCGACGCTGATCGACGCTCTGCCGTCATAGTCCTCGCCGGCGATTTGGCAGCGAATTTCGAAATGACCGAGCTTCGATTTTTCGGGAATGTTCCATTCCGCTTCCCATCCGCCATAACTCGAAAGTTCAGCGGTCCCCTCTCCTACCACGCGATCCTCGTAACCCTCCGTGACGCGCCAATTGACGACCGATTGCTCCGGGATGGTGAGGCCGGCGTTCGTGACTTTGCGCACGATTCCTTTCATTTTCACCACCTGCCCGGGCCGGTAGAGATTGCGATCAGTAATGATTTCGGCATGCGGTTTTCGCGGCGTCCCGTATCCCCCGCCTGATGATGAATAGGTCGAGCCATCGGCAAATTGGATCGCTGGTCCGCTCGCGGTATCGGCAATGAAAAGGTGAGTGCCCGATTTTTTATCCGGGAAAATTTTGTCGCGAAGAAAAACTGCTATTCCGT
>VBQC01000185.1:1399-18276 GCA_005887825.1 Verrucomicrobiota bacterium | reverse complement strand
TTATCGCCTCGGCCGCAGCGAGCTCGGCTTACTTGACGGTGAGCGAAATTTTTCCACTGGAAATTCGGGCGCTGGCAATCGCAATCTTCTACGCGATCGGAACATTGGCGGGCGGAGTAGGCGCACCGACGTTATTCGGATGGATCATCGGTACTGGATCGATCACGGCATTGTTCATAGGATATCTGGTGGCAGCCGCGCTCATGATTTTTGGCGCATTAGTCGAAGCATGGATCGGCGTGCCAGCCGAAAGGCGGTCGCTCGAGGACGTGGCTGCGCCGCTCTCGAGCCGAAATCTGTAGCGGCGCGTTATGAGCGTCGCATTATTCGCGGCAACCGACGCTGAGCTCGCGCGTGTGGATCGGACCCGCGGGCGTCAGCGTACTAGAATAAAGATGAAACGAATCAACGCGGATCATTCCCGCATCAAGATCGATATTCGATTTGAGAAACTGTCGCACTAATTGCGGCGCGACGTCGCGACATCGCGCGATCGTGATATGCGGATGCCAGGGGCGAAGATCGGGTTCGAGCGCCGACGCGATTGCAGCGTCGCTCACCCGTTTGTGCAATTGAAAAAGATGCGGATGCCCGCGACCAACGCCGATCCAGATCACTTTGGGCCAGCCTCTCGGCGGAAACGCGCCCACGCCGATAATGGGTAGAAAAAAAGCACCGAAATCAATTCCACTCAGTTTTTCACGAAACGCCAGGTTGATCTCTTCCGGGACGTCGGCAAAGAAACCAAGTGTGAGGTGCATTTGTTCGGCATCCACCCAACGCACGCCGCGAATGTCTGGGTCGAGACCGGAAAGAATTCGACGGGTTGATTCCGGCAGATCGATGGCGATGAAAAGGCGCTTGGTCAAAACACTTTGCCCAGCGTTAAAACGCTCGGCTGTTATCTGCTTACTTCCGGGCGCTCCTCATTGTTACGAATCGTCGCGCGATCGGCCAGGCGCGTAAGCCACGTCGGATTCAGTCGGCGGAGCTGCGACCCAGCACGTAATTGATTGCCTCCTTCATCGCCTGCTCCGGGAAGAAGTCGATTCACCACCTTCATCATGTAGCCGGTGAGATTTGGAAAGAGCGCGTTTCCAAGAATCGCCGCGCGTGCAGCAAATGTGAGCGTAAGCGACGGCTGCCCGCGACGGCAGGCCGCGAGAATTTTTCGCGCCGCGCGATCTGCATTCATGGAAATCAGTGGCGCTCCGGCCGAGGCGCCGAACCAGGCGAATTCGGAGTCGTGTTTCCCTTTGAATTTTGCGTTCACGTGCGAGCCGGTGCGCATCATCCCCGGCGCGACGGTTGTCACATGAATATTGTCGCGTGCGAGTTCGGCACGAAACGCGTCGGAGAGACCGGTGAGCGCAAATTTACTTGCACTGTAAGGGGCGAGATGCGGCACTGCGAGTTTACCGCCTATGGAAGAAATGTTGACGATGCGACCGCCTCCCCATGTGCGCATTTCGGGAACGATCTGTGAAATCAATTCGAAGGGCGCCCAAAAATGCAATCGCATTGCCCGCTCAAAATCTTCCCGTGTCATATGATCGAGCGGGCCGACCTCGATAATGCCGGCGTTGTTGATCAAGACGTCAATCTTGCCGAAGCGATCAATGATTTCCCGGATAGCCGGCTGAACTTGTCCGGCATCGAGCAAATCGCATTGGACGGTCAGCACGGTCCCACTGCGCCGGGAGAGATCAGTTTTTGCGCGCGCGAGTTCTGCCGCATCCCGTGCGAGCAGCGCGACCTGACCGCCTGCGGCGCAAATTTGCCGCGCAAGCACGAGCCCGAGTCCGCGTGATCCGCCCGTGATGAGAACAGCGCGGTCCTGCAACGAAAAGCGGTGTGTTCGGATCAGGCGCAGAACTAACCATGCGATGAAGAGGAGGACTACTGCGAGTAGCAGGACCCGAAGCATGATCTCCAGATTACGCAGATTAAGACAGATTAAAACTGCAGCGGCGCTCCGTGAGCGTTGCCTAAAATCTCGGAAGAGAAGTGCGACGCCCATACAGCGCCGCTGCAAATTGAATTAGCCGTATTTCCGATTGAAGCGCGCGACCTCGCGTGCAGTCTCGCGATCGACGGCGCGCTTCTTCAAATCCGCGCGTTTATCGCGCGCAACTTTGCCTTGGGCCACGCCAAGCTCGGCTTTGAGCTTGCCGTTTTTCCAATAGAGTTTGAGAACGACCAATGCACGACCTGCCACTTGTGTTTCGCCGTAGAGCTTGTCGATCTCCTGGCGGTGCAACAAGAGTTTGCGCACACGTTTGGCAGCAGGAATTTCGTGACTCGCCTGTGCGTACGGCTGGATATCAGCGTTATAGAGAAAGGCTTCGTCATTTTCGATTCGCGCAAAAGCGTCGCTGATATTTGCCTTGCCAGCGCGAATGGACTTAACCTCGCTACCCTTCAACTCGATGCCAGCCTCGTAGCGCTCGAGAACGTGATAATCGCGCAGCGCCTTGCGATTGACGATCGACTCAGCCGTCATATTGCATAGTCGCCGCGCGGCGACCAGGCATGTGTGTCGCCCGGCTAAGCGCCGTCCGCCGACTCGTGAAGCAGCTCGTAAGTTAACTTGCCTGCGATAATTTCCCTGAGCGCAATATCGGTGAGCGACATGCGAGGAGTTATCTCCACCATCGGTCGATGTCCCAAACCAAGCTGGCGCACGCGCTTGGAGACAACGTTGATCAGAACTTGCTGATTTGGGATCACGTGGGCTGCTTCCTGGAGAAGTTGAGTCGTCATATGGCGCAAGAAACGAACGGGGCGGGATGCTTCCGTCGGGAATTGAAGAATGGTCGGTAAGCTGCCTGCGAGAGCGGATGGGGTAAGTTGCGGGAAAAGCATGGTGAAAAAGAAGTGTTGACTTTCCAAGTGGAGCGGCTGCTTGTCAACGAATTTGTTAGCGCCATCGCGAAGCTCTTCCCGATCGAAGAGTACGCCACAGTGTTAAGGAATTTTTACTGGGTCGCCGTTAGCGCGACTCATTTCGGTGCCACTGGCCAATCCAAGTGCCCCACCCGTAATATCCAAAGGGGACGAGCCTTCCAGCGGATACAAGTTCATCGACTTGCGCCCGGAGTGGCGCTGCTTTTGCGGGTCCGAAATAATCATCAATCACGAGCCAGCAACGATCGCTCAGCAGGTCGCCGTAGCACTCCAGGTCGCGGCGTACGTTGTTATCAGCATCAAAAATAAATAGACCTACTTCGCCCGCGCGCAGCACCTGCCCGACCGCCGACTTCGTCGTCTCCTCAAAAGAGCGACCGTTGATCAAAGTGACATTCTCGGTCATGCCGAATCGCGCCAGGTTCTTTTTCAGATCCTTGATAATATTCCGGCTTGATAATCGGAAGTGTTTCAAATGTCCTCCGGCTTCGATGCTAACGATCTTTTTGGGCGCGTCGGCGTCGCGCACGCCAAATGCGGCGGCGATCGTGGAACCGCCAATGTAGGGGCCGATTTCGAGGATATTTCCCGGACCGAACCTGGCAAAGTGATAGATGAGAAGCAAGACATCCATGTGCAACATGGATGCGGCGCGGCCGACTCTTTCAAGCCGATGGCGTATCTCATGACTGCGATGTTCCATGAGCTTGTACATCAGCTCGAGCATTTGGCCGGCGCGCGCAGAGTCGGTCAAAGCAGAATCGGGTTGAGAAAGCACGGGCCGATCTTACTGACACGATATGACAGCGCAAGCTGAGGGACACGCGCATGTGGGGACACGCGAGCAAATTCGGCCTGCTTCACGGATATTGGATGCCACGGAAGACTGAATCGCTTGCCATGCCTCGCAAAATGCGCGAAGTAAGGACGCGCGCCACCTTGGCGTGGCAGATCTGACGAGCAATTCGGGCTGTGGCTCAGCTTGGTAGAGCGCCTGGTTCGGGACCAGGAGGCCGTGGGTTCAAATCCCACCAGCCCGATATGATCTACTGATGGCTGAAGGATGTTTTGTTGCTACGTGTTGCGCAGCCAGAAAACCGGACGACGACGCTACGTCGGTTCTTGCGAGAATTTGACTGAGCGCATTCGCCGCCACAACGCTGGTGATTCCAAGGCGACGAAACATGGAGTGCCGTGGGGTCTAGTCCACAGCGAAAGCTTCGCCACTCGCTCCGAAGCGGCGTAACGCGAGCGATATTACAAGGCCGGACGAGGTAGAGATGAGCTCGATCGCGTATGATAGAGCGGTCGCCGCGGCGACAGGCCGTGGGTTCAAATCCCACCAGCCCGATACCTTCGTTGCGAAGCCGACAGTGAAGTTTGCGACCGCGAACGCCTGTTTACTGAGCCCCGTGCTTGACACAAGCATGGCTACGCCTTGTTAATGATGGCTAACCGAAATTCTTTCCGCGATGCAATTTTCTGTAGCCATTGTCGGCGCACTGATCGGCGCAGTGATCCTGTTTTTCGGGCGCAAACTGTTCTGGCTGTGCGTCGCGGCAGTCGGCTTCGCGGCGGGAGTGGAAATTGCGCCGCATCTGGTCCATGAGCCATCGCCGCTATTAGCTCTGGCCGTTGCTCTCGTTCTTGGCCTAATCGGCGCGTTGCTCGCGTTGTTCCTTCAGAAAGTCGCCGTCGCAGTTCTTGGTTTCCTGGCTGGCGGCAAATTAGCGGGGGCGATCGCTGCGGCATTTTTTGTTCACTATGCGCAATACTCTACATTCATCTTTCTGATCGGCGGAGTTGTTGGCGCGATTCTCCTGCTCGCATTGTTTGATTGGGCGCTCATCGTTGTGTCTTCACTCATCGGCGCACATCTGATTCAAAGCGCGATCGTCCTTCCGGCGTCAGGATCGACCATCGTGTTTATTGGCCTCGCGGTCCTTGGCATCCTGGTACAAGCCGCGTCTCTGCGCGGGAGTCGTGCCACGATCCCGTAACGAGCGGTTGTCGTCACGTCTGCGAGACTGCTTCGACGGGGCATGCCACTATTGAGAAGTTCGCCAGTACAGTCGTATTTCTTACTGACAAATTGAAACGCTCCAGCAACAATGCGCGGATGAATTCACCGAGAACTGGATTACGGATCGCGAGCATCATTTTCGCCCTGTTTGCTCTGGGTCATCTCCTGCGACTGATCAAGCACGCCCAAGTCATTGTCGGGAGCCATACAATTCCAATGGGCGTAAGCTGGGTCGCGCTTATCGTTGCCGCCATTCTCTGTATTTGGATGTGGCGACTCTCTTCGAGCCAAGGAATCTGATAACGTGCCTTCAGTTAGTTCCTCACGTAACTCGCCACATCACTCACGTGGCCAATCCGCTGGCACGTCTATGTAGGATTGGTCCAGCTCGGCGATTGCCGCGCATCCGAGTAGTTTGAGAGTGCGAACGAGATCTGCATGTAGAATCTCGACCGCTCGCGCAACCCCCGCCTCGCCGGCTGCGCCGAGCCCGTAGGCGTAAGCGCGTCCGGTCAGTACAGCTCGCGCGCCGAGACACAACGCCTTCACAATGTCGCTGCCGCGGCGGACCCCACCGTCCAGCAGCACTTCGATGCGATCATCCACGGCGACCAACACTTCAGGTAACATGCTTAGAGTCGGCGCGACGCCGTCGAGCTGCCGGCCCCCGTGATTGGACACCACCAGCGCGTCCGCCCCGGCATCTACCGCGCGCCGGGCGTCGTCTCCGGTATGAACACCTTTAATGACGATGCGGCCACTCCAAGCCTTGCGAATCCAGCCGAGATCTTGCCAACTCACCATCGACTGCCCGAGCGCGGTGGTAACGTCCGCGTAAGTCATTGGGCCCTCTCCAGGAATAACGACGTTCGGAAATTTCATCAACCCGCCATCGGCAAGAAAGCTCATCAGCCAGCGAGGTTTTGTCAGCAACTGCCCCACAAATGGCAGCATCGACCCAAGTTTGCCGCTCAGCAGCTCCTTGACGCCGTTTCGAAAATCGCGTTCCCGCATGCCTGCCACAGCTGTATCGATCGTAACAACAAGCGCTGAAAATCCGGCAACTCCTGCGCGTTCGATGGCCGACAACGCGCAGTCGCGCCCCCCCACCAGATAAAGCTGATACCAGACCGGCCCCTTCGATGCGGCGGCGACATCCTCCAGGCGGCAGCCCGAGAGAGTTGAAAGTGCATATGCGATTCCGGCGACGCCGGCGGCGCGTGCGGCAACTTCTTCTCCCCGCGGATAGATGAGCCGGCTGCTCCCAACAGGCGCAAGGATCAGCGGCATGGAGAGAGGTGTGCCGAGCACCGTGGTGCGCAGATCGCATGCTGGCGTCGCAACCGCGCAACGCGGCCGGAATGTCACCGCCTCGAAGGCGCGGCAGTTCGCGCGCAACGTTAGCTCGGCTTCCGCGCCACCGTCGATGTAGTCAAATACCACGCGGGGAAGTCGCCGTTTCGCGGCACGCCGCAGATCCTCGATGTTAAGCACGCGCGGAGGCTGAACCGATCGAGGCATGCTTTTAAGCGATGGAATCTTAATGGCGAAAATGGCGAAGACCGGTGAAGATCATCGCCATGTTGCGCTCATTGGCGGCGGCAATCACTTCTTCGTCGCGGACTGATCCACCCGGCTGAATGGCGCAGGTCGCGCCGGCGTCCGCTGCGGCGATCAAGCCATCCGGGAATGGAAAAAAAGCGTCGCTCGCCACCGCGCTGCCTTTGAGCAAGAGCCCGGCTTCTTTCGCTTTCCAAATTGCAATGCGCGAAGCATCGATACGCGACATCTGCCCGGCGCCAATCCCAAGCGTGCGATCCGCCGTGGCGTAAACGATCGCATTCGATTTCACATGCTTGACAACCCGCCAGCCGAACAACATGGCATTCAGTTCCGTTTTGGTCGGTCGCCTCTTGGTGACGATCCGGCCACCGCCGGACGCGATTTCCCCGGCGATATCCGCGTCCTGTACGAGCACTCCACCACAAACCGAGCGCATATCGATTGCCGATCTTGCCCCGAGCGCTTTCGGGGTCGCCAGTCGAATAAGGCGCAGGTTTTTTTTCTTCTGCAAAATGCTGCGCGCCTCGGCTTCAAAATCCGGCGCGATAATCACTTCACTGAAAATTTCGCCAATGACTTTGGCCAGCGGCTCACTAACCGGACGATTGCAAATGATGATCCCGCCAAAGGGCGCTTGTTTGTCCGTCGCGAACGCTTTGTCCCACGCCTTGCGAAGATCCGCATCGGACCCTACACCGCACGGATTGGTATGTTTGAGAATCGCGACGGTCGGCTCCTCGAATTCGCCGATCAAATTCGTCGCGGCGCTGATATCCAGAATGTTGTTAAAGGAAAGTTCCTTGCCGTGAAGTTTTTCGAAATGTCTATCGAAGTCGCCATAAAGCGCGGCGGTTTGATGCGGATTTTCTCCGTAACGCAACCGCGTCACCAGCGGAAGCGAAAGTGAAAACGACGCATCTGTTGTCTGCTCCTTATTCAGGAACGTGCCGATCGCCCGATCGTATTCAGAGGTTTTGATGAATGCCTTTATGGCGAGGCGTTCGCGCAATTTTAGCGTCGTTTCCCCGTTATTATCGCGCATGTTCTCAAGCACCGGGTCGTAATCGGCCGGATCGACAACCACCGTCACCGACTCATAATTTTTTGCGGCGCTGCGAATCATCGACGGTCCTCCGATGTCGATGTTTTCGATCGCTTCGCCGAGTGTTACGTCCGGCTTGGCAATTGTCGCTTCGAAAGGATAAAGATTGACCACCACCAGATCGATCGGCTCGAACCCGCATTCGCGCGCTTCCGCCTCATGTTTCGGGTTACCCCGTTTATAGAGAAGGCCGCCGTGGACGCGCGGATGCAAAGTCTTGACGCGCCCCTCGAGCACTTCCGGAAATGCGGTGAAACTGGAAATCTCCCGCACCGGGATTTTTTCTTTTCGCAGCAACTCCGCGGTGCCGCCGGTAGAGATGATGTCCACGCCCTGGTTTTCAAGCGCGCGCGCGAACGCCGCGATGCCGGTCTTATCGGAAACGGAGATGAGCGCGCGGGTGATTTTCATGAATTCGACGAAGCGATGAAGAGTTAAAGCGTTGAAGCGGTCAACATTCGCGGCTCTGGATTCGCTTCAACCCTTCAGCGCTTAAACGCTTCAACGATCAAGAATCACGTTTTTCGCCGCTGGATAAAGCACCGGGCAGCAGCCGATCGTTTCGCAAAACGCTTTGCTGAAATGACTCAGGCTCGAGTATCCCACTTCCGTCGCGGCTTCGGTCACGTTGTAGCGTCCGGTCCGCAACAGTTCCGCCGCACGTTCCATCCTTAGATTGCGCAGGTATTGAGGAATGGTAAGGCCTACTTCGCGCGAAAAAATTCGACTCAGATAAAATGGGCTGCAACCGACCTCGTGGCCGAGCATTTCCAGCGTCGGGGGATTGGCCAGATCGCGTGCCAGCAATTCTTTGGTCCGCTCCACGCGTTCGCGCGCGACACGCTTTTGCCGCATACAAAAAAATTCCGGATCCTTTGGCGCGAAAAGAAAATGTGCCATTAGTTCGAGCGCCTTGCTTTGATACCAAAGGATCTGCGCTGCTTTCGCCACAGGCGGTTCGGCCAAACTCGCCACTACGCCGCGCTGTTCGACCGTCATCGGACGCGCCGGCGCGATCACGCTTTCCTTCTTCCCGTCAAAAACGATCTGACGGATATCGGACTCGAGGTCCGCTTCATTCTGCATCAACTGCTTCTGCAAATGTTCCCGGGAAAATTCGAGTGTCACAAATTGATGATGATCGTGCGCTCGCCGCGACGCCGGCAGCGGTTCGTCGGCAATGGCGTAGTAACCGGAATTGCCGGGAAGATAATCACTGCGCGCCTGACCCGCTGCGCCTACTGCTCCGCGTCCGTTAAGATTCAAACAAAACTCCAGGCTGCGCGGATGAAAACTGCGGCCCCAGTCGAGCGCGCGTCGTGTTCGAAAGTCGTGCCACTCGATGCTTAAGCCGAGCCGATCGAAGTCTCCGTAAAGCTGACGCCAGCCTGGGGCCACCTCTTTCCAGGCGCCTTGCTCGGCATGCGCTACTTCATTCGAGACCATGGCGTCTAAATTACGAGCGCGGCCGTGGGGAATGCAAGGATGGTTTGACTTCTTCCAAAGCATTGCGGTCCCACTTGGCCAGTTTTGAAGCGGCGTCGTAGGTGCTTTGCGCAAAATCGAGAAGGACTTCATCGGGTGATTCGGCAGTACGCACCGCGTCATAAGGAAGGATGAACTCGCGCAGTCCTGGCTGGTATGAGGCCGCCTCTGGTTGAATTTTCGCATCCGCGAATCCCGGCGGTTCCGGATAGGCATAAGAATAAAAGATTGGCGTCGGCGCCGCAGCGTTGCCCGGCCAGAAACCCAGGCTGCTCACCTCTTGCGAGTAAGCCTCGCGCGCGATCGCATCCGGAAGATGCGGGACGCCCCCGGGATGCGGAGGTGCTGGGCGCCCGGAGAAGCGAGTGACCGCGAGGTCAAAGCTGCCCCAGAAAAAATGGACCGGACTGCACTTGCCGCAGAAACGGGATCGGAAATCTTTAAATACACGATCGGTCTGCAAAAGAACACGCCAGAACCGGTTCGCATAATCGCGATCATACGAGCAGTGCGTCTCATCGCGCTCGAACGGAATCGCGTCCTGGATTTCGTTTGGTGTGGTGTTGATGGTCACAGGCAGATCCAGTTCAGCCAGCGTCTTCATCACCTCCTGGTAAAATTTGGCTACGGATTGCGGACGCAGCTTTAAGATGTGCACCGCGCCGTCGCTTTTTGCGATGCGCAGTTCGTGATCAATGAAATCGAAACGAATCTCGAAGATGTAAAGGCCGTGCGGAATCGGCGAAGTAGTCAGGCCGCGTGCGGTGAGGTAGAGCGTAACGTGCCACGAGTGGTTAATCCAAGGCGTTTGCGTGAGGCGAATCTTGCCGATGATTTGCGTCCACATGTGGAGCGTCTCCGCCGTCTCCTTCCACTCCGCAAAAGGCAGAGCCGGCCAAAACTCATCGCGTTTGTCACTGGCAATCTTCACTTGGAACGAGCTCCTTCTCGCCGCGCTTGATCTGCCGCGCGACACCTCACAGATACAGGCAACGCATTTAAATGCCAATATCGAAAGCAGGGGGCGTTTGCATATTTCGCGCATGCAAGCTTTTGTCGCATATGCAACAAAAGTTCGTCATCGCGCTTGGACTTAATTTCGGCGCTCCGCTCACGCGCGCCCTCGCACGCACGTTGGTGTAGATTTGGCGCGCAGCGGGGAAAGGGCTACTACTCCCGGTTGATGAAATCGGAAAACGAGCGCTTCACTCTCTCAAACATGCCTCGCGCTTCTTCCTGGGTCCGATGGAAGGCGTGTGAGATTCGCGATTTGACGCTGCCAATAATTCCACCTTCATCTTCTCTGTCGTAGTCGTTTTCCACGTCTTCCATGGTCGCGCCGGCAAACATTCCTTCCGTGCGCGTGACCACGCCGCGAGTCGCTCCGATATAGATCGTGCCAACCGGACGCGACGATTTATTTAGAAGAGTGACAATCCAGATGGGCTCACCCCGTTCGTCGGTGCGCAAGGTGTAATCGGCTGTTTTGAAACGCGTATTCGACTTGTCCGCCGTGTGACTTGCCAGGGCGTAGGCGCCGCTGGAATCCAGGTTTAAGCGAGCGGTGTCGAGCGTTGCTCCCTCAGTGGAACCAGTAACCGAGCGACCGGGCGTCCGGTCGGAAGCAATGCGCCCGTCGGCGATCTCCACTTCGCGCACACCACTGCGCGAACCGGGATTCTCCAAGATGATTTTCCATTTCTCCGGCTGTGGCTCGCCTCTAACACCAGTGATCGACACAATATGGTTAAGAGCTCCGCGGCCAAATTGCCTGCCCACAACACGCAAAGCTTCATAGGCAGTGGCGTTATCCTGGGCGAGCGCGGGCGTAACCAAAAGCAATAGTGCTGCAAACGATCTCCACATAACGCGAAATTGAACAGTGGTTTCAGCAGGTGTCCATCGTGTTTTCACGCGTGTACGATTATCGATCTTGCAAGGCATGGGACGCATGCGACCTGTAAGACACATAAGACCTGGCGCTCTGTGCTTGAATGAACGCCGGAAATCCGTTCGGCTTACAGGTGCTGCGATGAAGAAAAAGACCGTTGAATTCAGCAGCCATACAGGAAACCTCGCCCTGATGCGCGGCTGCGTCCGCGATTTTCTCAATGGCTACCCATTCTCCGAGAAGGAACGTTTGCTGATGGTGCTTGGTGTGGATGAGGCATGCACAAACATCATCCGCTACGCCTACCGTTTGCGTGAGGATCAACCGATCGCATTGTCGATGGAAGGATTGCGCAAATGCGTGCGCATGCGTTTGCGCGATTACGGCGAACAGGTTGTGCCGCACGCAATGAAAGGTCGCTCCCACGATATAATCAAACCGGGTGGGCTCGGTTTATATCTCATTCGCAGCGCCTTTGATGAAGTCGATTACCTGCACAAAAGTCGCGGCACGGAGCTGGTGCTGACGAAAAATTTGGATGCCGTAACAAGTTGACGATTTTTCTGGTGAGCCCTGGCATACTGCCCGCGCTTTCCAACGCAACTTCTGGAAATCTACGTTTCATCTGTGTAAATCTGTGGCTGACTCTTTTCCCATGAAACCGCCGGAACCAGATGCCGCTTTCGAAATCTCGCTGCGGCCGCCAGCATTCAGCGAGTTTACCGGCCAGATGAAAGTGCGCGAAAGGCTGGAACTGATGGTGGAAGCGGCGAAAAAGCGCGGCGATGTGCTCGAACATATTCTCTTAAGCGGACCGTCCGGTCTGGGAAAGACCACGCTTGCGTACATCATCGCGAACGCGATGAGCGTGAACATCAAAAACACCAGTGGCCCGGTGATCGAAAAAGCCGGCGAACTGGCCGGGCTTCTCACGAGTCTGGAAAAAGGCGACGTGCTTTTCATTGACGAAATCCATCGGCTGCAACCGACCATCGAGGAATATCTTTATCCGGCGATGGAAGATTACCGGCTCGACATCATCATCGATCAGGGCCCGCAAGCGCGCAGTCTGCGCCTCAACTTGCCGAAGTTCACATTGGTCGGGGCGACCACGCGCGCCGGGATGGTAAGCGCGCCGCTCCGTTCGCGATTCGGCATGACGGCAAGGCTCGATTATTACAATGCCGAGGAGATGCAGAAGATCATCCTGCGCAGCGCGCGTTTGCTTGGAGTTGAAATTGATCCTGCGGGCGCGGCCGAGCTCGCCACGCGCACACGCGGCACGCCGCGCACAGCGAACAATCTTCTGCGATGGGTGCGCGATTATGTGCAGGTGAAAGCCGAAGGAAAAATCACCGCGGAGCTGGCCGACCGCGCCCTGACCATGCTCGAAATCGATCGCGACGGTTTCGATCAATGGGACAAGCGCATCATCGAAACGCTGATTCACAAATTCAATGGCGGTCCCGTCGGTTTGAATTCGCTCGCGGTCGCGATTGGCGAAGAAGCCGGCACGCTCGAAGAAGTGAACGAGCCGTATTTAATCATGGAAGGCTACATCAAACGCACGCCGCAAGGGCGCGTCGCCACAGCGAACGCCTATCGCAAGTTGGGCTTGAAACCACCGGGCGGCATGCAGGCGGAATTACTTTAGGCAGTTTCTGTGAAACGGCATGGCGTCTGACACAGACGCCTACAATTCAGGCGTTGAACGTTGAACGTTGAATGTTGAGCGTTGAGCGTTGAGCGTTGAGCATTGAGCATTGGACGTTTAAAACGATGCAACTCACAAGCGATTTGTTCCAGCAGACGTCGAAGGTTTTCACCGTCGGCGAGCTGACCCGACAAATCCGCGGGATACTTGAGACGAAATTCGGCGCGGTTTGGGTGCAGGGCGAAATCTCCAATTACAAATTGCACCCGAGCGGACATCAATATTTCACGCTCAAGGATCAGCGCGCCCAGATCGCTTGCGTGATTTGGCGCGACACGATGTTGCCGCCACGACAACCTCTTGTCGATGGAACCCAGGTGCAGGTTTACGGCACCGTCACCGTTTTCGAGACACGCGGACAATATCAGCTTAACGTCCAGATTCTCCAGCCGCGCGGAGTCGGCATGCTCCAGGCAAAATTCGAAGCGCTTAAGCGCAAGCTCCAAGCTGAGGGATTGTTCGCGCCGGAACGGAAACGGTCGTTGCCGAAATTTCCGCAGCGAATCGGAATCGTGACGTCGCCAAGCGGCGCAGCGATTCGCGATATGCTGAACGTGCTGCGGCGTCGCGCACCTTGGTTGCAGATTTGGATCAGCCCGGTGCGCGTGCAGGGAACGGGCGCGGCACAGGAAATCGCCGTTGCTATTCGCGAGCTCGCTGCGCCTAACGATGCGTTTGCGCCTCTCGATCTTATCGTGGTCACGCGCGGCGGCGGAAGCATCGAGGATTTATGGGAGTTCAACGAAGAGATTGTCGCGCGAGCAATATTTAATTCCACAGTGCCAATTGTCTCCGCGGTCGGCCACGAAATCGATTTTACGATTTGTGATTTCGTCGCGGATCTGCGCGCGCCCACACCGAGCGCTGCAGCGGAATTGATTGTGCCAGATATTATCGATCTTCACCGGCGGATCGATGGTTGCGTGCGCGGGCTTGCACGCCAGTTGCTAAATCGTGTGCGCGACGCCCAACAACGGCTGGATCACGGACGCGAGATTTTGCAGCGTTGCCTCGCGCATAAGATCGACGCTTACAAGCGAGGTCTCATCCACATCACGCGTGCATTGCAAGCGCGCAGCCCCGCGCGCGAACTCATGATGCGCCGCAACCGTTTAGTCGATTTGCATCGGCGGTTGATTGCGTCTCCGGAGCGATTGCTCGAAAATGCAAGGCACCGCTTTCGCCGCATCGGAGGAATTTTGCGTGTGCTAGGGCCGGAGGCGACATTGCGACGCGGGTACAGCATCACCATGAACGAGCGCGGAAAAATTATCCGGACAATCGCAGTGGTCCGGCCGAAGATGAAAATTCGCACCCGAGTGAACGACGGCGAATTCGGCTCGGAGGTGTTGTAGGGCAGCCGTGTTGGCTGCACAGTAATCACAGTTCGCAGGCGGGCACGCCTGCCGCTACAGCGCCGCCCAGAGCAGATTGAAAATGCCAAAGTGACGAAGCAGCGTTTGCCAGCGATGATAGCAATGCTATCATCCTAGTATGCCTCAGATTCTTATTCGACGACTGGATCAACACGTGGTTCGCCAACTGCGCGCCAAGGCCGCTGCTGACGGCGTATCAGCAGAGGAGGAAGCCCGTCGAATTTTGCGACGATCACTTGTCGGAGAACTCCCTGCCATGTCGCTGATTGATTTCATTCGCACGATGCCAGACGTGGGCGATGGTCGCATATTTCGGAGACCGAAGCGCAAGCCACGCAAAGTGAAATTGTGAACGGTTTTTTGCTCGACACAAATGTCGTTTCGGAGCTGCGTAAACGCGAACGATGCGCTCCGAAGGTCAGTGCCTGGGCGAGCACGGTTCCACCGAATCAAGATTTTCTCAGCGTGCTAGTCGTGGGCGAATTGAGGCGCGGCGCGATCTTGAAACGGCGGAGGGACCCGGCGGCGGCGGATGCTCTGGAAAAATGGATCGCGCGGCTAGTCCAACTATACAGCGACCGCATCCTGGCAATTACGCTGGAAATCGCCTACGAGTGGGGACGCCTCAGCGCGTTGCGCCCAATTCCACCGGAAGATGGTTTGCTCGCAGCGAGCGCACAGGTTCATCGACTAACGTTCGCGACGCGTAATACAAGAAACGTGGAAGGCCTAGGCATCTCGCTCGTGAATCCGTGGACATGACGTCGGACGTGCTCGGGCCGGACGCGACGTTGCGACGCGGCTACAGCATCACCATGAACGAGCGCGGAAAAATTATCCGGACAATCGCAGTGGTCCGGCCGAAGATGAAAATTCGCACTCGTGTAAGCGACGGCGAATTCGGCTCAGAAAGCCTTTAAGGGATCGAAACGTTTAGATGCGACCCCACCACCCCGGTTGTACCCCATGGAGCCTTTTTACCGCACGTTCCCTCGTCAGACCAAGAATTAGACTGCAAAATGCCGCCGAAATATAGTTAGGCGTAAGCTGCGATGTCCTGGTTGACTCTCCTATTTTACGGTAACTACGCTCTGACGGTTATTACCGGTGTTATGGTCCTATTCGCGGTGGCTCCTGCGTATAAGCGGACTCACCATCGACCATTCCTGTACCTTACGTTCGCGTTCGTGCTTCGGTTATTCGATATCGTCTGTGACTATACTATCGGGCGGTTCCGCATGCCTCATGATCAGTACGCTGCTTATCGTACGTTGCGAACGTTCACATCTTTTGCCACGGTTATTCTGCTGACGCCCGGCATCATTATGCTCACGCGATGCTATTTGGCATCGTCTCAAACCAAATCCGATGCGAGCCCAAACGCCTAACCAGTCGATGAAGCCAACGGCCCATTGCGAGATAACTTCAGCATCTTTGCCACGACGCCCTGCCGTGGCTTATCTTTTCTCGTTAGACGCACTCCCACCGCTCTTTTATGATTTCGCAAGCTGTATTCAAGATGGTGCTGCCGATGGCTTGTGCATGGGCCGAAGAACAAGAGGCCGTTATTCTCCGTGATGGCGTTGCACTGACGGCATCGCAGATCGCCGATGCGCGCCACATCGGTATCGCACATCCAGAACGCGTTCGTCTTCGAGTGGTAGAGGAAATACCATTGCCCCTGCATCCATTGCTACGTGAGGCAGCGGAGATCACCGGGCTGATTTCACCACGCACCGCGGGGCTGACTCTCCGGTATGGGATTTTCATTCGGTCTGAGTCTTGGGGCGAGCGCAGATTGGTTGTCCACGAATTGGCGCACACCGCTCAGTATGAGCGACTCGGTGGTTTTCAACCGTTTCTTGAACAATACTTGTATGAGTGCATCATACCGCCGGGCTACCCGTTTGGCCGGTTGGAACAAGAAGCCAAGCGAATCGAGCGTGAGACGTGTGCTTAACCATACGTTGCAGCGAACGGGCGACATCGCGCTCCTTTCATCGCTGCGCCTCGTGGCCGTCGTCGCTGAGCTTGGGTCGTTAGTAGTGATCGCTACAGTGCCCAACACCGGGACCTATAAGGACTTCATCGGTGTCCGAGGAGGCAACGCGCGCTACATTTATAAGATATGCGAAGCGGCTACACAAAACTGCTCCAACGAAGTCACGGTGAGGTTCGGCGGCCCGCCCCTGTAGAAGGAATTTTGCGCGTGCTCGGGCCGGAGGCCACGTTGCGACGCGGGTACAGCATCACGATGAACGAGCGCGGAAAAATCATTCCAACGATCGCAGCAGTACCCGAAGATGAAAATTCGGACCCGAGTGAGCGACGGCGAATTTGGTTCAGAGATACTGGAAGGGAAGAAGGGGGCAAATCCAAACGTTTGAGTTCGTGATTGAAGGCGCGCTGCTCTTCATTCTCGGGTCTTCTGAACTCGCCCGCCTCCTCGTGCGTTTCGACCACGTTGCCAGCGAGCCAATTTGTCGGTCGCGAAAAAATGAATCGTTTCGCGGGGACAAACGCTACTTGATGGTGAAGAGGATGCTGGCAGTCTTGCCTTCGCTCACCACGCTCATGATGTAATTTCCGGCTGAAAGCTTCTTTCCGTCCATCGTTTTGTCGATGTTCGTTTTGGTTTTGCCTTGGAGCAAAATCACCTCGGGCGTTGAGCCTGGGACCGGTTCGTTCTTCGCAGTCACCCTATTCACGTTCACAATGATCATGTCGCTCTTGGATTCGACCGCCAGTTCCGCATCCGACGCGACCGGATCTTCGATCTTCGCGAAAGGCGTGCCGTCCTTTGCCGTCTGACCGCC
>VBQC01000185.1:0-1380 GCA_005887825.1 Verrucomicrobiota bacterium | reverse complement strand
CGAGACGATGAAAAATAAGAGAAGACGTTTCATAAGGAAGAGGTTGATGCCGGATTCTGCGCAGGAACGCAAGACTGGAATCTCATCATTGCCGTGTGGAGAACAAAAGAGGCACAATTGGAAGCGCGCAACGCAAAATAATTGTGAACAATTGTGAACAATTACAAATGACTATCGAAGAGAGACGAGCTAAGAACGCCGAGCGGATGCGGGCGTGGCGAGCTCGTAACCCTGAACGAACAAAGGCGATCGCCGCTGCTTATTCCGCTGCTTATTACCGACGCAACCGCGCGAAAATCATTGCAGGGCGGAAAATCTATGGGCAGAAAAATAAAGCCGAACTCTACAAGAAGAAAAAAGCGTACGATGCACGCAATCCTGAAAGGGTGAAGCGTTGGAGACGCGCAGATTACGAACGGCACAAGGAGAGCTATATCGCGCGTGCGCATCGGCGTTGGCGCGAGAAGAACGAAGAATGCCGCGAGTACTATGCGAAGCGTTATCAAGAGAACAAAGCAGTCATTCTCGCGCGGCACCGGGATTATGCGCGCCGCAATCGAGAAAAAATCCGTGCGCGGATGCGTTTGTACCGCAAGAGTCCTAGAGGGCGCGCACTTCGCGCAGCATCGGATCGACGCTGTTTAAAACGAGCGACCGCCTACAAGAACGCGTGGGCGCGAATTCGCCGCAGAACCGATAGGTCGTACGCAATCGGAGTGAACCTTCGAGCGCGCGTCGGACTGGCGCTTCGCACGTACCCAGCAACGCAAAGCGCAAGCGTAACGGCGTGGATCAGAGACCTTCTAGGCTGTACAATTAGTGAGCTAATCAGGGAATGTCGTGGGAGAATTATGGTAGAAAAGGATGGCATATAGATCACATTCGACCACTTGCTTCGTTTGATTTGACCGATGTCGAACAGCGGCGCATCGCATTCCACCACACGAATCTTCAGCCACTCTGGGCTAGTGATAACTGGGAGAAGGGTGGACGCTTTTACGACGCAGCAGAGACGACGCTTCGCAAGGCTGAACCAGGATTGGCGTGAAGTACTGGGAAATAATCGCCGACGATCTCAGCAAAGCCGGTTGGAGTTGGGGCTGGGTCTCAACGGTGGATCGTGAAGGGCGAATAATCTTCGTTGCAGACGCACATCGCGGCGACGAAAAGCGTTTCGTTATGCGAGCAGATGAAAAGTTGACCGCGTTTGTGGCACTGGAATCGGCGATCTGCGTTTGTGGCGATTTTACTTGACAACAGACGAGATTTTTTCAAAACTCGGCGCCGCTAAGCGGACCTGAATCAGGCGGAGGACATTTCCCCGCTAAGGTTCTTCGCCTCTTCCAGACCTGCAATCGCAGAATCGACACGGCGGGGAAA
>VBQC01000326.1 GCA_005887825.1 Verrucomicrobiota bacterium | reverse complement strand
CGCAATTCGGACAGGCGATCTGTGCCAGTGGCTCCGCATCTGTTGTATCGATAGCCGTACCACAGTCCGGACATGCTTGGGTCATCGCAGGCTCCGCCTCAATTGCCATCAACCCCGATTGTAACATCCAGAGGTTTCAGAGCAACGAAATGGCGACGCGAGCTGTAGCCGGCATCGGTGATGCCGGTTTTTGGGAGTCGCCCTGCCGGGATCACCGATCCCGGCTACAAGGCTGGCGAAAAATCCCCCGCCGCCTTCTCCAAGCCTTCGGGATCAAATTCCCAGTGTTAAAACGCTGAGCTATGGTCAAATCAAGTCCATCCATTTATGAGACGACTTCCAACCGAAAGATCGACAAGGATTGAATTGGTCGTGCCCAAAGATGATGCAAAGCTTCGCCTCGATCGAGTTCTGGCAAAGCAACTTCCTGAATACTCGCGCTCGCGCCTTCAGCAATTGATCCGCGCCGGGTTCGTTCGGGTCAACGGCATAACCACGCGGCAAAGCCATCTTGTTCAAGCCGGTGATGAAATCGAATTAACCGAACCGCCGGTCGAAAAGATCGAGGACCAGCCAGAGCCGATTCCGCTCGAGATTCTGTTCGAAGACAAAGATCTAATCGTTATCAATAAACCAGCTGGGCTTGTCGTTCACCCGGGCGCTCGTCATCGTAGCGGTACGCTCGTGAATGCTTTATTACATCACTGTCCAACGCTGTCGGGAATCGGCGGGAAAGAGCGGCCAGGCATTGTTCACCGGCTCGACAAAGAAACAAGCGGCTGCCTCGTGGTTGCGAAAAATGACGTAGCTCATCGGGAATTAGCGAGGCAATTTGCCGAACGCACCGTCGAGAAGATTTATCTGGCGCTCGTTACCGGGAAACTGCGCAAACAGTCAGGCGTAATCGATGAAAAAATTGGACGCCATCCGGTGCATCGGCAACGAATGAGCGTGGCTTCGTCACGTGGACGCGCGGCGAAAACCGAATATCGCGTCGTTCGCTCGGGAGAACAGGCCAGCCTGATTGAGTGCCAGTTACATAGCGGACGCACCCATCAGATTCGTGTGCATCTTCATCATCTCGGCCATCCGGTCTTGGGCGACAAAGTCTATGCGCCGCGCTTTGCAAAAGATTTTCCGCGACAAATGTTGCATGCTTGGAAGCTCGGTTTTTGTCATCCGCGCACCGGCGAATGGAAAAATTTTGAGGCACCGTTGCCTGACGATTTCGCAGCCGCGATGAAGATGACAACCGAATCTCAACAAGTATGAAGCAGCGAAAACTTGGACGCGGAGGACCGATCGTCTCGGCAATCGGTCTCGGTTGCATGGGCATGTCGGATTTTTATGGCGGCCGCGATGATGAGGAATCGATCGCAACCATCCATCGCGCTCTCGAGCTCGGCGTCACGTTCTTCGATACGGCGGACATGTATGGTCCTCACACGAATGAGCAACTGCTCGGGCGCGCGCTACGCGGGCATCGTGAGCAGGTCATCATTGCGACAAAATTTGGAATTCTGCGTGATCCGAAGAGGCCAGAGTTTCGCGGGATCAGCGGCAAACCCGATTATGTGCGCAAGGCATGCGAAGGAAGTTTGCGCAGGCTTGGAGTGGATGTGATCGATCTCTATTATCAACATCGCGTCGATCCGGACACGCCAATTGAAGAGACGGTTGGCGCAATGGAGGAACTTGTTCAGAAAGGCAAAGTGCGCTTTCTCGGCCTATCCGAAGCAGGCGCGCAGACGATCCGTCGGGCGCACGCCGTTCATCCCATTACGGCGTTGCAATCCGAATACTCGCTCTGGACACGCGATCCCGAGAAGGAAGTTCTCGGCGTCTGCCGTGAACTTGGCATCGGTTTCGTGCCATACAGCCCGCTCGGCCGCGGATTTCTGACGGGGCAAATCAAGGGTTTTGAAGATCTGCCGGAGGATGATTACCGCCGAACATCACCGCGATTCCAAGAAGAAAATTTTCAGCGCAACCTCGATTTGGTCAAGCGCGTCAGTGAAATCGCAAGCGAGAAAAAATGCACCCCGGCGCAGCTAACGCTAGCCTGGGTACTGGCGCGGGGGGATAACGTCGTGCCGATTCCCGGCACCAAACATCGCAAATACTTGCAGGAAAATGTGGGCGCGCTTGATGTTACTCTTACCAGCAAAGATCTCGCGCGCATCGACGAAGTCGCCTCCCAAGAAGCCGTCGCTGGTGCGCGTTACCCCGATTGGGCGATGCAGATGGTGAATCGATGAATTCGGAACATAGCCATCTTGCCTGTGCGGCGCGCGGGCTTCCCAACCTGCGTCACTAACCAGAGACTTATTACAATTTATTCCGCTATGCTCACCGCCGCGGCAGCATCGCGCTTGCCAACATCGTCTGCACAATTTCGCCGCGCTGATTCTTGGTCACGTTACGCAGGCGAATGATTCCATATTTGGGCTTCGAGCGCGATGGCCGTCGATCGACAATCTCTGTTTCGAGCGTGAGGACGTCGCCCGGTCGTACCACATTAGGCCAACGCAATTCATCAACGCCCAGGCCGATGGCGCCTTCTGCAAAATTCAATGTTTGCACAAGCAGACGCATGCTCATTGCTGCGGTGTGCCAGCCACTCGCTATCAACCCCTTGAAAATTGTGCGCTCGGCGGCTTTGCGGCTGAGATGAAACATCTGTGGATCAAACTTGTGAGCGAATTCAATCACCTGCTTCTCCGTTACGTTTAGCGGCTCAGATTTGAAACGATCGCCAACTTTCAAATCATCGAAGTAGTGCTCTTCCATTTTGAAACCATGGAGGGAGTGCTCTCTCCCGTCCATTAAGACGTGTACGACATTCTTGGGCCATTGCTCAGGATTGAGCAATGTGTAAGTGATGCTGCAGCCACGATCGGCGATCCCGGCTGGCCCATTTGCCTCG
>VBQC01000325.1 GCA_005887825.1 Verrucomicrobiota bacterium | reverse complement strand
AAGTCCGCGCGTCCCCCAAGGGCTAGCGCGCCGGGGCTGTTCCGAATCCGAAGTAAAAGCTGCATTCCTGCGGCTTTCGGCGTCGAGAATAGGGTGCTCCACCACTCGGCAACATCGGAACAACCCTTAAACACCATGAAGCTATTTTACACAGTCATATTTTTCTCATTGCTGGCATCGGCCGCTTTTGCGCGCGGGGAGTCGATCCTGGCGCGTGTCACCAGTTACTGGGCAGGCGAGGGCCCAAAATTCGCTAGCACCGGCCGACGATTGCACTCCGGACATTGCGCCGTCGATCCAAAGCGAATTCCGTACGGCAGTAAGGTTGTCTTCCCGGATCGCGCCTGCACCGCGGTCGACACCGGACCGGCGGTGATTAGTCGCAAAGCGGCTCGTCTATGCGGACGGACTGCGAGCCAACTCAAGGCCATCGTGGTCGACCGATTTTTTGAAACAAAGCGAGAGGCGATGGCGTGGACGAACGCGCATCCGCACTTCATGACGCTTCAAGTTGTCCGGCCCGGACCATC
Source organism: Verrucomicrobiota bacterium (assembly GCA_005887825.1). GTDB lineage: Bacteria > Verrucomicrobiota > Verrucomicrobiia > Chthoniobacterales > UBA10450 > Udaeobacter. The sequence continues at coordinate 2,460 of VBQC01000325.1, read as the reverse complement.
CGGGCTGTGATTAAGTGTAAAAAAGATCGGATCGCTTCTATCAGCGCCAGAGGCATTTATGACTGAGATCACGATGCGTTACTGGACAGGCACGCAAACGGCTGTAGATAGATACAGATGAAAACGATCAACGCGCCAATGGGCGCCGCCCGCCGCCGCGGGCAGGCTGCATAAAGGCTCGCTCGATCTCGCCAAGTTGGAGCCCGCAATTCGCGGCACCCCAGTGGTCGAATCTCACCACGCGCGGGTTTTTTGCGCCGGCGTCCCGAGCCGAATCCGGGAATAACCAAAAAAATTTATGAAACAAACACATCAAGTCAGTGCCACCCAGCACGGTCGTCGGAGTTTTCCGTTAACGGATTACAACTTTCAAGCGACCGTTGATGGCAAGGCAAGTTCCGCTGCCGTTCGTCCGGCAACGAAGTCGCCCGCCTTCCACAAATTAAGCAGTGAATTCTTTGGCGCAGAAAGAAGCCGGGAATCTATCGCCGAGCTTTTGTTCTTCATTCTGATCACCGGAATCTCAGCGTGGCCAATTATGTCGGCCGTCGTTGCGATCATTCGCCTGATCAGGAATTACTAGCGGATTCGGCGAGGAGCCCATCAGAACGCTTCGGCGCGGCAGGATGGAACTGGAAGATAGGCTTCCCAGGCTGTCCCGGCCGGCAGGCTTCCAGCTTGCCGAGTACTCAGGCAGGCAAGATGCCCGCCTGCCGAGTGAGGCTAGAAGCCTAACTTCCGATCGGATCTAGCGGGAAAATTACAGCTTCGCGTAAACGCCGACCAGAGGACGGCGCGATGGCGTCGGCGAACGGAAGTCGCTGACGAAACCGTCCCTCGTGCGGAGCTCGACATGACCGACGCTACGAGTGGTGCCATAGACGAGCACCGAGCCGACCGGCGCGGCGAATGGATCGCTCACCGATAATTTCTTGAATCCGTAATTACTAACCAGCTCCTGCGCAGCGTCTCTCGCGAGTTCAGTTTTCGGGCGGGAATCGATAACGCCGGAAGCGAGCAATGCATCTTTCACGTAACGCCAGCACCGCGAGCGCGAATGCGCATGCGCGCGTTCCTGCGCGATCGTCGCCGCTTGCATCAGCCTGCTGTCGATATGCCGATCGACCTTGGCAAACGGGTAAACAATCCGCTGCGGATAATACTGCGTGACGACCGGGGCTGATTCCTTTTTGCCCTCTGGGGTCTTGAAGCTGAAATGGAAAGCAGACTGCCTCGGCGTGCTTGTGCTTTGTTGATCCATCGGTCGCACCGGCTCTATGGCAAATGTTCGTGCCGAATCTTTGGGGATTGGTTGCGCCGCCTTTTGCGTGATCGCTTTGATCGGCTTTTTCGTCATCGCTTGCACCGGTTCTTTGGCGACGGCTCGCACCGGCTCCTTAGCAAGCGCTTGCATCGGCTCCTTTGTGATCGCTCTCAGCGATTTTTTCGTCGTCGCCCGCACCGGCTGTTTCGTGATCGCCTGCACAATATCCTTCTTGGTCTCCTGCTCGGGACTCTTTTCTCTCGCGATCACCTGTGCCGGTTCTTTCGGGATCGCTGGCACAATATCCTTCTTCGTCTCCTGCTCGGGACTCGTAAGATTCAATGTTGAAGGGGCCAGCGCCTGCGCGTGCGCGGCTGCGCTGGAAATGACGAAAAGCGACGTAGTTGCCAACGTTAAGCAGATTGGTCCCCGCACGGAGGCGAGGTATGCCGGGAATCGCGGCCTTAGGCAAGCATTTTTTTCTCTTATTTTGAAAGAACCGGCGCACACAGGCCGGGACCGTCAAAATCGAGTCTTCTTTAACGCCGCGGCGGAATCGCCACTCAGCGTGCCATTTCTTGGGTAACGTCCGGCTAATCAGCTGCTGCCATAATGCGGCTAGGGATCAGCGGCGCCCAATTGCGAGTTCGCAATACCACTGCGAGAAATTCCTTGCCTGGCAGAAAGCATCCGCGTCCAATGACCGCGCGATCTTTATGAATCTAGACGTTCATCGGTCTGCGGGCTGCCATCTTGTATTAGCCTCCTTTCTCGCTCCTGCGGCGATTTTCTCGGCGACGCTGGTGCAGAAGACTCCGCCCACCCCGCCTGCCGATGCAGGCTCGCCGGTGTTGATTTGGGACGTCGATCCAAAGTTGGACAAGAGTTTGCCGCGGAATTTCCGCACGACTGACGACCCGCTCAAGGCAAACAAAGGCCAGCTGCCCGCCAACACCGGCTTGGCCGATCTGCGCGCATCTGGGAGTGGCGAGTTTACCGACGATGGTCTCAAGCTTTTGTTGGCGCGTACACGTGGTCCCGTGACGGTCTTCGACTTGCGGCAAGAAACACACATATTTGTCAATGGATTGCCCGTTAGCTGGTACGCTATACGCGACTGGGCGAATGTCGGTCGCAGTCAAGACGCAATCGAAGCAGACGAGAGTGCACGGGTGGAGTCGCTTAAACCCGGGAGT
>VBQC01000324.1 GCA_005887825.1 Verrucomicrobiota bacterium | reverse complement strand
GAAGGAGATGTCCAAACTGAAGGACGAGTTTACGAGTGCCGAGCATTACTTGTTGGCGCTCGCCGGCGCGAATGTTCCAGCCGCAAAATCGCTAAAAGACCTCGGCGTGACACGCGACAAACTGATGCAAGCGCTTCAGCAAGTGCGTGGTTCGCAGCGCGTAACCGATCAAAATCCCGAAGGCAAATATCAGACGCTCGAAAAATACGGTCGCGACCTGACCGAACTGGCGCGACGCGGGAAAATCGATCCGGTCATCGGACGCGACAACGAGATCCGACGTATCATGCAGGTGCTCTCGCGCCGCACAAAAAATAATCCGGTGCTGATCGGCGATCCGGGCGTCGGCAAAACCGCAATCGTAGAAGGCCTCGCGCGGCGCATCATCAGCGGTGACGTGCCCGATTCGTTGAAACACAAACGCGTCATCGCGATGGACATTGGCGCGATGGTGGCGGGCGCGAAGTTCCGCGGCGAATTTGAGGACCGCCTTAAAGCGTTCTTGAAAGAGGTGACCGATTCGCAGGGCCAGGTCATTCTGTTCATTGACGAGCTGCACACGATTGTTGGTGCTGGCGCGGCGGAAGGCTCTGTCGATGCATCGAACATGCTCAAGCCGATGCTTGCGCGCGGAGAGTTGCGCACGATCGGCGCAACCACGATCGACGAGTATCGCAAATACATTGAGAAAGACGCAGCGCTCGAGCGGCGTTTCCAGCCGGTGCTGGTGAGTGAGCCAACCGTGGAAGACACGATCGCGATCCTGCGCGGGTTAAAGGAACGCTATGAAGTACACCACGGCGTGCGTATCACTGACGGGGCGCTCGTCGCGGCGGCGGTGTTGTCGCACCGTTATATCACCGACCGATTTTTGCCAGATAAGGCGATCGATCTCGTCGATGAAGCGGCGTCGCGTTTGAAGATCGAGCTGGATTCGATGCCGACAGAAATCGACGTGATCGAACGCGAAATCATGCAGCACGAAATGGAGCGACAAGCGCTCAAGAAGGAAAAAGATCCCGCGAGCAAGGAACGTTTGAAAAAGCTCGAGAGGGAATTGGCGGAACTGAAAGAAAAATCCTCCGCGCTCAAAGCCGAGTGGCAGAAGGAGAAGGCTGTTCTTGAAGAGCAACGGAAATGGAAAGAAGAACTGGACCGGCTGCGGACGGAGCTGGAGCGTGCCCAGCGTCGCGGTGAACTCGCCAAGGCGAGCGAAATTCAATATGGCCGGATACCGGAGTTGGAAAAGAAATTGGCCACTGCGACGGCAAAAACGGCAAAAGATCGAAAATCGACATTGTTGCGCGAAGAAGTAACCGAGGAAGACATCGCCCAAGTCGTTTCGGGTTGGACGCACATTCCAGTCTCGCGATTGCAGGAGGGCGAACGCGAAAAGTTGCTCAAACTGGAGGAGCATTTGCATTTGCGCGTTGTCGGGCAGGACGAAGCCATCAAAGCTGTTGCCAACGCCGTACGCCGCGCGCGTGCTGGTTTGCAAGATCCCAACCGGCCGCTTGGCTCATTCATCTTTCTCGGACCGACTGGCGTCGGCAAAACCGAGTTGTCACGCGCGCTCGCGGAATTTTTGTTCGACGATGAGAACGCCATGATCCGGATCGACATGAGCGAATACATGGAGAAACACACGGTCGCGCGCTTGATCGGCGCGCCTCCCGGATACGTTGGCTACGAGGAAGGCGGTCAACTTTCCGAAGCCGTGCGGCGCAAGCCATATTCGGTCGTGCTCTTCGACGAAATCGAAAAAGCGCACCCCGACGTCTTCAACGTGTTGCTTCAAGTGCTCGATGACGGCCGCATCACGGACGGGCAGGGGAGAACGGTCGATTTCAAAAAC
>VBQC01000323.1 GCA_005887825.1 Verrucomicrobiota bacterium | reverse complement strand
CATCCTTCTTGCCGTCTGGATTTTGTGCGGCCAAGCCGAGGCTGGCTCCGTCGTCGTCACCGTGAAAGACGGCAAAGGCGCGCTGGTTTCCGACGCTGTTGTCTATGCGAAATCAAATAACCCAGTGGCTTCGCTCGAAAAGAAGCAGGCGGTGATCGACCAACGAGACCAGCAGTTTGTTCCCTATGTGACGGCGATCCAGGTCGGTACATCTCTGATTTTCCCGAATAGCGACAACATTCGCCATGATGTTTACTCGTTGTCGCCGGCTAAAGAATTTGAGCTGCCGCTTTACGCTGGTATTCCGGCCGAACCGGTCACATTCGACAAGGAGGGATTCGTCACGCTCGGATGCACTATTCATGACTGGATGGTCGCGTACGTGGCGGTGTTGCCGACGCCGTACTTTCAGGTCACCGGCAAAGATGGGCGCGCCATGCTGAAAGATTTGCCGGCCGGACAATATTCCGTCGAAGTTTGGCAACCATCGCTGAAAGGTCCGCCGGAAAAATTCGCGCAACATGTCGATCTTGCCGAAGGATCGAAAGAGTTGCTCTTCACTTTGGACTTGAAGCCGGACTTTCGCGCAAAGAGAGCACCGGCGTTATCGACTGGGGGATAATCGCTGAAATTTCGTTTTCGCAGTTTCAGAGGACGACTCCTCTTTTTTCTAGTAGCGCTTCTAACGCTACTGCAAAGCACCACCTACTTCGTGGTGAAGCGCGCCAATCGCCAACACGCCATGGCGCAAATCGAAGCGAGCCTGCGCGCCGGCGTCCAGATTTTCGAGAAGCTAATCGAGCAACGCAATCTTCAGATCACCAGCGCGGCGGCAATCCTTTCCCGCGACCACGCTTTTCAAGTGACTTTTGCCGGTGCCGAGCAAGATCGCGCCACCACTTTGTCAGCCCTACAGAGTCTTCAGAGTCGCAGCAAGGCGGATGTCGTTCTCATCGCGTCGCTGGGGAAGGAATTGCTCTTCGACACGCGCCAACCCGAGCTACAGGGAGTTGCGTTTCCTTTTCCGAAGCTGATTGAGAAAGCGGAAACATCGGAGACTGCCTATGCATTCGTGCTTCTCAGAAAACAACTTTACGCCATGGCGATCACGCCGCTTCTAGCGCCTGATCCGATCGCATGGCTTTGTCCCGGCTTTCGCATCGACAATGAGTTCGCGCGAGAGATCAAGACCTATTCCGATTTGGATATCACGTTTTTTGATCAGTCTCATCCGCGGAACGACGTTCTTCTCGCCACCACTTTCGAAGGGACAAAGCGCGACGTGTTGATTTCGATCTTGCGCGACACAAATTGTCGACGTTAGCTTGGGCCGAGAGCGTTACGTTAGCTACTCCTTCCCGCTTCCGACCGAAACGGGAACAGTTGTCGCGCTTCTGCAACGCTCGCTTGATAAGGAACTGGCGCCTTATCTTCGCCTCGAGCGCACCTACTTGATTCTTGCTCTTCTTGGGTTGGCGATTTCGGCTTTGGTTGGAATTTGGATTGCGCGCGGTGTGTCCAAACCAGTTCTGCAGCTCGCCGAGGGCGCGCGTAAAATTGGGCAAGGCGACTACCAATATCGCGTGAACGTAAATCAACCGGATGAAATGGGACTGCTCGCGTCTTCTTTCAATCATATGAGCGCGGGTTTAGCGGAGCGAGATCAAGTTCGCGATTTACTTGGCAAAGTCGTCTCTCCCGCTGTGGCCGCGGAATTGTTACGCAAGGATGTGACACTGGGAGGCGAAGAGCGCGAAGTCACTGTCCTTTTTTCAGATGTGCGCAGCTTCACCACCATGTGCGAGGCGCTTGCTCCTCAGGAAGTGTTGGGAATCCTAAACCGCTATTTCACTCGCATGAGCGCGATTGTGGAAGCGCATGGCGGCGTCGTCGACAAGTATGTGGGTGACGCCATCATGGCGTTATTTGGCGCGCCGCTGGCCAATCCCGACGATGCCGATCGCGCGATGAAAACGGCGCTCGATATGTGTGAAGCCTTGGATGAATTAAACTCGCAATGGCAGGTTCGCGGGCGTCCGGCCATCAATGTTGGTATCGGGATCAATACTGATGTGGTCATCGCCGGAAACATGGGTTCGCAAGCGCGATTGAATTATACGGTGATCGGTGACGGAGTGAATCTGGCCTCGCGATTGGAAGGTCTAACCAAGACTCCAGAGTATGCAACGCGGATCATTATTTCGAGTACAACGCTGGCGAAAGCAAAAGGACGCTACCAGACTCGGCGGCTTGGCGAAGTCGCGGTAAAGGGAAAGCAAAAACCGACCGAGATTTACGCCCTTCTCGGGCGCGAAGCGACGCCGGCTTAGGGCGAGAAGGTTGGGACGGTTGTCGATCTCAAACTCTCGTCGGAATCGCTCCTGCAGGAACGGTGCGCGTTGTTGTAATCGCGTGCATCGCTTGCCGTACACCTGGCAAATGCCCAAGCAGTTCCTGGAAAGCTTCGCGAGAAACCACAACGGCATCGAGCGTGGTGGCTGCGCGAAGAGTTGCATTCCGCGGCTGCTTGGTGAGGAGCGCAGCTTCTCCGAAGACCTCGCCATCTCTCAGAGTAGCGAGCGCGCTACCATTGCGCTCTACCGTCACTTCGCCTTTGACAATAAAGTACACCTTGTCCCCGATGTCGCCATGGCTGAAGATCGTCTCCCCCTTTTCAAAATGCTCGCGGTGCACATTCTCTTCGTTAAAGAGCCGTAATTGTGTGATGTCACGAGGCAGGAAAACGTCGAGGACCCAATCGACCAGCAGTCGAAGTTGACCGTCCAAGCCTGGAAACTTCGTGACATAGACACCGCGCCACAACAACCAGGCTAAGATTCCCTTGAGTCGCATCCCAAAAACCTCAGCGACCGCCGAGCGGCGACCTAACGAGCCGAGCTTTCCCAGTCCAGTGAATTTGAAAATCTTCCTAGGAGCGTCACGGAACGACGCAACAATGTTTTCTGCGCAAATCTTCGCTTGTCGGAGTGCATGCTGCGCAGTGGGCGGCGAGATGTGTCCGTCCACTTGTTTGACTGCGGCACAATCACCAATCGCCCACACATTCGACCAATCAGCGACCTGGGTGTCTTGGCCGACGATAATGCGTCCCTTGTCCTGCAAGAATGGTAATGACGTGAGCAAGGGATGTGGCCCGGCCGGCACCGTCGCCACAGTCGTTCTCGTCGCGATCGTTTCGGTTTTACCGGTCGCTTTGTCCTCGACGATTACGGCGCGCGCGCTTACTGCCTTAAGACCCACGCCCAATCGGATCTCCACCCCGCGTTTCATCAATAATTCTTGGGCGAATGTCGCAAGTGATTCCGTTAGCTCGGGCAGAATGCGGTTGCCGCGTTGAAGTAGAATTAAGCGCAGGTCTCCTTCTGAAATGTTGTGATAGGCGCGAACCGCATCTCGCAGGAAATCATTCATCTCTGCGATGCATTCAACTCCGGAGAAGCCTCCGCCGGCCACGACGAAAGTGAGCAATCGACTTCGAATTTCGGGATCGGGCTCCGTTTCGGCTTCTTCGAGTACGCGCACGAGCTGATTGCGCAGATAGAGCGCGTCGCTTAGGTATTTGAACGGGCTCGCGTGTTCACGCATGCCCGGTATCTTTGAGTAATCCAGGCGCGTTCCCATTGCGATTACCAGATGATCGTATCGAAGGGAAATGGATGTCGGGCGTATGCCGGGACTCAGTGTGACCCTTCGTGCGATAGGATCGATCGATTCGACTTCGCGTGTGTATAATTGGGCCTTTGGCGCCATGCGACGAATGGGCGCGATCACGTGATTGAGTTCGACAGAGCCTGAGATAACCTCCGGGAGCAGCGGTTGGAAAACGATGTAGTTTTCCCGATTAACCAAGACGATCTCGATCTCCTTAAGTTCCCGCGATGAGAATAGTTTCCCGAGATGAACTGCGACATAAACCCCACCGAAACCACCCCCGAGAATGACGATTCGCTTTTTGCGCGGCCTACGAGTTGCCCGAGCGATCATCGAGTTCTTTCTGTAGCGGAGCTGCCGGTGAGAAGCTGTCGAGAAACCTGTAGATGTCGCTAGGACGACCGCGCAGACGGTAGCTCGCTCTTTGCGTCCAGTAGTTTGGACGGCGCTACACCGCTGGGACCGGACTGACTTAATCCCTTCTCAATCTCATCTCGTGCTGCGCTGAACTCTTTTACCGCTCGACCCATTCCTCGGGCGAGTTCGGGCAGCTTCTTAGCTCCGAACAGGAGCAACACGATGAGGAGAATTACCATCATGTCCGGCCCCATAAGGTTCATGATACTGGCGATCGTAATA